>NZ_AP028803.1:960479-1280639 GCF_045864955.1 Atrimonas thermophila | reverse complement strand
TAAGGATGGTTGGTGGCGGTATGGAATTTAAAGATTACTACAAGATACTGGGAGTTGATAGAAACGCTGATGAAAAGGAAATAAAACGCGCTTATCGGCGACTGGCAAGAAAATATCATCCAGATCTGAACCCAGGCGATAAAGAAGCAGAAAAAAAATTCAAGGAAATTAATGAAGCCTATGAGGTTTTGAGTGATCCCGAAAAACGAAAAAGGTATGATGAACTTGGAGCCGCCTGGAATACCTATGGACAGCAAAATACGGAGCAGTTCTGGCAAGATTTTTATCGCAAGTACGGGGCTTCTGGACAACGATATTATACTGTGGGTGAGGCACAGGCAGAGTGGGGCGGCTTTGAAGATTTTAGCGACTTTTTCAAAATACTCTTCGGTGATATTTTTTCTTCAGGGAGGCCCTCTGGGGGAGGATTCAGGGTATATCGTACCTATCGGAGTAGTCCTTTTACAGAGCATACTATTAAAAAAGAAACTCCGACTTCAGAACCTACCCATGAAGTAGAAATTACTCTGGAAGAAGTGTATCGAGGAACCACCAGAAATATAAAGGTTGCCTTTGATGAAATATGCAGTGCCTGTTCTGGTACTGGTAAGAGTGGTAACTTTGGAGTGTGTTCATCTTGCAATGGAGAAGGAGTAATTAGGAAAAGCAAAACAGTTAATGTAACCATACCTCCGGGTCTGGATGATGGGTCAAAACTGCGCATTCCAGGTGTTGCTGGTGGTAGAGATCTTTATTTGCGGATCAAGATAAAACCTCATCCAATTTTTCGTAAAGAAGGCTCGAATTTGAGCCTGGATTTACCGGTAACTCTTTATGAAGCTTTGCTTGGAGCGGAGATTGAAATTCCTCTCTTAGATGGCAAAAAAGTCAAGTTGAAAATCCCTCCTGAAACTCAAAATGGTACTGTGTTGCGCTTAAGAGGTTTGGGTTTTGTAGACCCCAAAACTAAGGAAAAAGGCGATTTGCTGGTCAAAGTACAGGTAGTTTTGCCTCGCCAGTTAAGCGCTAAGGAAAAAGAGTTATTCCGAGAACTGGCTACCTTGAGACATGAAAATCCGAGGCTTAATCTGGTTTCTTAATAATTGACATTTAAGATGAGTAATTTCCTAAGAGAAGGAGGTTTGAGCGATGCAGTTTGATCGTTTTACAGAAAAGGCACGTGAAGTGATTTCTATTGCTCAGGATATTCTCATAGAGTCCCATCATAACCAGCTTGATGTAGAGCATATTCTTCTCGCTCTTTTAAAACAACCAGAAGGCTTGGCTTCACAGATAATTTCTCGCTGTGGTGTTGATCCCCAGGTTTTGCAACGAGAAATTGAGGATGCCTTAGAGCGCCTGCCCAAGGTTTATCAGCATGGTTCAGAGTTGCAGATTTATCTGACGCCGCGAGCAAAATCGGTTCTGGATGGTGCTATTGAGGAAGCTCAGAGGCTTAAGGACGCCTATGTGGGCGTAGAACACCTCCTGATTGCTGTTGTACGGGAAGAAAGTGGAACGAGCCATCGCGTCCTTAGGGCTTATGGTTTGGATGTTGAGAAGATTTACCGAGCACTTCAAGAAATAAGGGGGCAGAGAAGAGTGGATGATCCATATGCGGAAGGGAAGTATATGGCGCTTGAAAAGTATGGCAGGGACCTGACTCAGCTGGCTAAAGAGGGCAAGCTGGATCCAGTAATAGGTAGGGATAAAGAAATTCAAAGAGTTATTCAGATTCTCTCTCGAAGAACTAAAAACAACCCTGTTTTGATCGGTGATCCTGGTGTGGGCAAGACAGCCATCGTGGAAGGTCTTGCTCAGAGAATTGTACAAGGAAATGTTCCAGAGAGTTTGAAAGGGAAGAGAATTGTTGCTCTGGACATGGGTGCACTACTTGCGGGAGCGAAATTCAGGGGAGAATTTGAAGAGCGTCTGAAGTCGGTTCTTGAAGAAGTCCAGAAGTCACAGGGTAAAATTATCCTATTTATAGATGAGCTACACACCGTGGTGGGAGCTGGAGCGGCAGAAGGGGCTATTGATGCTGCTAACATGCTTAAGCCAGCGTTAGCTCGGGGAGAGCTCCAGTGTATCGGAGCTACCACTCTTGATGAATACCGTAAATATATTGAAAAGGATCCTGCTTTGGAACGAAGATTTCAGCCGGTTTTCGTTTCCGAACCTTCTGTTGAAGAGAGCAAAGAAATTTTGAGAGGCTTGCGAGATAAGTATGAAGCCTACCATAAGGTGAAAATCAGTGACGAAGCGATTGATGCAGCCTGTCGTCTGTCGGATAAATATATTACCGATCGCTTTTTACCCGATAAAGCTATTGACCTTCTTGATGAGGCAGCCAGCAAAAAGAGAATAGAACTGCAAAGTGTTCCTCCTGAAATCAAGGCAATGGAAGAGCGGCTGCAGGAGCTTGCTAAGGAAGGTATGGCAGCGGTACAGGCGCAGGAGTATGAAAAGGCAGCTCGTCTCAGGGACGAAGCTGAAGCTCTGCAAAGTGAATATATTAAAGCGAAAGAAGAGTGGATGCAGAACAAAAGAATTAATGAAGTGATAAGTGAGGAAGACATAGCAGAAGTAGTTTCCAGCTGGACTGGTATTCCGGTTGGACGTTTGCTTCAAAAAGAGAAAGAAAGGTTAATCCGAATGGAAGATGAACTCCACAAGCGCTTGATTGACCAGGAAGAGGCAGTGAGAGCAGTTGCTGAAGCGATAAGACGTTCTCGTGCTGGTATAGCTGAGGCGAACAGACCAGTTGGTTCTTTTCTTTTCCTTGGTCCTACCGGTGTGGGTAAAACCGAACTGGCCAAAACCCTGGCTGAGTTCCTGTTTGGAGATGAAAACGCACTTTTGCGGATTGATATGTCTGAGTATATGGAAAAGCACTCTGTTGCTCGCCTAATAGGTGCACCTCCTGGTTATGTGGGTTATGAAGAGGGTGGCCAATTAACCGAGGTAGTGCGGAGAAGACCTTATCAGGTGATTCTTTTTGACGAGATAGAGAAAGCACATCCCGATGTTTTTAACATCCTTTTGCAAATTCTTGATGACGGAAGACTGACCGACGGTCAGGGTAGAACAGTTGATTTTAAGAACACGGTTATTATAATGACTTCTAATCTGGGCAGTCACTATTTCAGAAATGTTGACCCCGAAAACACGGAAGAACTGCGGAGAGTAAAAAACAAGGTTTTAGAGGAAGTGCATAGTAGATTAAAGCCCGAGTTTATTAACCGCATTGATGAAATAGTGGTATTTAATCCTTTGCGCAAAGAAGATATTAAAAAAATCGTTGATCTTATGGTGTCCAGGTTGAGAAGGCGGTTGCAAGAACAAGGTATGGACCTGGTTCTTTCGGAAGAGGTCAAGGAGTTCCTTGCTGAAGCAGGCTATGACCCCGATTATGGGGCCCGACCTTTGCGGAGATTAATTCAAAAGCAAATAGAAGCTCCCCTATCTGGTGAGCTCATAAGAGGCACCTTTCAAGAAGGAGATGTTATAGAAGCATATCTTGATGACAGCAATCAGATTCGTTTTCGGAAATTAGAAAAAGTGAGCATTTAATTGCGGATTCGAGCCTGGAAAGGTAGGAAATAAGATATGGGCGGTAAAAATTAAATAATTTTAAAATTGATAAGTGATTTGCTTCACTTTTTTTGAAATTCGGTTTATAATAACCCAAAGTTTGGGTGAGAAATTTGTTTTAGGGGGAGATAGTGGTGGCTAACCTTGAAGTAGAAGAAAGAACCGGAGATATGGAGATTTCTTCCGAGCTTGAAGACACCCTGCTTAGTGTTTTATCCCGCTTTAAAGGGAAAAAGGGTGTTCTTATCCAGGCCTTGCATGCAGTGCAAAGCATAGTTGGTTATTTACCACCTTCGGTTTTGAGAATCGTTGCACGTGAACTCGATGTTCCTCTTAGCGAGGTTTATGGAGTGGTGACTTTTTACCACTTCTTTTCTATGAAACCGCGTGGAAAGCATGTTATTCAGGTGTGTCTGGGTACTGCCTGCTATGTGCGGGGAGGGCAGGAAATCCTGGACAAAATTCAGAAAGAGCTGGGAATAGGAGTTGGGGAGGTCACTGAGGATGGCCTTTATTCGGTTGAAGTGATGCGCTGTGCTGGAGCATGTGGTCTTGCGCCGGTGGTGCGCATAGACAACGACGTTCATAAGAGAGTGAATCCTTCTCAGATTATGGAAATTATTAGCAATTACACCTGAGGTACCGGATGAATAGGTGAATGAAAGACCTTTCTCTTCATATTCTGGATCTGGTTGAAAATTCTCTTCGAGCTGGGGCCAGTAAAGTGACCATTGGTGTTTTTGAGGATACGTCTTCTGACACCTTGCAGTTGCTTATTAAGGACAACGGTAAAGGTATGGAAGAGCATGTCTTGAAGCACGTTTTTGACCCCTTTTTTACCGGTCAAAACAAGAAGAAAAAAATTGGTTTGGGACTTCCACTCATCAAGCAGCTTGCTGAACAGTGCGAAGGAAATGTCCGTTTGAGTTCTCAGAAAGACAGAGGAACCGAACTGATTGTTACCTTTAAAAGGAGCCACATTGACCTTCCTCCGCTTGGCGATATTGCCGAGACCCTGGTTACTCTGATTATTGCCAACCCAGAAGTAGAGTTTGAGTTTGTACATAACGTGGATGGTGTGGAGTGGCGTTTTAGTAGTAAGGAACTCTTAGAGTATCTTGGAGTGGATAATCCTGAGGATTTGCCAGCTGTCTTGCCGGCTGTTAAGGAGTGGATTAATTTCCAGGAAAAGTCTTTTCGAGAAGGAGGCGTAAACGATGAAAATTAAAAGCATTGAGGACCTCAAAAGAATTAAGGAAGAAGTTCAAAAAAACGTTGCCCTACGGGAAGGGAAAGCAAAGTATAAGGTTACGGTGCACATGGGAACCTGTGGCATTGCTGCAGGAGCCAGGCAAATTATGTCTGCGGTTCTGGATGAAATAAGCAAGCGCAACCTGAAAGATGTGGTAGTGACTCAGGCGGGGTGTATTGGCCTCTGCGATAGAGAACCCTTGATAAGCGTTGAGAATGGTTCACAAAAGGTCCTCTATGGAAACTTAACCCCAGAGAAGGCAAGGCAAGTTGTGGTTTCGCACCTTGTCAATGGTCAAATTGTGGGTGAATGGGTAATTCACACTGAATAGAGAAGAGGTTGGGAGGTAACGTTATGAATGGGATGGAAAGGTGTCAGGTGCTTTTGTGTGCTGGTGCGGCCTGTATTTCTTCGGGTGCACTTAAAGTAAAAGAGGCGTTGGTAAAAGAACTTCAAAAAAACGGTTTGGATAATGAAATCCGTTTGATAGAAACCGGGTGTGTTGGTCCCTGCAATCTTGGTCCTTTGATGATTATTTATCCGGAAGGGGTTTTTTACCAGAGGGTGACTGTTGAAGATGCGCAGGAAATAGTGGAGGAGCACCTTTTGAAAGGAAGAGTTGTAGATAGGCTTCTTTATCAGCCCTCTGAAGATGAAAGACGTAAGTTTATTCAGGAAATCGATTTTTTCAAAAAGCAGGTTAAAATCGCCCTGCGCAACAGTGGTTTTATTAATCCTTTAAATATTGAGGAGTACATCGCCCGTGACGGGTATCAGGCTCTGGCCAAGGTGCTTTCTTCAATGACTCCTGAAGAAGTCATTGAAGAAGTGAAAAAATCTGGTCTTAGAGGCCGTGGTGGAGCAGGTTTTCCGACCGGGCTGAAGTGGGAATTTACCCGAAAGTCACCTGGAGATGAAAAGTATGTTATCTGTAATGCTGATGAGGGCGATCCAGGTGCTTTTATGGATCGTAGCATACTCGAGGGAGACCCTCATTCGGTTCTCGAAGCCATGGCCATAGCGGGTTATGCAATTGGAGCCTCTCAAGGGTATGTTTATGTGCGAGCTGAGTATCCGCTGGCCGTGGAGCGCTTGCAACACGCTATTGAGCAGGCCAGAGAATATGGTCTTCTGGGCGAGAACATTATGGGGACGGGCTTTAATTTTGACATAGAAATAAGAATTGGGGCTGGTGCTTTCGTGTGTGGTGAAGAGACTGCCCTTATCGCTTCTGTAGAGGGAAAAAGAGGGATGCCCCGACCCAAGCCTCCTTTCCCAGCTTCTGAAGGCCTGTGGGGTAAGCCAACCTTAATTAACAATGTGGAAACTTATGCCAACATTCCTCCTATCATCTTGAATGGGGCAGATTGGTTCAGAGCCATTGGTACTGAAGGAAGCAAGGGTACCAAAGTTTTTGCGCTTGCTGGAGATATTCAGAACACTGGTCTTGTTGAAGTTCCCATGGGAATTACTCTTGGTGACATTGTCTATGACCTTGGTGGAGGGGTTCGAGGCGGAAAAAAACTCAAAGCAGTACAAATTGGTGGTCCTTCTGGAGGGTGCATTCCCCGCGAGTACCTCAACGTTGAAATAGATTATGACTCACTTAAGGAGTTGGGAGCAATCATGGGTTCGGGTGGTCTCATCGTAATGGATGAGGACACCTGTATGGTTGACCTTGCTCGTTTCTTCTTGGAATTTGTTCAAGATGAGTCCTGTGGTAAATGTACGCCCTGCCGTATAGGCACCAAGCGGATGCTGGAAATTTTGCAGAGGATTACCAACGGCGAAGGTAGAGAGGGAGACATTGAATTACTTGAAGACCTGGCCAAACAAATAAAAGCGACTGCTCTTTGTGGTTTAGGACAGACTGCTCCTAATCCGGTTTTGAGCACTTTGCGCTACTTCAGAGATGAATATGAAGCTCATATACGGGAAAAACGATGCCCTGCTGTTGTCTGTCGCCCGCTGTTCAGAGCTCCCTGTCAGCATGCCTGTCCTCTGGGTATAGATGTTCCTGGATATGTTGCACAAATTAAAGAAGGAAATTACATTGGAGCGTTGCAGATTATCCGTGAGGACAATCCTCTTCCCTCGGTTTGTGGGAGGGTTTGCAACCGCTACTGTGAAGCTAAATGTCGCCGCAGCCAGCTTGATGAACCAGTTGCCATAGACGACTTGAAACGTTTTGTGGCTGATTATGCTCGAGTAAACCGCTTAATGTTGCCTGTGGTTATGGAAAGAAAGCGCGATGCTAAGGTAGCTATAGTTGGTTCTGGTCCCGCAGGTCTTACCTGTGCTTACTTCCTGGCTCGGAAGGGATATTCGGTTACTGTTTTTGAAGCTCTTCCCGTGATTGGTGGAATGCTGGCAGTGGGTATTCCTCCTTATCGCTTGCCGAGAGAGGCTCTGGATTATGACCTAAAACAGCTCCGGGCCATGGGAATAGACTTCCAGCCTAATAAGTGTTTGGGTAAGGACTTTACGTTGCAAGAGTTGCGAGAAAACTATGATGCAGTGTTCCTGGCTATAGGAGCTTGGAAGAGCATGCCACTTGGCATTCCTGGGGAGAACTTGAAGGGTGTTATCCCTGCTTTGGACCTCCTCAAAAAGGTTAATCTTGGCGAGCCTGTGGAAGCTCCCAAAAAAGCAGTAGTAGTTGGTGGTGGTAATGCCGCTATGGACGCTGCGCGGACGCTTTTGAGATTGGGTGCTGAAGAGGTAAACGTGGTATATCGCAGAACTCGTGAGGAGATGCCTGCTCTGTACGAGGAAATTGAAGATGCAGAAAAGGAAGGCATTGTGTTCCACTTCTTGATGGCTCCTCTGGAAATTCTGGGTGATGAAGAGGGGAACGTCAAGGGCATAAAATTGCAAAGAATGCGTCTCTCTGGATTCGACCGTAGCGGGAGAAAAAGACCAGTACCTATTGAAGGTGCAGAAGTTGTCCTGGATTGCGATCTGGTGGTGGCAGCCGTGGGTCAGGCTCCGAATTTGGAGGGATTTGCTGAAGGTATTACCCTGGATCATCGTGGCAACGTGGTTGTGGATAAGTATACTCTTTCTACTTCTTTACCCGGCGTTTTTGCTGGTGGAGACATGATTGGTGCTGAAGCAACGGTCGTAAGCGCTATGGCCTGCGGCAAAAAGGCTGCTTTTAGTATACATGATTATCTCAAGGAGGTGAAAGGCGAGGAAGAGGAGCTGGTGGTGCAACCTGAACGTCCTTCGATTATAGAAGAACCACCAGTGATAAAAGAAATTCCTCGCGTAAGACCGCGCGAGATTCCGGTTAGGGAAAGAGTATGCAGTTTTGCCGAAGTTAAATTATGTCTGGATGAGGAAGCTGCGCGTCTGGAGGCCGAGCGTTGCTTGCGCTGTGACCTCGAGAAAACAATGAAGAAGTATCAACAAATGGCAATGGTCGAGGAGGAAGAGGGATGATGGGCGCTATTACTGTTGACGACAAGCTTTTTGAAGAAGTGGACCAGATAATTGACCGCTACACAGGAGAGGAAACTCCTCTCCTGTGCATCCTGCAGGATTTGAATGCCAAGTTTGGATACTTACCCCAACCTGTACTTCAGAGGGTTTCCAAAAAACTGGGTGTTCCAGCAAGCAAGGTGTATGGAGTGGCTACTTTTTACTCCTTTCTGGAAACCAAACCCGTGGGTAAGTATGTGATACGAGTTTGCAAGAGCACTCCCTGTCATGTTAGGGGTGCAACTGATGTGATTAAAATTTTAAAGAAAGAGCTGGGCATAAAAGAAGGAGAAACCACAAGGGATGGTCTTTTTACCCTTGAAGTTACCAGCTGTCTGGGAGTTTGCGGTGTTGCTCCTGCTATGATGATTAATGAAACGACTTACGGTAATCTTTCGGAAGGAAGAATCCGGGAGATACTGGCTCTTTACCGTCAGTGAAGGGGGATGAGTATGCTTTACAGGGCGCATGTGCTTGTGGAAGTAAGCAGCAATTCTGTACCCCTGGGGGCTTTGCAGATTAAGGAACTCTTCTCTGCAGAGATCAAAAGACGAGGTCTTTCGCAAGAAGTACAACTGCTGGAGACTGGGAGTTTGGGGAGTGAAATACCTTCGCCTTTTGTGGTAATATACCCCGACAACGTCATCTACGCTCCGATTCACCCCCAGGATGTTCCAAGAATAGTTGAAGAGCATCTGCTTAAAGGTCGCGTGGTAGAGGAACTGCGCTTTAAAATGCCTTCCTCTGGTGGTGTTGGTGAGCTGGTATCAACTTTTCCGCTTCAAAAAGAGCAAAGAGTGGTCTTACGCAACAGTGGTTTTATAGACCCTAATAACATAGAAGATTACATTGCCCGTGACGGGTATCAGGCTCTGGCCAAGGTGCTCTCTTCGATGAAACCCCTGGATGTGATAGAGGAGGTAAAGGCTTCGGGTCTTTTGGGCCGTGGTGGAGCAGGTTTTCCGACCGGGCTGAAATGGGAATTTACCTACAAAGCTCCTGGCGAGGAAAAATTTGTGGTATGCAATGCGGACGAGGGAGAACCAGGTACCTTTAAGGACAGATTAATCCTTGAGGGCGATCCGCATTCCATTATCGAGGCAATGACCATAGCGGGCTATGCGGTTGGAGCTTCGAAAGGATACATATATGTACGCGCAGAGTATCCTCAAAGCATTGCACATCTGGAGAAAGCCATTAACCAGGCTCGAGAATATGGCCTTTTGGGAGAGGACATCCTGGGTTCAGGTTTTAGTTTTGATATTAAAATTCGCAAAGGAGCTGGTGCTTACGTTTGCGGGGAAGAGACAGCACTTCTTAATTCTATAGAGGGCGGGAGAGGTGAACCCCGCATCAAACCTCCTTACCCTCCCCAGAAAGGCTTGTGGGGTAAACCTACTGTTATCAATAACGTGGAAACCTTGGCCAACATACCCCCCATAATTCTCAATGGTGCGAAATGGTTTAAAAACATTGGTACTCCTACTTGTCCCGGCACCAAGGTGTTTACTCTCACCGGTAATATTGTTAATGCAGGGCTTATAGAAGTGCCTATGGGCATTACTCTGCGAGAGCTGATTTTTGAGATTGGAGGAGGTATTCCCGGAGGACGTGGTCTTAAGCTGGTGCAAACTGGGGGACCTTCGGGTGGTACCATGACCCCGGAACTTCTGGATGTACCCATGGCTTTCGATACGCTTCCCAAATACAATTCTGCTCTGGGTTCAGGAGCACTCACGGTTATCGATGATAGCCATTGCATCGTTGACGTAGTAAAGAGCTTTGCAGAGTTTTTCTTACACGAGTCCTGTGGTAAGTGTACACCTTGTCGTATCGGTAACAAGCGAATTGTTGAAATACTGGAAAATATCGAGAGGGGTAAGGGAACCAGAGAAAGCCTTGCTTTGTTGAAAGCGCTGGGAGAGAATATGAAAGCTACCGCTTTCTGTGGATTGGGGCAGGCAGCACCCAATCCTTTGTTGCGCTGTCTTCAGGTTTTCGAAGAGGAATTTGCTGCCCATGTTGAGGGCAAAACTTGTCCGACGGGCGTTTGTAAACTTGAGAAAAAAATGGTTTACGCCAAATAGAAATTGATTGGAGGAGTGAGGAGATCGATGGCTAAAGTTATTGATGGAGCGAAAAAGACCGAAATGGGTGAAAAACTGGTTACCATTTTTATTGATGGCAGAGAAGTTCAAGTTCCTGATGGTGTTACCATACTTGAAGCCTGTAAGATGGAGAAAATCCACATCCCCACTCTTTGCTATATGGAGGGATTGAGTAGCTGGGGTGGCTGTCGGATTTGCGTGGTTGAAGTGGAGGGCCAACCCAATCTGGTGGCTTCTTGTGTTACTCCGGTTCGCGAAGGCATGAAAATCCGGACCGTTTCTAAAAAAGTTCGAGAGGCCCGGAAGACTAATCTCGAACTCTTGCTTTCCAATCATCCTCTGGATTGCCAGCTTTGTGACCGCAATGGTTCCTGTGAACTTCAGGAACTGGCCTATGAATTTGGAGTACGGGAAATCCGTTTTCAGGGTGAGCGAAAAACTTACGAAGTAGACCAGAGCAGTCCTTCGGTAAAGAGAGATGCTAACCGTTGTATTCTTTGTGGTCGCTGTGTCCGTACCTGTGCCGAGGTGCAAACGGTTTTTGCAATTGATTTTGCCAACCGAAGCTTTGATACTATTATCAGTCCCTCTTTAGGATTGCCCCTTGGACAGAGTGTATGCGTTAACTGTGGTCAGTGTATACTTTCCTGTCCTACTGGTGCTTTGTCTGAAGTCAGCCACATTGAAATGGTTTGGGATGCCATTGAAGACCCGGACAAATTTGTCATTTTGCAGACTGCTCCGGCAATACGAGTAAGCATTGGGGAACCTTTTGGTTTGCCACCAGGGACAGTTTCCACTGGTAAAATGGTGGCCGCTTTCAGGAGGCTTGGATTTGACAAAGTTTTTGACACCAACTTTGCGGCTGATTTGACCATAATCGAAGAGGGAACCGAGTTTATCAACCGCTTCAAAAAGGGTGGCAAACTTCCTTTGATAACCTCCTGTAGCCCGGGCTGGATTAAGTTTATGGAGCATTTCTATCCTGACCTCATGGAAAATGTCTCTACCTGCAAATCGCCGCAACAGATGTTTGGAGCGGTAGCCAAGACCTATTACGCCCAGAAGCTGGGTATCGACCCCAACAACATGGTGGTTGTTTCTATCATGCCTTGCACAGCCAAAAAATTCGAGTGTCAGCGTGATGAAATGAAGTCCAGCGGTTGCCAGGATGTAGATTACTCGCTGACCACTAGGGAAGCAGCACGCATGCTAAAAGAAAAAGGCATTGATTTGAGAGAGATGCCTGAAGAGGATTTTGATGACCCGCTGGGTATATCCACTGGAGCCGCTGCGGTTTTCGGTGCCACAGGAGGCGTTATGGAAGCAGCGCTGCGCTCGGTTTATGAAATTCTCACTGGTAAAACTCTGGGTAAAATTGATTTCTATGATGTGCGTGGGATAGAAGGCATTAAAGAGGCCACGGTTGATATTGATGGGACCGCGGTTAATGTAGCGGTGGCTCATGGCCTAGGCAACGCACGCAAACTTTTGGACCGAGTGCGCTCGGGAGAAGCAAACTACCACTTTATTGAGATAATGGCTTGTCCTGGAGGGTGTATTGGTGGTGGTGGTCAGCCTATTCCCACTAACCTTGAAATACGGATGAGACGCATTGAAGCCATTTATGAGGTAGACCGTAAGCTCCCCCTGCGCAAGTCTCACGAAAATCCGGCTGTTAAGCAGCTTTATGAGGAGTTTTTGGGCGAGCCTAACGGAGAAAAAGCGCATCATCTCTTGCATACTCACTATGTGCCTCGAGAGAAAATGTAAACCGGATTTTGTTGGCCCCCTTAATGGGGGCTTTTTTTATTTCCAATGAACTCCCAGAAGCTGATACTGGCAATCGATCCTGGCCGAGAAAAAATCGGTGTGGCCATTCTTGACTTGGATGGTAACGTCCTATTCAGAGCTATTATGTCCTTTTCTGAGCTTACCTCCTGGTATGATAAAATAAATTCGGAGTGCAAATTTTTCAGAGTTGCTGTCGGTGATGGTACTGGGAAAGAGCAGATCGTTGGTTTTCTCGAACAACGAACAATTTCCTATACACTCGTTGACGAAAGAGGGAGTAGCGAAGAAGCGAGAAAGCTCTATTTTCGTGAACATCCTCCTCGGGGGTGGCGCAGGCTTATTCCTCGTTCTTTACTCTTTCCTGAAAGGAGTTTTGATGATTGGCAAGCTGTGGTTATTGGACGTAGGTTTCTTGAGCTAATTCAGAGGGAGGAGAATTTATGAATGCCCATTGTCCCAGAAACCACAAATTTGGAAAAGACATTACAGATCTTGCCTATCGCTCAATTGCTTATTTCTTAGAAAAAGGGTCAATTATGCCTCTTCCCCGAGACATTCATCCTGCTCTGTTGACCGAAAGAAAAGGAGCCTTTGTTTCCCTTAAGAAAAAGGGCAGACTGCGGGGATGTATAGGGACTTTTGTCCCTCAACGAGAGAACCTGGCTCTGGAAGTTATTCACAATGCGGTGGGAGCTGCTTTTGAAGACCCACGCTTTCCTCCGGTAGCGCCTGAAGAACTTGAGTTGCTGGATATCTCCGTTGATGTCCTATCCCCTCCTGAGCCAGTGGAAAGCTTAGAGGAACTGGACCCTCGCAAGTATGGGGTTATCGTGGAAAGCGGTTTTAGAAAAGGGTTGTTGTTGCCGGATATAGAGGGTGTTGACACCGTTGAGGAGCAAATTAGGATTGCCAGGGCTAAAGCTGGTATCGCACCTTATGAGCCGGTTAAAATTTATCGTTTTACGGTAGAAAGGTTTTTCAGAAAAGACTATCTATGAGAGAAGCTCGCTTTTTTGAAAAGCTTGAAAATAAACGAGTGCGCTGTTTGCTCTGTCCCCATCACTGTTTCATTGATGAAGGGAAAAGGGGTAATTGCCGGGTCAGGGAGAACCATGAAGGCGTGCTTTTTGTTCTTACTTACGGTAAGGTTGCTTCGTTGGCCATGGATCCAATAGAGAAAAAACCCTTATACCATTTTTTACCGGGTGCTTCCATCCTTTCTTTGGGAAGCGTAGGATGCAATCTGCACTGTTTATTTTGCCAAAATTGGGAGATATCGCAGAGTTCTGTAGCAGACTTTCCCCTTAGGGAACTTCCGCCTCAAAAGGTTGTCGAGCTTGCCTTGAGATATAGCTCGGTGGGCATTGCGTATACCTATAACGAACCTTTCGTTTTTTGGGAATATGTTTTTGATACCGCTTATTTAGCCAAGAAAGAGGACTTGGTCAACGTCTTGGTAACCAATGGATATGTTGAAGAACAACCCCTTGAAGAAATTTTGCCTCTAATTGATGCCATGAATGTAGACCTTAAATCTTTTGATGAAAATTTCTACCAAAGGATTTGTGGAGGGAAGCTGGAGCCAGTACTCAGAACCATAGAGCGTGCTTATCGGAGCGGAGTGCATGTTGAAATCACCCACCTTCTGATTGGTGGCTTGAACGATGATTTTGCATCTTTTGAAAAGATGATACAATGGATTTATGAGCTGAGTCCTGACCTACCGTTGCACATTTCTCGTTATTTTCCTGCTTACCAGCTTGATTTGCCTCCTACATCAGTAGAGTTATTGCAGAAAGCTTATGAAATCGCTTCCCAGAAACTTCGTTATGTTTATCTGGGAAACGTAGTTGAGGACCGGACTTCTACCACTTACTGTCCTTCTTGCGGGAATGCGGTTATAAAAAGAAGCGGTTATAGAGTTCGCTGTGAGGGTCTTAAGGGGAATTGCTGTGCATTTTGCGGGCAGCCTCTTCCTGTTGTAGTTCGGCGATGAATTTTAAGGTTGTAACCTGGTTACTGGCTTTCCCTTTGCTGATGGTTGCTCTGATTTTTGCTTTTTGGAAGGCGAGGGGATTTTCCTTAGAGTCTTTTTATCTTACCGGGTTTGATTCATTCATCGAGATCAGAGTCGAAGCTCACGAGCTTAGTAAACTCAGGCCTGAAGTCGAAAAGCTGGTTAGTGAGCTCGATAGGAAATGGAATCGTTTTGCTCCGGAGAGCGAGATTTACCTCTTGAATAATGCCCGGCGAAGGGTCAAGCTTTCTCCTGATACCATTTCCGTTTTGCAGGAAGCTCTGATTTTACAGCAAAAAACGGGAGGGTATTTTAACCCCTTTATGGCGTCTTTGGTAGATGCCTGGGGATTTTCTGGTGATAAGCCGTCAGTTCCAGACGAAAGCACGGTACGGAAACTTGTTCTGGATGTTCAAAAATCCAGTTTGGTCATTGACCCCGAAAACGGCGAAGCCCAGCTCCTGGGTTCAGGCAGTGTTGACCTGGGGGGTATTGGCAAGGGATATCTCGCCGATAAGATATCCTCCCTTTTTCGCAAAATGAGAATTTCGACCTTTTTAATCAATGCAGGAGGTACCGTCTTGGTCAGTGGAAGGGAGTTTCGTATTGGAATCAAAGACCCTCGTGGAGAAGGTATCATTGGGAGTATAAGCTTGAAGGAAGGAGCGGTGGCGACTTCTGGGGATTATTTTCGCTTTTTCATTGCCGATGGAAAAAGATATTTTCACATCTTGAACCCTTTTAGCGGCTTTCCCTGCAGAGACTTTCAGAGCGTAACGGTGGTTTCCAGGGAAGCTGCTTTAAGCGATGCTCTGGCTACTGCTTTAATGGCGGGTGGCAGAGAAGCGCTTTCTGTGATTGTCCAGAGTTTCCCGGCAATCGGGATATGCATTGTTGATGCCGAAGGTAAAGTGTTAATTACTCCCAATATGCTCAGTGAGTTTAAATTCAAGGTTACAAAGGAAATCAACTATTATTTGTTAAAGGCGGACCCGCGCTTATGAGAAAGGTATATATTGTGGGAGCCGTGATTGCTGTTATTTCTTTTCAATTTTTCGTTTTTTCGGTTTTGAGGGGTGGTATTCCCTTTGTTGAGGAATGGCGGGTGGTTAGCAAGGGTTTTTATCAGGGTGGTATGGTGGTCAAAAGGTCTTTTTTAAACGTTTGTACATACTTTGCTTCAAAACGGATGCTTCTTGAGGAAAACCAGCGACTCAAAATGGAAGTAGGCATCCTGGAAAATGAGAATTCCCTGTTGCGGGAAAGGATTCAAAAACTTGAAGCGGCGGTTGAAGCTCAGGAAATCGAAAAGGAAGTACCTTTTGAAATTGTGCCTGCTCAAGTAATTGGAAGCAGCCCTGAAGAGTGGTTAGGGATTCTGGTTATCGATGTGGGAGAGAAACAGGGAATCAGAAAAGGTTTACCGGTGGTTACCTACCAGGGGCTGGTTGGGCGAGTGGAAAAAGTGTATCGCAGTTATGCTGTGGTCAGGACGATTCTGAGCTCCTCGTTTACGGCAGGTGTGCTGGTGCAGCGGACCAGAGATATTGGGATGGTGGTTGGTAGCGGTGACGGTTTGTGCAGTGTTGAGTACATTCTCCGAGGTGCTGGAGTGCAAAAAGGCGACCTGGTGGTAACCTCAGGCATAAGTGAGGGGATGCCAAGAGGTATAGTGGTAGGAAAAGTGGAAGAAGTGGTAGAAAAACCGGGTCAGCTTTTTAAGGAAATAATTCTGCGTCCCAGCTGTGATTTTGATTTCCTCAGCAGGGTCTTTGTGGTTGTAGGCGAGAAGGGTTGAAACGTTGTGAAACTGGCACGAAAGCATGCTCATCTTTTGGCTGGAATTTTGACACTTCAAATCCTGCTTTTTTTGTTTTCGAGTTCCTGGGGAGAAATTTTCCGAAATTTCTCGCTACTTCCTTTGCTGGTTATACTTTGTGCGCTGAAACAAAACTGGTTGGGCCTGGGTATTTGTATTCTGTCTGGCTTTTTACTGGATATTTTTTCTTTTGCTACTTTTGGAAGCTTTCTCTTTAAGTCCGCCTTCCTTTTTTTTGTAACCGGTCTCTGGTTAGAGTTTTTTTCTGGTTTGTCGCTTTATGTGCTTTTGACTCTTCTGGTGTTTATCGAAGTATTTCTTAACCGGTTTGCCGTTTTTCTTCTGACCTGGGGTAAAGAATCGCTTTTTCAGCATTTTCCACTATTAACATTTATTCTTAATCTGGCTGTTGGGTATTTGCTCATTTTTCTTGTCGTGGGAAACTCAGGTCCTGAGGAGCGTTAAAAAATGGAGAATCAAAAGACAATTTTGGACCGGAGAATAGAAGTCCTGATCTGGATACTGGGGATTATCTTTATTGCGCTTTCGGCCAGGCTCTGGCAGATTAGTGTTTTGCAGGGAGAAATTTTTAAGGAAAAGTCCGAGGCCAATAGGATCAGGATAATCGAGCTTCGAGCTCCTCGGGGGATTATTTACGACCGTAACGGCGAAATTCTGGCCGAGGATGTGCCACAATTCCAGATTGTTTTTCGCCCCGGTTCTCTGGGCCTTGAAGAAGCTGTTTCTAAGCTTGAGGCACTTTTCAAAGGGAGAATAGCCATCAATCCCAAGCAGCGTTCAACCAATGAGTGGATTTTGTGTGACAACCTGAGCCTTGAGGAGGTAATCCGTTTTGAAGAAGCGCGCCAGGAACTACCGGGGCTTTCTGTAGAGACCATTCCCATGCGTTTTTATCCCCATGGAGAGTATGTCTTTCATGTGGTGGGTTATGTGGGGAAAGTCACTCTTCAGGAAGTTGAGAAAGGCGATTACAACATTCAGGATTTTTCAGGTAAAGGAGGAGTGGAGCTTTTTTACGATAAATTGCTTCGGGGTGAGAAAGGGTTTAAAAAGTTGGAAGTGGACGCTAAAGGGAGAGTGTTGAGGGTTCTGGAGAATCAGCCGCCCCATTTTAGGAATTCGATAGCGCTTACCCTGGATTTGCCTTTTCAGAAATTTTGCATGAATTTGCTGAAAGACAAAAAAGGTGTGATTATTGCTGGAAATCCACGTACAGGAGCGATTTTTTCCCTGGCCAGTTCCCCTGCTTTTGACCCTAACCAGCTGAGCAAAGGGATGTCGCAGGAGGAATGGGAGGCTCTTTCCAGAGATCAATCTTTTCCGTTGACCAACCGGGCGACTCAGGCTCTTTATCCTCCTGGTTCGGTTTTTAAACTTCTTGTTGCTCTTGCTGCTGCTGAGGAAATGCCGGATCTGGATGAAAAGACTTTTTTCTGCCCGGGATACTTTGAGCACAATGATTGGAAATATCCCTGCTGGAAGAGGGGAGGGCATGGAAGGATTTCCTTTAAAGAGGCCATCGCACAATCCTGTAATGTTGTTTTTTATCAGCTGGGCCTTCAGCTGGGAGTTGAAAAACTCGAAGAATATGCTCGCTTGCTGGGCTTTGGTTCACCGACCGGGATTGACCTGCCTGGTGAAATTGGGGGCTTTTTCCCCAATCCAATCTGGAAAAGGCGCCAGTATGGAGAACCGTGGTATCCGGGTGATACTATTAACCTTGCCATAGGACAAGGTTACTTGATGGTGACTCCTCTTGAGATTTACAGGATGATATGCGTTCTGGCTAATCGAGGTGTATTTTGCCAGCCTCATCTTCTGGATAGAGTCATTGATAACCAGCGAGGGGAAATACTGGCATTTGAACCTTTTCAGCAAAAAGTTGCTTCTTTCAAAGAAGAAACCTGGAGGAAAGTCATAGATGGAATGCGACTTGTGGTCAAGCAGGGCACGGGAAAAGCTTGTGCGGATTTGGGAATAGATCTGGCGGCAAAAACCGGTACTGCTCAGAATCCCCACGGTGAGGACCATTCCTGGTTTGCCGGTTTTTTCCCTGCTGACCAGCCTGAATTTGCTTTCGTGGTTATGATAGAACATGGTGGAGATGGAAGTGGGGAAGCAGCAGGTACTGCTCGGGCAATGATAGAGTGGTGGTTGAAAAACAGGGGAAAAAGCCATGACTAAACGAAACTGGCTTTTGCTGGTTGCCATTGCTTTGACTATCTGTGGGTTGTTTGCCGTGTACAGCGTTGATCCTTTGCGAGATGAGGGATTTTCTCTGGCAAGTTTTCATGGTAGGCAAACCCTGTGGGCGGCTGTGGGCTGGTTACTCTTCTGGCTGATTGCCAGAAGAGTAGAAGTGAGTAGATTTTTCGAGTGGAAGTGGGCGCTTTACATTCTCATGATACTTGCTCTGGTTGCAGTCCTTCTCTTTGGGGAAGGAGATGAAGCTGGGGTTCGAAGATGGCTTTTCTCTAAATCCGTGCAGCCGTCGGAATTTGCAAAACTCGCCTTTTCCTTTTTTCTGGCTGCTTACCTTGCAGAAAGAGAAGAGGAGTTTGGATACTGGAGTTTATTTCTTAAAACTCTTTTTCTGACGGGCATACCAGCTTTCCTCATTTATCTTGAGCCGGACCTGGGTACCGCGCTGGTGCTGGTGGTAATCTGGTTTGTTGGGCTTTTGCTCAGTGGTTTTTCTGCTAGAAGAATTCTGGGAATAATTGCTTTACTGGTAGCACTATTTTCTCTATCCTGGCCTTTTCTCAAGGACTACCAGAAGGCCAGGTTGCTGGTGTTTATAAATCCTCAACGAGACCCTCTGGGAAGTGGGTACAACGTTATTCAGTCTTTGATTGCTATTGGAGCTGGTGGCTTCTTGGGAAAGGGTTTTCTTGCAGGCTCTCAAAGCCAGCTGCGTTTTTTGCCTGCAGCATACACAGATTTTATCTTTGCTTCCTGGTGTGAGCAGTTTGGATTCGTCGGAGGGTTTTTGATAATCGTCCTGCTTTCGATTATGTTATACTTGGTTTTCAGTATCGCAAGAAGCGTGCCTGAGCTGGAAGGAAAGTTTGCAGTTGTTTTTCTGGGGAGTATTTTACTTTTTCAGTCGACGGTAAATATAGCTATGAATCTGGGATGGGCTCCAGTTACTGGAATCCCTCTTCCTTTTGTGAGTTATGGGGGTAGCTCGTTGATGATGAGCCTCCTTTCAATAGCTTTTATCTATCGCATTGCTGCTCGGAGCATAGAAAGTGGGTGAAAAGAGATGGAAATAGAGGAGCTTTTTAAGAGTAACCAGCTTCTGCGTTTTAAGAAGCCAGGAAGATACCTGGGTAAGGAATGGAATGTGGTGGTCAAAGATAGTCGACAGGTCGTGGTGAACGTTTGCCTTGCCTTTCCAGATGTTTATGAGATTGGAATGTCCCATCTTGGTTTGCGAATTCTCTACCATCTTTTTAATGCGCTCCCTTTCTGCCGTGCTGAAAGGGCGTTTCTTCCCTGGCCGGATCTGGGACAATTTTTGCTTCAGAAAAAGTTGCCCCTTTTTTCTTTGGAAAGCCGCACTCCTGTGAAGGAGTTTGATGTGCTCGGTTTCAGCCTTCAGCACGAGCTTAGTTATACCAGCATACTGTATTTTTTGGAATTGGCTGGTATTCCGTTTAGAGCTTCAGAAAGAGGAGAAGATTTGCCGCTGGTTATAGGAGGAGGGCCATGTGTTTTTAATCCGGAACCTGTAGCTGAGTTTTTTGATGCTTTCTTTCTTGGAGAAGCAGAGGAAGCTGTGCCTGAAATCGCTCAGGTGCTCAAAGAAACAAAAGGTGAGGACCGGGATAAAATACTGGATGAACTTTCTAAGATAAAAGGCGTGTATATTCCGTCCCGGTATCGGGTTTACTACGATATTCAGGGTAGAGTAGCAAAGATAATCGCCTCTGAGAGCGTGCCCTTACCCGTTAAAAAGAGAGTGGTTTCGGATCTTAACGCTGTGCCTTTTCCAGAAAAGATGCTGGTGCCTTACGTGAGCATTATTCATGATAGAATTCCTCTGGAGATAGCTCGGGGCTGTGGAAGAGGTTGCCGTTTTTGCCAGGCAGGAATGGTCTATCGCCCGGTGCGGGAACGTTCTCTGGACTCTCTGGTCGAACTTGCGAAAAAACTGGTTAAAAGTACTGGGTACGAGGAAGTGTCCCTGGTTTCCTTAAGCTCTACTGATCATTCTCAAATTCGGGAACTGGTATTTCGGCTTGCTCGGGAACTGGAACCTTTAAAGGTGAACATTTCGTTACCTTCCTTGAGAATGGACCTTTTTTCAGTGGAGCTGGCCGAAAGCATTGCGAAGGTGAGGCGCAAGGGACTTACCTTCGCTCCTGAGGCAGGCACAGACAGGATGCGCCGGGTTATTAACAAGGGTTTGAACGAAGAAGACGTTTTCCATACTCTGGAGAAGGTTTTCAAGGCGGGATGGGCCAGGGTAAAATTATATTTTATGATTGGTCTCCCTTTTGAAAGGGAGGAAGATGTTCTGGGTATTGTCAAGCTTTGTGAGGGCATTTTACGTTTGGGGAAAAAAGTGGCCAGAAGGAGAGTGGAACTTAATCTCAGTGTGGCAGCCTTCGTCCCCAAACCCCACACACCTTTTCAGTGGGTTGCTCAGGAAGATAAAAGAAGTTTGTGGGAAAAAGTTCAGCTTCTGGAGAAAGGTTTAGCTCGTTTGCGAGGGGTTTCCTGGCACTGGTCTGATTTGGATGCGAGTTTCATTGAGGCTTTGCTCGCCAGGGGTGACCGAAAACTAAGCAGAGTTTTGGAAAAAGCCTATACAAAAGGTGCTAAAATGGAAAGCTGGAGTGAGTTTTTTAAGATAGATTACTGGTATGGAGCGATGGACGAGGAAGGTTTGGACGGTGCTTTCTATGTTAACAGAGAAAGAAGTTTTGCAGAAATTCTACCCTGGGAACATCTGGATTGTGGAGTGAGTAAACAGTTTATGTGGCAGGAATTGAAACGGGCTCAAGGTGAAGAACTCACTTTACCCTGCTTTGGTACTGAGAATTGTTCGCGATGTGGGGTCTGCTATGGAACGTGAACAGCGCTTTGGTTACCGTATAATGCAATTTAAGCTCGCTCCTTTTCACCTTATTTCTCAACTGGATATGAATCGCTTGTGGGACAGAGTTCTCCGTAGGGCGGGCTTGCCGGTTTTGTTTTCTCGGGGTTTCAACCCCAGGCCTCTGGTTTCCTTTGCCCCAGCTACCCCTTTGGGTGTAGAAAGCAAAGCCGAGTATCTGGATGTTTTCTTTGCGGAACGCTTGCAGGAAGAGGAGCTCCGTGCTGTTTTAAACCGGGAGTTGCCACTCGAGCTTGGAGTGCAAGCAGTTGGAAAACTCCATCCAGGCGAAAAGAAGGTTGCTGGGATGATTCGGGGATTTCTTTATACCTTTTATTTTTCCAAAAAAATAAAGTTGAATATGGAGGATGTGTTGAAACATCTCCCTGACGGAGTGAGTTTTTGTTCTTCCGTGTCAGATGAACGGCCTGAGCAGCAAGCTGGAGCGTATGCTTTCAGTTTTGTTTTCGAAGGAAAGAGCCTTTTTTTGAACCCTTTTCAGTTTGCAAAAAGCCTTGGTGTTGATGTAGACAAGGAGGAGCTTCTTGGAGTGGTTAAAGAGAAAGCGCTTTTCAACAACAAGGAGGTTTCACGAAGTTGAGGAAGGAACTGGTCATAGACGTTTCTGAAATAGAGGTACGTGCTGCTTTGCTTGAGGAGGGAAAGGTGGTCGAATTTTTCTTTGAGCGGAGTACTGATTTGCATATCGCGGGAAATATTTTTAAAGGCATCGTTGAAAACGTGTTGCCTGGAATTCAATCGGCTTTCGTGAACATTGGTCTTGACAAAAATGCTTTTCTTTTTGCCGGAGATATGCTACTTGAAGACAAAGAGAAGCCTCGCAGGATTGAAGAACTTTTGCATCCTGGCCAGGAATTGGTAGTGCAGGTTACCAAAGAACCAATGGGAACCAAGGGAGCAAGGGTCAGCACCAAAATCACGCTTCCGGGACGCTACGTGGTGCTTATGCCGGGAATAGACTTTATAGGTGTTTCCCATCGCGTTTCGTCTTCTTCAGAGCGGGAAAGATTGAGAAAAATAGCTGAGAACTGCCGCCCCCAGGGAATGGGGATTATTGTAAGGACTGTAGCTGAAGGAAGGAGCAAAGGAGAAATTGAAGAGGATATCCAAACCGTGGTCAGACTCTGGAAGCGCATCTTGGAAAAAGCCGAAGTCGTGGCAGCTCCTGCAGTTCTTTACGAAGAAGCAAGCCTCATTTTTACCCTGATACGGGATTTGTTTGATGAAGAGATGGAAAGAGTTTGGATTAACTCTTTCTTGGCCTATCAAAAAATGCAGGACTTTATAGAATCGCTTTTACCCGGCTTTGGCGAGAGGGTGCATTTCTTTGAGAGTCGGGAAAACATCTTTGAGCACTTTGGAATTGAGAAAGAGTTGGCCCGGGCCTTGAGCCGCAAAGTGTGGCTTAAAAGCGGGGGTTATCTGGTTTTTGACCGTACTGAAGCTATGACCGTTGTCGACGTGAACACCGGCAAATTTGTAGGCAAAAAGGACCTGCAGGAAACTGTTTTAAAGACTAATCTGGAGGCGGCGGAAGAAATAGCACGCCAGGTTCGCTTGCGGGATATTGGAGGAATAATTTTGATAGACTTCATCGACATGAACAAGAAAGAACATCGCAAACAGGTAATAAAGACCCTGGAGAACTCTCTTTTGAAAGACCGCACACGTTGTAGTGTGATAGATATGAGCGACCTTGGTTTGGTAGAAATGACCCGAAAACGGGTTAAAAAGGGCCTGGATTATTTTCTGCAGGAACCTTGCAGCAATTGTAAGGGAGAGGGAAAAGTGCTTTCTCTGGAAACCATTGCGGTTGGTTTTTTAAGGAAGCTTGAAGAAATATGTCGCAACAGCAGTGCCGAATTTGTGGGTGCAACTGTGGGTTCAGAATTAAAGCAGTACCTGGACGAGATTGGTGGAAAATTTATCGAGCGCCTGGAGAGGATTTATAAGAAAAAGATAGAGTGGAAATTTGATGACAATCTCCCGCCGCGACGCTATAGCATCGTGGGAGTGGGTAGCGAGGAAGAAGTTCGCAAAAGGCTTGAAGAAATAGCGTAGTAAAAACTTGGTGGATGTTTGACAAATTACGAGATTCTTGGTACATTCTTTATCGCTTGATCTGGTGGAGGTGATATGGCTTATGCTGGCAATTATTGAAGCTGCAGGGAAGCAATTTCTTGTCAAAGAAGGCTCAACAGTAAAACTTGATAGCTGGGTAGGAGACAAGGGAGAGAAAGTGGTTTTTGAGCGGGTGTTAATGGTGAAAGATGGTGACCAGATTAGCGTTGGTACTCCTTATCTCGAAGGAGTTAAAGTGCGTGGTACTGTTCTTGAAAAGGCGAAAGATCGTAAGGTTTTGGTTTTTAAGTACAAACCTAAAAAGAACTATCGAAGGAAAATTGGCCACCGCCAGCCTAAGACCCTGGTCTACATTGAAGCGGTGGAAACATCCTGAGGAGGTGTGAGTTATGGCCCACAAGAAAAGTGGTGGTAGCGCCAAAAATGGAAGAGATAGCAATTCGAAGCGCTTGGGTGTTAAAGTCTATGGTGGACAATATGTTAAAGCAGGCTCGATAATAGTGAGGCAACGGGGTACTCGTATCCGCCCAGGAAAGAACGTTGGAGTAGGCAAAGATTACACCTTGTTTGCCTTACAGGAAGGCTATGTTCGTTTTGAGGAAAAGCAAGGAAGGAAGTGGGTATCGGTACTGCCGGGTTTAAATTGAACCTGTGATATGTGAATAAAGACATGGTTTTTGTGGACAGAGCTTTGGTTCGAGTGAAGGCTGGAAAGGGAGGAGATGGAGCGGTATCCTTCAGAAGGGAGAAATATGTTCCCCGAGGGGGTCCTGATGGAGGTTCAGGGGGAAAAGGCGGTAGTATTATAGTGCGTGCCGTTTCCCACAAGAGGACTCTTTACGATGTTTCTCTCCTTCACTTTGTTGAGGCTGAACCAGGAGGACCTGGTTCTCGGGGGAAACGTCAGGGCAAAGACGGAAAAGACTGTGTTATTGAAGTTCCTGTGGGCACCCAGGTGTTCGATGCAGAAAGAGAAGTTCTCATTGCTGATTTAGTCAAGGATGGCATGGAAGTAATCGTTGCTCGTGGTGGTAGGGGTGGAAGAGGTAATGCAGCTTTTGCAAGCCCGAGTAACCGGACGCCACGTATTGCGGAGAAGGGGGAACAGGGAGAAGAAAAGGTATTAAGACTGGAGCTTAAAACCATTGCCGAGGTTGGTCTGGCTGGGTTCCCCAATGCTGGTAAATCTACTCTGCTTTCAGTCATCAGTAATGCCAAACCCTTGATAGCTGATTATCCGTTTTCTACCCGTTATCCAGTTTTAGGCGTGGTGGAAAGGAAAGGCGACCGCTTTTTTGTGGTTGATATACCTGGAATTATCAAGGATGCAAGCAAAGGAGCAGGCCTGGGGCTTGAGTTTTTGCGTCATATAGAAAGAGTTCAGGTTATTCTGTGTTTGGTTGATCTTGCCCCCTTTTATGAAGATGAGCCCCTAACTCGTTTTCGGGTGCTTTTGGAAGAGTTTACACAGTACAGTCCTGCCCTGCTTAAGAAAAGAATTTTCGTGGTAGGCACCAAACTCGATGTGCCTGAAGCAAAGCAGGCTTTTCCTTCTTTTAAAGCTGCCTTGCAGAAGGAAGGTTGGAAGGTTTTTGGTATTTCCTCACTGACTGGGGAAGGTATTGAGGAGCTTCTTGACACCCTGCAGGAGAGCGTGGTGGAATTGCGGAAGCAGGAGGTAGAAAGAGAGCCGGCTCCTGTTCCTGTTGCTGAGCCTGAGGCAAAAACTTCCAGAGTGTATCGGTTTGAGTCAGAGTTTTTGAGAAGGCTGGTTGAAGAAGTGGCTGTTTCTGTTCAAGGGGAAAGTAAGGTTTTTGAAAAACAGCTTAACCAGCGGTTGAGCGAGTCAGGTTTTATGAAGTATTTTGAACGCATGGCTTTAGGGAGCACGGTTGAAGTTGGGCCATATCGTTTCTACTGGGATGGTAAAGGATTGAAAATCTTGGGAGAATGAAAAGAGAGGCTCTTATACGTCACAGCAAGAGAATAGTTATCAAAGTAGGTTCTTCTCTCCTTTTTGAAGGCCTGCAGTTCAGAAATGAGCGTTTCGAGAGTTTAGCGGCCAGTGTTTCCTGGTTGCTCGATCAGGGAAAGGAAGTGGTTCTGGTTACCTCTGGTGCGGTGGCCTGCGGCATGATTGCCCTGGGAGATTCTGTAAGGAAGTCGCAGGATATCCCCTTCAAGCAGGCTTTATCCAGCGTGGGGCAGAGCATTTTGATGCGCTTTTATCTTGAGGCTTTCTCTAAGTATGGTCGCAAAGTGGGGCAGATATTGCTTGCTCCGGAAGATGTCCACTATCGCAGGAAGTACCTGAATGCCAGAAACACCATAGAAACGTTGTTGAATCTTGGGGTTGTTCCGGTGGTCAACGAAAACGACACCGTTGCTGTTGACGAGATAAAGTTTGGTGATAACGACAGGCTTTCTGCACTGGTTTCTGCTCTGATAGATGCTCATTTGTTGGTAATCCTTTCTGATGTGGAAGGTTTGTTTACTCGTGACCCTCGTCTTTTTAAAGATGCGACCCTGGTGAAAGAAGTTTTCTCCATTGACGAAAATATTGAGGCAATGGCTGGAGGAGAGGGTTCGCATTTTTCGACCGGGGGCATGAAGAGCAAAATCATGGCTGCCCGCATGGCTACCCTTTCTGGTACCGCTGTAATCATTGCTTCTGGTAGAGACTTTGGGATTATTAAAGATATCTTTTTAGCGCGAGAAGTGGGTACTTTCTTTTACCCTCAGAAAAGGGGCATTCGAAGCAGAAAGCGTTGGATAGCTTTTGGAATGCTACCTGGTGGGAAAGTTTTTATTGATGAGGGTGCTAAGAAGGCGCTGAACGAAGGTAAAAGTCTTTTGCCTCCAGGAGTTATAGGGATTGAGGGCGATTTTGAAGTAGGCGAATGCGTGGAGATATTTGATGCTACTCATAAAAGAATTGGACGGGGACTTGTGAATTACTCCAGTGAGGAATTAAAGATAATTTCGGGTTTAAGAACCCACCAGGTGAGAAAGGTTCTGCAGCGTGAAAACTTGGAAGAAGAGGTAATTCATGCGGACAATTTAATTTTGCTCGAGGAGGAGGAAAAAGATGGATGAAGTAGTCCTGGAAGTAGGAAGAAAGGCCAAGCAAGCCTCTTTTGTGCTTGCCAAATTGTCAACTCTGGAGAAAAATGCTTTTTTAAACTGTCTTGCGGATGTTCTCTGGGAAAGAAAAGAAGAAGTAATAGAAGAAAACAAAAAGGACGTGCAAGACGCAGAAGCCAAAGGAATGAAGCGTTCTCTTGTGGATCGTCTTGCCCTTTCTGAGAAAAGAATCGCCGACATGGCGGAAGGGTTGCGGGAAGTTGCAGCATTACCCGATCCCGTGGGAGAAGTTATCGAAGGCACCAAAAGGCCCAATGGTCTGATAATTTCTAAGGTAAGAGTTCCTCTGGGGGTTTGTGCCATCATCTACGAAGCTCGTCCTAACGTTACTATTGATAGCATCGGGCTTTGCATTAAAGCTGGCAATGCCGTCATCTTGAGAGGCAGTTCCTCGGCTCTCCGTTCTAACCGTGCTCTGGTTAAGATAGCCCGTGATGCACTTAAAACCCGTGGCTTACCCGAAGACGCTGTTTCACTCCTCCAGAGTGGAAAACATGAAGAAGTGAATGCTTTATTGAAAATGAGAGAATACGTTGATGTAGTTATTCCCCGAGGAGGGGCTGAGCTTATCAATACAGTGGTGCAAAACGCAAGTGTTCCGGTGATTGAAACTGGCGTTGGTAACTGCCATGTGTACGTGGACTGTAGCGCTGATTTGGAGCAAGCGGTCAGGATAGTAGTCAATGCCAAGACCCAGCGACCAAGTGTTTGTAATGCTTGCGAAACACTCCTAGTTCACGAAGGCATTGCTGAATCCTTTTTACCTTTGGCAGCTCAAGCCCTTTGGGAAAAAGGTGTAGAACTGAGGGGGTGCCCTCAAACCAGAGCAATACTTGGGGAGAAAGTCCAGGAAGCTACTGAGGAAGACTGGCTTACTGAGTATCTGGATTTGATTCTGGCGGTTAGGGTGGTCAAAGGTGTTGAGGAAGCCATAGCCCATATAAATCGTTATGGCACCAAACATTCCGAAGCCATAGTTACCAGCGATTATGCTGCAGCTAAGAAGTTTGTGGAAGAAGTAGACGCTGCCTCGGTTTATGTAAACGCTTCGACAAGATTTACTGATGGGGGCCAGTTTGGCATGGGTGCAGAAATTGGTATTAGCACCCAAAAGCTTCATGCTCGCGGGCCTATGGGTTTGAGAGAGCTTACCACTTACAAGTTTGTGGTTCTGGGTTCGGGACAAATTCGAGAGTAATTGCTGGATTGGAGGTTTGGAGTTTTTGGCGAGAAAGGGAATAATGGGTGGAACCTTTGATCCCATACATTATGGTCACCTGGTCACTGCAGAAGAGGTGCGCGATTACTTCAACCTTGACGAGGTCGTTTTTGTACCTTCGGGAAGACCTCCTCATAAAGTTGGTCAGAAGATTACCGACCCTGAACACAGGTATCTCATGGTGGTGCTTGCTACGGTAACTAATCCTTACTTTAGCGTCTCTCGTGTAGAAATTGAAAGGCCTGGCCCTTCCTACTCCATCGATACGGTTCGCTATTTTAGAAAGCTCTGGGGAGAAGAAACGGAGATATTCTTTATAACCGGCGCTGATGCCTTTGCCCAGATTTCGACCTGGAACAATCCTCAGGAACTTTTGACTATGTGCACCTTTGTTGCCGCGTCAAGACCTGGTTACAAGCTCAATATCGACAGGAATTTTCGTGATAATGTGAGGGTTATAGAAGTTTCTGCTCTGGCTATTTCCTCTTCAGAAATCCGCAGGAGAGTACGCCGGGGAGAGTCAATCAAGTACCTTTTGCCGGAAGCTGTTGAACATTATATCTATAAAACTGGGCTGTATAGAGATGAAATTTGAGCATATTCAAAAGAAGCTGGAAGGTATGCTTTCTCCTTGCCGGTTTGAGCATTCAGAAAGGGTGGCAAAAGAGGCGGCAGCTCTGGCTGCTTGTAATCACCTTGATGAGGAGAAAGCCTTTTTAGCTGGTCTTTTGCACGATTGTTTGCGGGACTTTCCGCTTGAAAAAATGTCTTCTTTTCTCCCTCCCTGGGTTGGGTGGGAAATTTGGAGCATTCCTGCCATTCATCATGCCTTTGCTGCTCCAGCTTTTATCAGGGAAGTGCTGGGGGTCAAGGATTTTTCGATTTTACGGGCTATTTGCTGGCATGCTACAGCCTGTGAAACCATGGGAAAATTTGATAAGCTTTTATTTGTGGCCGATATTTGTGAACCTGGAAGGATATTTGAAGAGGCCAGAAAAATTAGAGATTTAGCTTATAATAACCTGGATCAGGCTTATTTTTACTCGTTGAAGGTGAAGTTAAAATACCTTGTTTCTGGCGGGAAAATCATTTATCCTGCCACCCTTCGAGCCTGGAATGTAGAATCAAGAAAGTGGGGTATTGAAGAAAGTGGAAACTTCGAAAAAGAAGGGAAAAAGACGTACCAGGTCTAAATTCAGGACTAAAATACTCTTTCTGTTTCTGGGCTTTTTTGCTGGCTTTGTGATGCTTTTTGTTTTTAATGCTCCCTTTAGGGAAGCGCTTTTTAAGAAAGTGCTCGGTTATGATACCCCGGAGAATACCTGTATACTGGTGGTTGGTCAGGATAGCATCAAGCCTTTACGGAGCGATACCATAATACTTGTTTTTCTTAATACCGAGCGTAATCGGATTATGCTGTACTCAGTTCCCCGCGATTCGCGCTTTTATATCCCAGACCGGGAACGCTATGACAAGATTAATCATGCCTATGCTTTTGGAGGAATAAAACTTTTGAAGAAAACCCTTGAGGAAGGTCTGGGTATTTCAATCCCCTATTTTGTGGAGGTTGACTACGAGGGGTTTGAGAAAGTTATCGACCTTCTGGGTGGGGTTGAAATAGAGGTTGAGGAACGTATGAAGTATCAGGATAAAGCACAGAATTTCTTTATAGATCTTAAGCCGGGGCGACAAGTGCTTGATGGTGAAAAGGCACTGCAATATGTGCGCTTTCGAGCTGATAAGCTTGGAGATATTGGACGGATAAAACGACAGCAAAAATTTCTACAAGCTCTTCTTGGGAAAATGGAACAACTGGATAATATTGTAAAAGCTCCCGAAATTTTGGAAAGCTTACGTTCGGCTCTGGTTACCAACCTCCAGACGGAAGAGTTGATAAGAATTGCCCTGTGGTATAAAGGCCTGGAGGAAAAAGATATTCGTTTTGTAATGATGCCTGGTGAACCTACGTATATCGAAGGTGTTAGCTACTGGAAACCTGATTTCGAAGAGGCCAGGAAAATAATTTTAGATTTTTTTGATGAGGAGGTTTCTAATCCTTGAAGGGGGTTCTGCGAAAGATACACATTGCCCGGGAAGCTGCCAGGAGTAAAAAGGCTTATGACTTGGTAGTGATTGACTTGAGAGGGCTTTTCCCTTTCTCTGATTTCTGGTTGATTTGTAGTGGCACTTCAAGCGTGCAGACTCAAGCCATTGCAGAAGAAATTATGGAAAAGATGCAGGAACATTCTTTCCGGCCTTTGCATGTTGAGGGCGAAGATACTGGGGAATGGATTTTACTGGACTATGGTGATTTAATAGTTCATATTTTCCGTGAAGCGGAACGCTCTTTTTATCAGCTGGAAAAATTGTGGAGGAAGGCGCCACTTGTTTATTCGGAGAGGGAAAACGTGGACTTGCTGGAAGATATACGTTGACAAATCTCTTTCTTTTTGATACTTTACTTTTCCTGGTCCCCCTGAGTGGGGGCTATTTTTGTTGTTTTGGCATTTATTTTTTAAAACATAAAGGAAGAGAGGTTCCTGTGGAAAGGGGGAGAGGATGTGGACAATGGAAGATATCAAATCACCTCTGAATCGGTAACCGAGGGACATCCTGACAAAATAGCAGACCAGGTTTCAGATGCCATTCTGGACGCCATTTACGCTCAGGATCCTCTGGGAAGAGTGGCTGTGGAGACGTTGGTTGCCACGGGTTTGGTTTTTGTGGCCGGGCAGATTAGCACTACTTCTTATGTTGACATTCCTCAGGTAGTGAGGAGTACGGTCAGGGACATAGGATATACCAGGGCAAAGTATGGTTTCGACTTTGAAACCTGCGCTGTTTTGACAGCTATTGATGAACAGTCGCCGGATATTGCGCTGGGTGTTAACCGTTCTCTGGAAGCCAAAATGGGTGAGGAAATCGAGGATGAAGAACTCTCTCTGGGTGCCGGAGACCAGGGCATGATGTTTGGCTATGCCTGCAATGAGACGCCGGAGCTTATGCCTTTTCCCATTGCTATGGCTCACCGCCTTGCTTATAGGTTAGCTGAGGTTCGCAAGAAAGGTATTTTGCCTTACCTTCGCCCGGATGGAAAAACTCAGGTTACTGTTGATTACGAAGATGGAAAACCTCTGCGCATCGATACCATAATCGTTTCAGCGCAGCACCATCCTGATATTGCTCTTGAAGCGCTTAAAGAAGATATTATCGAACAGGTTATAAAGCCGGTTATTCCTCATGAGTTTCTGGACGAGAAGACGCGTATCCTTGTTAACCCCACTGGCCGTTTTGTGATTGGAGGTCCTCAGGGAGATACTGGGCTTACCGGCCGCAAGATTATTGTGGACACCTATGGTGGTGTGGGAAGACACGGTGGTGGGTGTTTCTCAGGTAAAGACCCCACGAAGGTGGATCGTTCAGCTTCTTATGCGGCGAGGTACGTGGCCAAAAATATTGTAGCGGCGGGCATTGCTGAAAAATGTGAATTTCAGGTAGCGTATGCCATTGGTGTTGCCAGACCTGTTTCTATGTCGGTAAATACCTTTGGTACTGGTAAAATACCCGATCAGGAAATTCTCAAAATTATCCGTGAAATATTTGATTTGCGACCTGGAGCAATTATCAAGAACTTAAAGCTTCGCAGACCTATCTACAAAAAAACTGCAGCCTACGGGCATTTTGGGCGCAATGACCCGGACTTTAGTTGGGAAAAAACCGATCAGGTAGAAGCAATTAGAAAATTGGCTGGAATTTAAAGGAGCGGATATCATGGACTATCATGTGAGAGACCTTGCCCTTGCTCCCGAGGGTAGAAAAAAGATTGAGTGGGTAGCTCGGGAAATGCCTGTAGTATCTGCTATTGGTGAAGAATGGAAAAAAACCAGACCCCTTGAAGGGCTGAAAGTGGCGGCGTGTTTACACGTTACCTCTGAAACAGCAGTCCTCATGCTGGCCTTAAAGAAAGGTGGTGCTCAGATTCGCCTCTGCGCTTCAAACCCGCTGAGCACCCAGGATGAAGTGGCTGCTTCTTTGGTAAGTGATTTTGAAATCCCGGTTTTTGCTATCCGAGGAGAAGACAGGGATACTTATTATCGTCATATTGAGGAAGTGGTTAGTTTTTCTCCTCAAATCACTATGGACGATGGTGCAGACCTGGTTTCTTATCTTCACAAAGAGGGCGGTCCACTTCTTGAGGGTGTCTGGGGGGGCACTGAAGAAACCACTACCGGAGTAATTCGCTTGAGGAGTCTTGCTCGAAGTGGAAAACTTGCCTATCCCATAATTGCTGTCAACGATGCCGACACCAAGCATCTTTTTGATAACCGTTATGGTACAGGCCAAAGCACCATTGAAGGCATATTGCGCGCTACTCACGTTTTGCTGGCCGGGAAAAGATTTGTCGTTGTAGGGTATGGATGGTGTGGAAGAGGCATTGCTATGAGGGCCCGGGGTATGGGGGCTCAGGTAGCGGTTGTGGAAGTGGACCCGATTCGTGCTCTGGAGGCGTTCATGGACGGCAACCTGGTCATGTCTATGGATGAAGCAGCAGAATGGGGAGAAGTGCTGGTTACGGCAACTGGAAATGTTTCGGTGATCCGAAGAGAACACTTTCTTAAAATGCGTGATGGAGCGATTTTGAGCAACGCAGGCCATTTTAACGTGGAAATAGATGTTGAAGCGCTGGAAAAGCTTTGTGTGAACAAAAGGAAAATTCGTGGCATGATTGATGAATATACCCTTCCTGATGGAAAAAGAATTTTCCTGTTGGGAGAGGGGCGGTTGGTTAATCTTTCCTGTGCAGAGGGTCACCCCCCAGAGGTTATGGATTTAAGTTTTGCCAACCAGGCTCTTTCGGTGTTGTATCTTAAGAAAAATGCTTCTGCACTTCCGAAAGACGTTTTTAAGGTGCCCGAAGAAATCGATCGTCAGGTGGCACTGATGAAGTTGGGGCACTTAGGAGTTAAAATAGAAACCATGACTGAGCGGCAAAAACAATATCTCTCCTCCTGGGAGGAGGGAACCTAACAACCTGTTGGTAGAGAGTTTATTATCCCTGTCTCGTCCTGAGGCGAGACCGTAAAGTCCGAAGGGAGGTTGAATTCATTGAGGAATTATGAGTTAGCTCTTTTGTTGAAGCCACAGCTCAGTGAAGAAGAGGTTCAGAGCGTGATGGAAAAGGTGAAAGAAATAGTGGTTTCCCGTGGTGGCGAAACGGGAAAGGTGGATTTTTGGGGTCGGAGAAAGCTGGCTTACCCGGTTGAAAAAGAAACCGAAGGGTATTACCTTTTTGTATCCCTGCTTCTGCCTCCGGAGGAGGTGCGGGAAGTAAGCCGTCAGGTTAGGCTTTTACCATCTGTTCTGCGGCATATCCTGGTTCGTGAGCAGGAAGCCAAAGAAAAAAGTGCTCCTTCCAAGGGTGAACCCCAGGTGAGCGAGGGGGTAAGTGCTACTGTTTCTGGAGAAGAAATGACTCCAGAAAAAAGTAGTGATTCTGGCGAAGAGTAATGTCTCAGCCTACTTTGAACCGTGTTTTTTTGATTGGTTACCTAACCCAAAAACCGGTTCTTCGCTACGTGCCGAGTGGCACTCCAGTAACCAGTTTCCCCTTGGGGGTGTATCGGGGGTACACCTCTGAAGACGGAAAGGAGATACTGGATTATTTCACGGTTATTGCTTGGAAAGACCTGGCGGTATTCTGTGAGGAAAACCTTCGCCGTCATGACTGGGTGTTTGTTGAGGGTAGAATTCAAGTGAGGGCTTATGAAGATGCTTCAGGAAGGAAGCGCAAGGTTTACGAAATAGTTGCCCTGGATGTAAAGAGGCTTTCGGAATTTAAAGGGAGCGAAAGTTCTTCTGATGATAGTGTGCTTAAATTAGATTGAATTGATAAGGAGGCTTTATCGGTATGGCTGAAAGAAACGACGTTAAAAGAAGATTTTTCAGAAGAAAGAAGAAAAAGGGGTGCATATTTTGCATAGAAAAAATTGAAGTGAGCTATAAAGACGTTGATAGGCTGCAGAGATTCCTCAGCGAGCGTGGAAAAATCATCCCCAAAAGAGTTACCGGCAACTGTGCCAAACATCAGAGAATGCTGGCTCGGGCTATAAAAAGGGCCAGAGAGATGGCTTTGTTGCCTTACACTGTTGAGTAAATGATAGCATGCGGAGAACAATATCCACGGTAGAGGGCGCGTTTTTTGCTGCCCTCACCGTGATTCTTTATCTGGGTTCTATATATATTCCTGTTTTTGGCTTGATTTTGAGCTTTCTTTGCCCTTTGCCAGTGATGTTCCTGGTCATCCGTTGGAATCTCAAAGTGGGTTTTCTGGCTGCAGTAGTTGCCACGCTTATCATTCTTGCTTTTGCAGGTTTGTACCAGGCAATAATTTGCTTTGTGGGGTTTTCCTTTCTGGGTATTTTTATGGGAGTTCTGGTTAAAAGAGGATATGGTTGGGTAGAAATTATCGGTCTCGGCGCTCTGGTTTCTCTGCTTTCCAAACTGGCTCTGGTGGGATTAACGCTTCTTTTAATGGGTAAAAATCCCATTCTCGAGAGTTTAAATATTATGGAGCAGGCTTTTGGTCAAGCTTACAGTATGCTGGGTAACCTGGGAGAGGGGTTGGGAGAAAACAGCGTTGAAACTCTTATGCAAATTGTGAAGATGACCATCCCGGCCATTCTGATTCTTGCTGCCCTTTTTGACACTTTTTTGAACTTTATTCTGGGTAGTTGGGTGGGTAAAAGAATAGGGGTTAGATTTCCTCCCTTTCCTGCTTTCAGTGAGTGGCGTTTGCCACCTTCCATGGTTTGGATGTACTTTCTGAGCTGGTTGTTGCTCTTTCTGGGTGGGAGTAGTTTCGTTTACCAGATTGGTTTGAATTTACAACTGGTAACGCAAATTCTTTTCATGGTTCAGGGAGTGGCAGTCCTCAACTTTTTTCTCAGAAAAATTATTGCCCAGCGGGTAGTGAGAGCAATTATAATTATATTTGTGGTGATGCAACCAGTTTTTTCCACGGTGCTTACCTGGTTGGGAGTTTTTGACACCTGGTTTGATTTTAGAAAGCTTCTTAAGAAGAAGTAAAAGGAGAGTGATAATATGCGGGTAATTCTTTTGCAGAGGGTAGAAAACCTGGGCAGAGAAGGAGACGTGGTGGAAGTGAAGCCAGGCTATGCCAGAAATTTTCTTCTGCCACGCAAGCTGGCTATCGAGGCCACTCCAGCAAACATGGCTCAGGTTGAGCATCTTAAGAAAAAGAGAGCACTCCGTGAAGCAAAAGAAATGGAAGAAATTCAGGCGCTGCAGAGCCGCATAGATGGGTTGGTGCTTGAGTTTGTCCGCAAAGCTGGGGAAAAAGGAAAGCTCTATGGGTCGGTAACTTCTTCGGAAATAGCTAAGAAAATCTCTGAAATCCTGGGAGTGGATTTTGACCGCAAATTTATCGCCCTTAAGGAACCCATTAAGGAAGTGGGAGAACAGGAAGTCAAAATTCACCTTGGTAAGGGCAACTATGCCCAGGTCAAAGTAAAAGTAATACCCGAAGAGGGAGAGGCTGAATCCTGAGTATCGATAGAATACCTCCTCACAGTAAGGAGGCCGAGCAGGCTACGTTGGGCTCGGCCTTACTGGACAAAGAAGCTCTTTTAAGAGTTCTCGAGATTCTCAAGCCAGAGGATTTTTATTTTGAAAATCATCGTTTGATTTTTGAAAGCATCTGGGAACTATTTAGTGAGAACCAACCCTGTGACATCGTCACCCTCACCGAAAAACTTCGACAAAAGAACCAGCTGGAACGGGCGGGGGGTATAGAATACATCACCCTTTTAGCGAGTTCTGTTCCTACCGCTGCTAATGTTGAATATTACGCGCGCATTGTTGAAGAAAAAGCTTTAGTCCGTTCTTTAATACAGCTTTGTAATCGCATCGTGAAGGAAAGCTATGAAGGAGAAGAAGATGCAAACGTCCTTTTAGACCGGGCACAGCAGATGATTCTTCAACTTTCCCAGAGAAAGATTCGCTACGACTTTGTGCCACTTAAGGAAATCATTAATCAGGCCTTTGACCGTATAGAAGAACTCTATCGACGGGATGAGCATGTTATTGGCATACCTTCCGGATTTGTGGACCTCGACGCCCTGACCACCGGCTTTCACCCTTCTGACTTTATTGTGGTTGCAGCAAGGCCTGGTATGGGTAAAACCAGCTTTTGCCTGAACATTGCCCAGCACGTGGGTATCCACGCCAAAATACCGGTGGCCATTTTCAGTCTTGAGATGTCGCGGGACCAGATAGCACAGCGTATGCTGTGCAGCGAAGCACGCATAAGTGCAAGCCGGGTGCGTAGAGGCCTGATAACTGAGAAAGACTGGCCGGAGCTGGCTCATGCTGCAGGAAGGCTTGCCGAAGCCCTCATATTTGTGGATGACAGCCCGAACATTTCGGTTATGGAAATCCGTGCCAAGGCGAGACGGCTCAAAGCCGAGAAAAACCTGGGCTTGATCATTGTTGATTACCTGCAACTTATGAGAGGATATGGGCGCTCTGAAAACCGTCAACAGGAAATCTCGGAGATTTCTCGCTCGCTTAAAGGATTAGCTCGTGAATTGAATTTGCCGGTGATTGCAGTATCCCAGCTCAGTAGAGCAGTGGAACAACGCACTCCCAAAAGGCCTCAGCTCTCCGATTTGCGGGAAAGCGGTGCTATAGAACAGGATGCTGATTTGGTTATCTTCATATACCGCGAGGAGTATTACAATCGCAACACCCCCAAAAAAGGTATTGCAGAAATCATTATTGCCAAGCAGCGCAATGGACCGGTGGGCACGGTGGAGCTTGCCTTTCTCGAGGATTGTACGCGCTTTGAAAACCTCTCCAAAAGAGCAGAGCCAGGTTTTTGAAGGTTGGGTAGAAGATTCGTTGACACTGTTTCTTGAAGGATGGTATTATTTTCGAAAACAAAGGAGGCGGTGTTTGTGAAGAGATTTTTAGTTTGTTTATTGGTACTGGTTATGACACTTTTTGCTTTTGGGTTTGCCTTTGCTTCAACCCTTGATGAAATCAAGGCCAGGGGTCAACTGATCATTGGCACTGACGCAACGTATCCCCCAATGGAATTTCATGACGAAAACGGTGAAATCGTGGGTTTTGATATTGACCTGGGCAGGGCTATAGCCGAAGAGTTGGGAGTTGAGGCTGTTTTTGTGGATACTGCTTGGGATGGCATTTTCCCTGCTCTGGATGCCAAAAAATTCGACGTCATCATTTCTTCAACCTCCATCACCGAAGAGAGGTTAAAGTCCAAAGAGATGAGCGATCCCTATTATGTTACCTCTCAAGCCATTGCTGTGTTGAAGGATAACGATTCTATTAAAGGCCCAGAAGACCTGGTTGGCAAGGTGGTTGCTGTGCAAATCGGCACCACTGGCGACCTTGCGGTTTCCGAAATTGAAGGGGTAACTGTAAAGCGTTTTGACACCATTGACAAGGCTTACATGGAGGTTTTGAATGGAAGAGCCGATGCAGTGGTGAACGACCTTTCTGAAGTTGCTTACCGGATGCGCATGCTTCCTCAAATGAAAATAGCAGGAACTTTCCGTGAAGGTGAGGACCGCTACGGAGTTACTATGCGTAAAGGGGATGTCGAGCTTTTGCAGGCCATCAATGAAGCGCTGCGCAAGATTAAAGAATCTGGTAAATATGACGAGATATACAATAAGTGGTTTGGTAGCAATCAATAAAATTTTCAGGAGGAAGTAAGGTTTGCACTTTGACTTTGCAGCCCTTTTCCGTGCTTTTCCTGCTCTTTTAATTGGAGCCTCAATGACTCTGAGGGTTACTGCGTTTTCCATTGCCCTGGGGTTGGTGATAGGCATTCTGGCAGGGTTGGGTCGGGTTTGGCCCAACCCTGTTCTTCGTCTTATTTCTTCGGCTTATATCGAACTTATCCGGGGTACTCCCCTTCTGGTGCAGATATTCATTGTGTATTTTGCTCTTCCTTCGCTGGGTCTTAACCTGGACCCTTTTGTTGCTGGAATTATTGCGATGGGTATCAACAGTGGTGCTTATGTGGGCGAAATTGTGCGGGGAGGTATTGAATCCATTGCCCAGGGACAGATGGAAGCTGCCCGTTCCTTGGGTATGACCTGGGGGCAGGCCATGCGCTACGTGATTCTTCCTCAAGCTTTCGTGCGTATTTTGCCTCCTCTGGGCAATGAATTCATTGCGCTTTTAAAAGATTCTTCGCTGGTTTCCACCATTGCCATTGCCGAACTCACCCGTACTGGTCAGATTATCATTACCAGAACTTTTAAATCCTTCGAAATCTGGACGGGAGTGGCTTTGTTCTACTTTTTAATGACCTATGCGATTTCCAAAGTGGTGAAATACTCGGAAAAGAGGCTCCAGTACAATGAGTGAGTGGGTCATCGAGGTTGAGAGTCTTAACAAGTATTTTGGGAAACACCATGTTTTAAAAGATATTGACTTCAGAGTTCGCTTTGGAGAAGTAGTAGCGATTATCGGGGCCTCTGGTTCTGGTAAGAGTACTCTCCTGCGCTGCCTGAACGGTCTGGAGCCGATACAGAGCGGCAGAGTGCTGGTGGATGGTGTGGATATTCACCAGAACGGAGTGGACCTGAATAAAGTCAGGCAGTCCATCGGGATGATTTTTCAGAATTTTAACCTTTTTCCTCACATGACGGTCCTCCAGAATATCACACTGGCCCCGGTCAAGGTGAAAAAAATACCTCTTCAGGAGGCTCAGAAAATAGCCCGAAACTTTCTCCAGAAGGTGGGTTTGCTCGACAAACAGGACGCTTATCCCTGGCAGCTTTCGGGAGGCCAAAAGCAGCGAGTGGCCATTGCTCGCTCTCTGGCGATGAACCCCAAGGTTATGATGTTCGACGAGCCCACCTCAGCGCTGGATCCAGAGACAGTCAAAGACGTTTTAGAAGTTATGAAGGAGCTGGCGCAGGAGGGAATGACCATGATTGTGGTGACCCATGAGATGGGCTTTGCCAAGGAGGTTGCTGACCGAGTTGTGTATATTGACGATGGTAAGATTATAGAAGAGGGTACTCCAGAAGAAATTTTTTACAACCCCCGCAACGAACGCACCAGAGCTTTTTTGAGTAAAGTAATCAACATTTGAAGGAGGAGCAGTATGGAGGAAAAGAGGACCAGGGTTAACATCGGTATTATTGGTTTTGGGACTGTAGGTTCCGGCACGGTCAAGGTTCTCTGGGAACAGAAGTTCGAGATAGAAAGAGCACTTGGTGTGACTGTTGAAGTGGTAAAAATCGTTGATAAAGACTGGATTAGAAGCCGTTCCATTGTAATTCCTCCCTCGCTGCGCGGTGAAGACCCTGCTGAAATCTTGAACGACGATTCCATTGACATTGTGGTGGAAGCGATAGGAGGCCTGGAGCCAGCTTTTAGCATTGTAAAAGAGGCTCTGGAACGGGGTAAAACTGTGGTGACTCCAAACAAGGAACTTATTGCCAAAAAGGGAAAGGAACTCCTGCAAGTGGCCTTGCAAAGCGGTAGTGAGCTTTTCTTTGAAGGCTCGGTGGGCGGGGGTATTCCCATAATTCATGCCCTTAAGGAACAGCTTCTGGGAGATGACATTGAGGAAATTTTTGGTATCGTCAACGGCACCACCAATTTTATTCTTTCTGAAATGTCCTTGAAGGGTGTGTCCTACCAGGAAGCGCTTAGAGAAGCACAGAGGCTTGGTTATGCAGAACCAGTACCCACCATGGATGTGGAAGGTTTTGACGCTGCGTACAAAATTGCTATTCTCGCTTCGCTTTCTTTTCGTACCCAGGTGGATGTTGACCAGGTGTACAGGGAAGGTATTACCGCTTTACTGCCTCAAGATATTGATTTCGCGCGGGAACTTGGTTACGTTATAAAACTTCTGGCTATCGCTAAAAAAGATAAAAATCAGCTTGAATTGAGAGTGCATCCGGTGCTTCTGCCTTCCTGGCACTCTTTAGCTTCGGTAAATGGCGTTGAGAATGCCATCTTTGTGAAGTCAAGAACTCGCAATTTGACCTTTATAGGTCCAGGTGCTGGTGGAGAAGCTACGGGTAGTGCCATCGTGGGTGATATAATAGAGGCGATAAGAAACTTGAAGTACTCCTGCCGGGGGAGAGCGGGGTATAACTTCACTGCTAATTTTCCGGTTAAGCCTATGAAAGAGGTCGTTAACCAGTATTGTGTGAGGATACTGGCTTATGACCGCCCTGGTGTTCTGGGGAAAATAGCTGCTGAGTTTGGGGCTTGTGGAGTAAGTCTTTCGGCGGTGAAGCAACCGGTGAGCGTTCCTGACCAGCTTACCCACATTTACTTTTTAACTCACCATACTCCGGAAAGCCAGTTGCAGCTTGCTCTGGAGCATATCCGTAAACTTTCGGTGGTAAGTGATGCTTTTGCTATCCGTGTTGAAAGCGGTTCTTGAGGAGGGTTTAAAGTTTGGATGGAGAAAAGCTGACCACTTCTCTTTACTGTTTGCAATGCCAGGAAGAAGTGGAGCATGAAATAATTTACCGGGCGGGCATTGTGCAGTCCATCATATGTAAAAAATGTGGTCTGGAAATCGGATTCGATAAGAAAAAGTTGCTGGCTCTTTATGGAGAAGAACTGGTGGAAAGAGTGCTTACCAAACCCAGGCGCTTGAGCGAAGAATATGAAAAGGACCTGACCGAATTCCTGAAAAATCTTCCCTTGCGGATTCTGACCAAGCCCTATCGTATGCTCAAGGAACTTGAGTCCTTTAGAGATTCCTAACCACTTACTCAGATATTTCCGGCACTCCTAATTGACTTCCTGGGTAACCACTGGTAGCACTTTTTCCTTAATCCAGAGAGTTACCCTTTCCATTTCTTGGGCTGAGATGGGGTGGTTGGTTTCAATCACCATTCCCAGTTTTTCGGAAAGCTGCACCTGTTCAAGGTGAGGAGAAGGGTATTCACCACCCCAGCCAGCAAGATGTGACCACCGTTTTCCCAGTATTTCTACAAACCTTACCGCTATGCCATAGCGCTCTTTCAGGGCTCTGGCCAGGTATTCAAGTTTGGCAACCAAGCCGTCAATATTCTGAAGTTCTCTTTCTACTTCCCGAACCCAGTGGTCAAATTCGAAGATCACGCTCACCTTTTTCAATCCTTTGCAGGTATTCCTCGACGATAGCCCTGGTTTGGGGTTCGATTTCTGGTAGCTTTTTGGAAATAAGTTCTTCTCCAACCTTTCTCGTTTCCGGGGAAGCATAGTCCATCAGATATTCCTTAAAGGTTAAAATGGCGTTGGGCATGCAAAAAAGATGGACCTTCCCCTTTTTGGCAATGTCCATGAAATATCTTCCCGTCCGTCCGCAGCGATAACCTGCTGTGCAGAAAGAGGTCAGGTATCCAAGTTCAGCAAATTCTCGGATTACTTCATCGAGCGAACGGGGGTCTCCAATCATGAACTGTTGTCTTTCCAGCTCCTGTTCCTGATAGCGGTCGCTGTAAGCACCTATGCCTATCTTGGTCGAGGCATCGGTTTGGGTGCATCCCACCTGGAGCACTTCTCTGCGGATATGCGCCGGCTCACGTGCAGTAATGATGAGACCCGTATAGGGAACTGAGAGACGAAGCACCGCTACCAGCCTTTTGAAGTCACGGTCGTTTACTTTATAGCGGGTTTCCTGGATAAAGGGGGTGTTCACTGCCGGCTCTAATCTGGGGAAAGATATGGTATGCGGACCCACTCCGTCGAAATGTTTTTCAAGGTCTATGGTGTGGTAGAGAAGACCCATTACCTCAAATTTCCAGTCGTACAGTCCAAACAGAGCACCTATGGCCACATCGTCTATGCCCGCTTCCTGAGCGCGATGTAAAGCGTAAAGTCTCCATCGGTAGTTGGCCTTGATTCCCTGGGGATGCACCTTGCGATAGGTTTCGTGGTGGTAGGTTTCCTGGAATACCTGAAAAGTACCAATTCCCACCTCTTTGAGGACTTTGAGTCTGCTTATATCCATGGGGGCAGCATTGACGTTGACCCGGCGAATTTCACCGTTACCCACTCGAGTTTCATACACGGCTTCGATGGTACTTTTTATGTAGTCTATGTCAGAGAGTGGATGCTCTCCGTAGACCATGATGAGCCTTTTATGTCCCAAGGATACCAAAACCTCGGCTTCCTTTCTCACTTCTTCAATGGTCAGGCGACGCCTTTTCTGACGGTCATTATCTTTTCTGAAACCGCAGTAAAGGCAGTTGTTCACACAATAGTTGCTGCAGTAAAGCGGCGCAAAGGTTACAATGCGGTCTCCATAGACTTTTTTCTTAACCAAAGCTGCGGTGCTAAAAATTTCTTCCCACAGTTCTTCATCTTCCACGTTCAAAAGAGTAGCTGTTTCTTCAGGTTCCAAACGCTCCAAGCTCAGGGATTTTGCAAGTATTTCCCTTACTTTTGTCGGCTCAGGATTGCGATTGGCATTGAGCAATTCTTCAATACGCTCATCGTTTATGAAGTCCTGACCCTTTTCAAGGTAGCGGTCTATTTCGTCTTCCTTGATTACTTCTCGCATCCACTCCTCAATGTTGAGTCTTCTGGTTTGCAAAGTTGCCTCGCTTTTCATGAGCATCCCCCTTTAAAAAAGTTGCCCGGCCTGCGAGAGCGCGCAAACCGGGCTTCATTTCTCTCACCCTTGGTTTCAGAGTTGCTCCTCACCGCAGGCGCAGCACTTTAAGTTCAACAACTTTTATTTCCTTGTCCGATTTTAATTATACCACAGGATTGGAGAATGATTTCACTTTTTTAGGAAAAAAAGCCGTGTTATAATAATCCCCTAAAGGGAGGGGTTTTCTATTAAGAGCAAAAAATGGGTTTTTTCTCCTCGAGAAAAAGAAATTCTGGATCGCATCTTGGAGCTGGCCATCGAGATGACTGGTTCAGAAAGTGGTTCTTTACTTCTCAAAGATGAGTCGGAACAACTCTATATTGCTGCTGGAAAAAATATTTTTCCAGAGCACCTGGGAAAGCGAGTTGATACCAGAGAAGCAAGTGTTTCGGCACTGGTTTCTGAGAGCGGACAGCCTCTAATCATAGACGATAGAGACCCTCAAAATTTGAGTCGTCGAAGGAGCCGTCTGCACTCCTCAATTTCCCTGCCAGTTTCCTATGAGAATGGAGAGGTGGTGGGCGTTTTAAATCTCAACGCTGTATCACGGCGCTTCAGTGAGCGGGATATTCCTCGCCTGGAAGCACTGGCTGAGAGTATTGCCCTGCTTTTGCGGGAAAACTTCCTGCGCAATCAGCGAGAGAGCCGTATCGTTGCGCTTTCTGAAATCATCTCTCTTTTTGGCAGCGTGAGATGTTTTGAAAGTGCTGAGGAAGTGTTTGAAGGGTTGAGCAACTCGGTGAGGATGCTCACTGGCGCTTCGGAGATGGCTGTTTTTAAACTCTCAGCTCGACGCCCTTACCGGGTGTTCAGGGCCAACTGGCCAGCGGAACTCAGTTGGGGTAAGCTCGATAGTCTGCACCAACCGATAAAAGAAGTGCTGGACAAAAAGTTTCCAGGGCTTGTGAGGTTCAATGGTAGGGAATCACTTCTTTTGCCCATGGTTTCTGCTCATACGGATAAGTATGTCCTGGTGGTTTTCCTCAATGAAAAGCTTGACCTGCTGGACTTACTCATTCTTTCCATTGTCGCGACACTTGCTGTGTCCTGTCTCGATAATCTATACTTTTTGAAGACTACTGAGAAGTTTACTCGAGAAAGAGAAAGAAACCGCTTGGCCAGGGAATTGCACGATGGTTTAGCCCAGATTCTTGCTTCCTTGCAAATTTATTTTCATTTTCTGGAGGGAAAATTGCCGATGGAAGATGCTGCTACGCGTTTACTGGTAGAGAAAATAAAACTTTTGACTTCAGCAGGAATTGAAGAGTCACGGTTCATTCTCTCTGAATTAAAAGGGAGCTTTGTTTCCAATAGGGAGCTTGAGTCCAGGCTTGAAGAAGTGGTACAAAAGTTTATCCCCCCACAGGTTAAGGTGCAAAAGGAGTTTCATCTGGGTTACGGTAAGATGCCTTTCTGGGTTTACAAGACCATTGTTTCCATAGTGCAGGAAGCGCTTTCTAACGTGCAGAGACATGCTCACGCTCGTGAAGCAAAGGTCATGGTTGGGGTGCGAGAAGATGGAAAACTTCATATTTCCATCGAAGACGATGGGGTTGGTTTTTCACCAAGTGAGGTGAGAAAAGCGACTGGAGAGCATTTTGGTCTTACTAACCTGAGAACTCGAGTGCGTCTCTTGAAAGGCAGGTTGCGTATTCTTTCCTCGCCGGGCAAAGGAACCAAAGTACGGGCAACCATACCCCTTGAGGTGCTTCAAGGATGAGAAAATACAAAATAGCTCTGGTGGATGATCACCCCATTTTTGTTTCTGGCCTGCGCAAGCTTCTTGAAGAGGAAGAGGATTTTGAGGTGGTTTGTGTCGCTTACAGCTATCAGGAGGCTCTAAGAAAAATCCCTGAGCAAGAAGTGGACCTGGTGATTCTGGATATCAATCTTTCCGGTGAAGATGGCATCCAGGTTTTGCGTAAATTGCGCAAAGACAATCCTGACCTTCCGGTGCTTATGCTCACTGTGGAGGAGAGCGAAGAGGTTATCTACCGTGCAGTTAGAGAAGGAGCCCGGGGTTATATCTTGAAGCATTCCTCTCCCGAACGCCTTTTGAAAAGCATTCGGGCTTGCCTTTCTGGAGAAGTGCTACTGGATTCCGGGGTGTATATGAAAGTGCTTGAGATGATGCGCAAGGAAGACCCCGAAGAGGAAAGGTCGCTCCTTTTTGAGCGGTTATCCCCAAGAGAAATAGAGATTGCCCGGTTAATAGCACAAGGAAAAAGCAACCGGGAAATTGCAGAACTACTCTATATAAGCGAAAGCACCGTCAAAAACCACATCAGTAATATCTTACGCAAGCTGGAACTGAAGGACCGGGTGGATATTGCTACTCTGGTCAGCCGGGCAAGGCTTACCGAAAGCCAAGAAAAAAGATCTTGACTTTTGCTTTCTCCTTGCTCCGGGTTAAACGTCCGGAGCAAGGAGAAAATCCGTTTCTATTACTTTTCTATTCCGTTAAAGCAGTTTTTGAGGTGTTCCGGGTCTGGCTTTTTAGTGAAGGCGCTCACCAGGATGGTGACCACAGCTGAAAGGGGTAAGGCTACCACTATGGGGTCGACTACGTTCCAGGGGTATCCCCATAGAGCAGGCCTTCCAAAGATTGCCTGACACACCCGCAGTACGCTTGACTCTTTCTCGTGGACAAAGAGGAACCAGAACATACTGGCGAAAAAGCCGACCAGCATTCCGGCTATTGCTCCTGCCTTGGTTATCTTTTTCGAGTAGATGCCACCCACATACATGGGGAGAAAAGCAGAGGCGCATAGGCCGAAGAAAAGAGCAGTTCCTCGGGCGATGATTGCCGAGCCCGCTCCGTAAAAGCGGGGTAAACCCCAAGCCAAAAAGGTACTGAACAGTATTGCTATCGAAGTTCCCAGGCGACTCACTCCGATGGTGCTTTTTCTATGTAGTGAGGCTTCCACCACGTCTCTACTCAGGGCGGTACCCATGGGTATGGTATTGACTACTCATGGTGGACATAGCGGCGGCAAAAAGAGTGACCAGAAAGAGCACGTTGAACCAGGCAGGCATAGCGCTCTGAATGAAAAGCGGAATTATGGCATCCACGTTTTTGTTAGCGGCAAGAAAAGATATTTGACCCATGGTGCGGAAAAAGTATACATTGGAGAGCGGTCCTACCACAAAGGCCACACCGGTCATAGCCAGAATAAATATTCCTCCCACCAAGGTTGCTCGGTTTAACTCCCGGCTGCTTCGCACGGTCATAAAACGTACTACAAGCTGGGGTTGGGCAAGTACACCTATACCCACTCCAAGGATGATAGTTGAAAGCACTGTCCACCACAGGTTGGAACCAAAAGCAGGGAAATGGGTGAAACCTCGGTGACCAGCCGCACCCATGATTTCCACTATTTTGGGATTAAGCTGGTAGAGGGACTCATGAGCATTAACCACTCCTCCCAGCTTTACATAAGTGAGAACCAGAAGAAAAATCATTCCCAAAAACATGATGGTTCCCTGGAAGGCGTCGGCATACATAACTCCTTTCAGACCGCCCATCACAACGTATATGGCTACAATGGCTGAAAAGATAAAGAGAGCTGTTTCATAATTCATTCCCAGGTTGACCACCAAAAACTGAGCTGCTCCCATGAGCACTGCGGCAGTGTAGATGGGCATGAAGAGAAAAATCACAATTCCGCTGAATATCTGGATAAATCGGGATTGAAAGCGCTTGCCCAAAAGTTCGGGCAAAGTGTGGCTGTCCAAGTTGTAGCCCATAGCCCGGGTGCGGTGTCCAAAGAAGACAAAAGCAATGAATATTCCCACAAAAATATTCAAAAAGGTAAGCCAGAGAAGACTCATTCCAAAAAGTGCCGCTGCCCCTCCGAAGCCCACAATTGCAGAGGTACTTATAAAAGTTGCCCCATAGGACATGGCCATGACATAGGGATGAGCTTCTCTTCCTGCCAGGAGATAATCAGTGGTGGTCTTGGTGCGCCGGTACCCCACGTATCCCAGGTAGCCGGTAATCACCAGATACGCCAGAACAATAAGAAGAATGCCGATTTGATTCATCTTCGCCCCTCCCTTTTACTCTTCAATCTCTTCTTCTTCCTCTTCCCAACGCAACACCTTTTCAGAGCTCACCGCTTCCTCCCCGCCCCGGTTCCAGTTCAGAGCGCCATAAACAACACAGAGCAGGGTGCTGGCAATGCACAGGATAATAGATAAACCTGTCCAGAAATCGTGCAGTCCAAACAAAGCGAACCCTCCCTTGGTTAATGATTTTCAATTCTACCAAAAAAGTAGGAAAGTGCAAATGTTTTTACTTGTGAGCTTGACGGCTCTGGTATAATGAAGGGCTGATAATTTTTGGAGGAGGTAACATATGCTTAGGGCATTACTTTTCGATATAGATGGTACGCTCACCGATACTAACCGCCTGGTGGCTCAGGGTTTAGCTAAGGTGTATCATGATTTTTCAGGCAAATTGTTCCCAGAAGCCTTCTTTTATCCCTTGATTGGGCTTCCAGGCTTTGAAACCATGAAGCGCTTAGGAGTTCCACCCAAACTTTGGGAAACGTTCTCAAGGAGATGGCAGCGGTGCGTGGATGAAAAAATTTGTGATGCCAATCTCTTCCCTGAAGTGGAAGAGGTTGTAAGGGAGCTTCATGCAAGAGGCCTTTTTCTGGGGTTAATTACTGCCAAATTACGCAGGGAATTTGAAGCCCAGTTTGGAAGGTTTCCTATTAGCAGGTTGTTTAGAGTTGCTGTATGTGCTGATGAGGTGCAACACCCCAAGCCTTATCCAGAACCCCTGATGGCGGCCTGTGAGAAGCTGGGAGTGCAAAAAGAAGAGGTTCTTTTCGTTGGTGATACCGTGTATGACCTTCTTGCAGCGCGGTCGCTACCTTGCGCTTTTGCCTTTGCCAAGTGGGGTGCCCTGTTGCCGGAGAAAGTCCTGGATTTGCGTCCGGAATATGTTCTTGAACGGCCGAGGGACCTTCTTGCACTGGTTGAAAAAGTGGAGATTATGTTGACCGCTCAGAACCTTTGAGAAGCAGCGCTTTCATCTCTAAGGCGTTTTCATACATGAAAGTATTGTTGAAAAATAGAAAACATTCTTTTTCTGGCAATCGTTTTATTCTCTGCACCAGTTCCTGGAGCTCGGTTTCTGAGTACCGGTAGTGGTATTTTCCCTTTCCGTGCAGTCTGAAGTAATAGACCTTGCCTGCAGTTGGTCTTTCCTGGAAGGGATCGACCACGTGGACGAGGTCGAAGTCCTGGCAGATTTTCTGGATTAGCTCTTCCGGCCATCCCCCACGGAGTTCAAGACCGAAGAGCAACTCTTGTGGCCTTTCCTGGTTAGCGCTTTCGAAAAAACTCTGGAGGTTTTTCAGGTTTTCTCCGCTGGGCTTGAAGGAAGGAGGGCACTGGAATATCAGAGCTTTTGCTTCTAAGACTTTTGCCAGCAGGAGGGAATGCCGGTAAGCGAATTCCACCTCTTCGGTAGGTTTAAAGAAACCCAGGTTTTCCTTTCGGAAATCTTCAGGAAGCTTTGACCTGCGATAAGTAGGCGACGTAGAGGAATGAGTGATTATCTGGTTGGCTTTCATGGTAAATGTAAAGCCAGGAGGGGCTTCAGATTTCAGGCGGGCAATTTTTGCCTCGTTCACCAGGTGGTAAAAAGTTTCCTGAATTTCCACTCCGTCCAGGTTCTGGAAGATGAGCTCTCTCTTTTTGGGGAAGCCGCAGACTCCGGTGTAAATCATTGTTTCAGCGCAAAAGTAAGGCAGTTGATATTTTCCGCTCCCCCGTGGGGTCTGAAGGGAAGTTCAGCACCTTGCCCTGGAAGTAGAAAGTGACCGAACCACCCCCATCCAGGTTAAGAGCGTCAGTTACCTGGTATTTCTCCAGAAAGTTTACCAGCTGGTTGATGGTCAATCCCTGGCTGTGGCGGGGGTTTCTTCCGTCGACTACCAAAAAAAGAATTTCCCCCCGGGAAGTCTTGCCAATCACTGTGCGGGGGTGTTCCTTTTCCACAATTTCCTGACGAAAGTCGCCAAAGGGTCCTTTTCGTCCCTCTCTGAAAAGGAGGGGACCACCGCTTATCATGAAATTTACTTTTTTCCAGATTTCAGGGTCTCCTGACCGGGGAGCAAGCGTTATTTTCAAATTGATTTCTTCCCCGGGTTTCAGGTTTTCAAGCATCCAGGAGGCGCCTCGCCCCTGACCCTGTAGAACGATGGTACCCGGCTCTATGGAAGTTTTACCCTGGGTTGTTCCAATGCGAAAGATCCTTTTACTGCGCACTATGCACTCAACACCTTTTTGTTCCGGTGTTTGAGGGCCGAATTCTGGAGTGTAGAAAACAAGTTCTTCACCGCGGTTTTTGCGGTTGATACCTGATACTGGGAAACTGTAACCCTTGGAAGTTATTACTTCAGCTTTGAAAACCACTTCTCCAATAACCATTTCGTTCTGGGGAGTAAAACCACAGACGAACCATCCTTCCTGTGGCTCTCGAAGAATTTTCCCATCAATCATCAGAAGGCCTATGGGAATTCCATCTGGAGTAAAGAAGCCTGCGTTTATGCCAAACAGGGCACCTTTTCGCCGGGCAAGGGAAGAAAGCGTTTCCCGCTCCAGCAGCTGGTCTTGGGCCAGTGCCAGAAAAATGGAGCGCTTTGATTTTTGAGGGTCGAAAAGGAGTGCAAGAGAGAAAAGGGGACCGGGTTTTCCGGCCTTCAGATATACCGGGAAAGAATTGAAGCCCTGTTTTTTCAAACGTGAAGCAGTAAGGCTCAACTCTTCTTTGTCAACTGGCCCCACTCTTACCTTGAAAAGCCCATCCTCGAACTGTACTGAAGTGGAATAGTTGAGTTCTTTTAGCCACTGGCTCACCCGTTTTGCCTTTTCTTCTTCTGAAAAAGCGCCCACCTGAAGAAAGATGCCTTCTCCGAATGTTTCACCAGGTAACCCTTCTTTGTATACCTTGAGGGTCAGGCCGGGTTCAATTTCCCGGGTGTATTCAAAGCGTACCCCTTCCCTCTGGTAATTTTTGAGCCGTTCCTTCAAGTATTCGAATTCTTTTCTGGTTAAAAAGTCGAAAAGACGCAGCTTACCCTCTGCATCGCCCTTCAAAAGGGGTGGAGAAAGGAGGGTAGCAAGAACGCTCACTTTCGCTTCTCTGGATTCTGCAGGAAACTCCAGCTTGCCAAATCCCCTCAGGTCCTCTTCGGTGAGAAAAGAAGCAAGGTAATCATAACCCATAGCTCTGAGTATGGTTTCCACCGCTTCGTAACGAGTGAGAGGATTTTCTTTCGCTTCACTGATTACCGCAGGCTGGAAAGCAAGTGTTTCTTTTAAAAAGGCATTGAGCTCTTCCCTGGTAACTGATTCTGCACAGAAAACACTAAGGGAGCAGAAAAAAAGGAACGCTACCAACAAGAAGGCAAGTACCGGCCTTATAAGCAACGAGCGTGCAATTCTTTTTTTGGCTACGTTTGACAATGCAATCACGACCTTATTGTAGCATCGATATGGGTTTTCAAAAAGGTGAAAATAGGACTTTTTTCCCATAGCAATATTTTCTGGACTGCGGTTACAATGCTGAAAAGTTGTTTTACCGGAGGGTGAGTTCAGTTTGAGAGCAGCCGCTGAGGTTTGCAAGAAGGAGGAAGTCAAGGTTTTTCTGATAGATGATAACCGCTTTTTGCTGGAGAGCCTGCAGTTTTTAATAGAGAATCAACCCGGCATGAAAGTGGTGGGAAAAAGCACCAGGGGCAAGGGAGTTTTGAATTTGCTCCACAAGCTCAGGCCTGATGTGATCGTTCTCGACGTTCGGCTTCAAGATACAGACGGTTTAACCCTTCTTGAAGAGCTCAAAAAAAACTTGCCGGTTCCGGTTATCATGCTCAGCATGTATGAAGAGTACCGCGACGAGGCTCTACGCAGAGGAGCCTATGCCTACCTTGTCAAGGGAAGAGATGCTAACGAGCTCTACAACATGCTCCGTGAGGCCTCGCAAAAGGTGGATTATCAGGAGTAACTGCGCCTTTTGATAAATTTCATCTAAACAGTCCTGCTTTCTCTCTTTTCTCTCGTTTGGTTACTCATTTTCGCTCAACTCCATAAAAAACAGGATATTCTGTGAACAACGGTTACAAATTGTACTGGACATGGAAATAGGAGTTGAGGAACCTTAAAATAGTACTTTCGGGCGATGGTTTTTGAATCCAGGACTCTCTAAACTTGTATTCAAACTTTGAAGGAAGGGAGTCTTGGAAATGTCAAGGAAATATTATCTTCTTGTAGCCTCTTTACTCCTTCTCCTCCTCCTCTTCCTCACTGGCTGCCTGCAACAGGGAGCTCAGTTTGGTTCTCCAGGAGGAGTAAGTATTCAGGGTAAAGTGGCAGTACCTGATTCAAATTGTGTGGTTTCTTCCTGTGCTAATCCTCAGGTTTCCTCAGGCAATGAGCCTGCACCAGAGGTCAAGGTAAGTCTCATGGGAGAAAACGGCAACAACCTGGTCACCTACACCAACCAGTGTGGTGAGTATGAGGTATCTGGTGCTCAGGATTCCTGCTACATCCTCTATGCCAAAGTGAAAGAAAACATGTGGGTGAAGCAGGGAATCATTCCTGAGGGAAGTAACTACAATGCTGGTGAAGCCAATGCCTACACCACTGCTCAAGTGATCATCTATGAAGTTGCCAAACAGCTCTACCCAGACCAGGTACAGTGCAGTGACATACCAGCATTTGTTCCCACCCCAGAGCTCATAGAAGCAGTAGAGAATGCTCTCAAAGCATGTCGTGATGCCCAGCAGGATGCAACCGTTGCCCAACTTGCCTCAGCAATTGTGCGCAACCTCTTTGGTGCCCCAGGTGGAGGAGCACCGGGTGGTGGAGGTATTGTTATCGTGACTGGTGGTGGAGGAAACGGTGGTGGCGGGACTACCACTGAGGAAACCTATCGCATTGAGGGTTATGTTTGGGAAGATGAAAATAAAAACGGAAGCATGGATTCTGGCGAAGGCAAACCTAATGTGGCTGTTTATCTTACTGGTCCAGTCAATAGAACCACAATGACAGATAGCGATGGTAAGTATGTTTTTGATAACCTACCTGCTGGAAACTATGTCATATCCATTGACCCCCCAGAGGGTTATACCAGCACTCCACCGCCGAATAGTATAACCGTTACTCTGAATGCGGATAGTCTGAACAACAATTTTCTGTTGCAGCCTATTCCTGGCTCAATAAGCGGCAGTGTCTATATTGAGGGTACCACGACGGGAGTTAACGGGGTTACAGTAAAAATTACTGGCAACGAAACTGAAAAAGTGGATAGCACCGAACCTGACGGTTCTTTTGCTTTTCTCGGTTTAACGGCTGGTGAAAACTATACTCTTGAAGTTATAGGGCTTCCTTCAGAATACAACGGTTATACAGTTTCCCCACTTACCAGGGTAGTGAGCAATCTCCCTCCAGGTGGTGTAACGAATCAGGTGTTTTACCTTATACCACCTGAAAAACCTCTGTATTCCATTTCTGGATTTGTGTTTGAAGATAAGCCGGGTGGTACTACTGGTCAATATGATTCGGGATTGGGAGAAGGGGTGGACGGTGTAACTGTTAAGCTGCGCCAGGGAAATAAAGGGGGAGCAATTTGGTGGGAATATGTAACCAGGAACGACGGCAAATACTTTTTCGCTAATCTTCCAGCTGGTCAGTATTATGTAGAAATTGATAGCAATACGTTACCTTACGATATGACTATCAAAGCACCAAACCCACCATGGTACAATTTTAATCTCCAAGGTAATGTTTATGACCAGAACTTCTGGTTGGTTAGCAATCCAAAGTGTGACTTAACAATAAGTGGCAGGGTTATTGGAGAAACCTGTAATGGTTACGAAGGTCAAGAAGGAGTTAAGGTAAAGTTATGGAAACAGGAAAATGGTAGTTATACTTTTACTAAAGAGGTAACTACTAATGCGAATGGTTACTACACATTTACTGGTCTATGTAAGGGTATCTACAAAGTTGCGCTGGTGGCCGATAAAGATGGATTGATCAACGGTTATCCAGTTGTAAATCCAAAAGAGCATATTAGGGAAGTTAATAATTCCGTTTCTGGCTTGAACTTTAAGTTAGAATGCGAGGAAACACTACCCTGCCAGTGCATTAAGGACATTGAACTGCCCAAAAATTACATTAAATTTAAGGTTTCTCATCCAGGTAACAATACATACTTTAGCTATACCTGGGTAGAGGGTGTGCCGGACGATTTGCAGGGTTATACAGAGGGATGGTGTGTAGACACCCAACACTCTATATCTCCTAGCAAGGAGTATACTGGTCTAATGTTATCCAGCATTCCTGGTCCCTCTATTTATACTCAAGCGCAGTGGAATAAAGTCAATTACATAATCAACAAGAGACACCAACCAGGGAATAATTATTCGTGGGAAGCGGTGCAGAATGCCATCTGGGCGGTGCTTGGGCAAGAGACTTTAAATTCAGGGGATCCTGGTTATGGTCTTTGGCAGGATGCAGAACAAAACGGAGGCAATTACACACCAGGAAGTGGTGAATGGGCTGCTGCTCTAATAGTTCCAACCAGCGATCCTTCCCAATTGATAATTGTTGAGGTAGATCCATGATGATTTTTTCAAAGAATTGATCGAGAAAAACAATAAAACCACAAGAGAGAGCCGCAAATTGCGGCTCTCTCTTGTGGTTTTGCAGTCTTAGAGAGTGTTTTGGTCTTCAAGCCTCCGGCAGTCTGAAATAGAACCTGCTTCCCCGGTTAATCTCGCTCTCTACGCCGATTTCTCCCCCGTGTAGCTCAACGATTTGCTTGGCTATAGCCAGGCCCAAGCCTAACCCTCCGTGCTTTTTGGCCCGGGATTTCTCCACCCGGTAAAAGCGCTCGAAAATGTAGGGTATTTCCTCTTCAGGAATGCCAGGCCCCTGGTCTTCAATACCTACCTCAACAAAGCCCTCTTTCTGGGTAGCGGTTATGGTGATTGTTGCTCCTTGAGGGGAGAAAAAAATAGCATTTCCAAGCAGGTTCAGGATTACCTGCTCCATGCGGTCTTCATCGACCCAAACAGAAGGGAGGCCGGGAGCAATTTGAGTCCTTACTTTCAGTTCTTTTTCTTCAATCTGGGGAGTGAGTTTTAAAATAGAGCGTGCAATGAGCGAGGCCAGGTCCGTTTCTTTTCGCTCCAGTTCCACCTTTCCGCTTTCCAGACGAGCAAGCTCCAGGACGTCGGAAACTAACCTTCCCAAACGCAGGGTCTCCTGATGCATTATCTGAAGGTATTTTTCTCTTTCTTGTTCGTCAATTACCCCATCAATCATGGCTTCCAGAAACCCCCGGATGGAAGTCAAAGGAGTGCGCAACTCATGGGATACATTGGCTAAGAACTCCCGGCGTACTTTTTCTATCTTTTTGAGTTCGCTTACGTCCTGGAATACGCCCACGGCACCATAAAGCTCATTTTTTTCTCCCTTGAGCGGAGATACAAGGAGTATGAAATGGCGGCCATCGGGAAGCGAAAACTCTCCTGAGCTTTCCTCTCCTTCCTCAATAGCTCTCAAGAAGGGTTCTTTGGCTTTTTCAGGTAGCGGAGACTCCAGGATGTTGTTTGTTTTTAAAAGGTTTTTCCAGCTTTCCAAAAAAACAGGGTTGGCAAGGAGTACTCTTCCGCTTCTGTCCACGGCCACCACGCCTTCTTGCATGTTTTTGAGGATGTTTTCTATCTGTGCTTTTTCTCTTTCTAAGGTTTTAAGGGTTTCTCCTAAGGTGTGGGAGAGAAAGTTTACATCCCGGGCGAGTTCTGCAATTTCATCTTCCTGCTCAAGTTCTATGACCGTATCAAAATTGCCCGAGGCCATGGAACGCGCCTTTTCCCGTATCATCTGGAGAGGTTGGGTGATAGAACGGGAAAAGCGAAAGGCAAGAAGGAAGGAAAGCCCCACGGCAAAAAGACCAGAGAGCAGGGTCAGTCGCAAAACGGTGTTGACCGTGGCGGTGGTATCGGCAAGGGGTGAAAATAGTGCCAGAGCTCCCAGAAAGCGTTCTTCCTCTTTCAGAGGAAAGACTGCAAGCAGAAAATTCTGCCCGGAAAAAGGAATGGTCGCTTTTTCAAAAATTCTTTGTCCTTCCATCAACCTTCTGCGGGCTTCTTCTAAGAATCTGCGCTGGCGCTGGGGAATGGGAAAAGGCGGTGGATTGGAGAGGTCTTCTTCAGAGAGGAATAGCACCCGGATATCCCGGGAGAGGGCGCGGGTTTCAAGAATTCTTCGTATATTGGCAGGAAGTCTTCCGTTCTGAAGGTAAGAAAGGATTATTCTGGAGAGGTTTTCTCCTTCCTGCAGGATTTCTTTCTCCTTAAGGTTCAAATAGTAATTGCGGAACAAAAACACGGTGACCAGGCTCAAAACGCCTACTGAGGCAAGTACTACTATGAGATAAGAAAGGAACAGTTTTCTGAAGAGGGAGTTTTTCATGGTTTTTCTATTTCAAAGCGGTATCCCACACCCCACACGGTTTTTATGGGTGCCGGGAACCCCGCATCGGAAAACTTTTTGCGAATTCTTTTGATATGGGCGTCAACCGTTCGGGAGTCTCCGGCAAAATCGTAGCCCCACACTCGCTCCAGCAGTTCTTCCCGGTTAAAGACACGGTGGGGGTTCTGAGCCAGGAAGGCGAGAAGCTCAAACTCTTTGGGGGTTAGCTCGAGAGCGATATTTCCCACCTTTACCTCATAGGCATCAAGGTCGATGGAAAGACCGGGAAAACTGAGGTATCTCGCTGGTTGTTTTGATGTTTCTCCTGCGTTACTCACCCTGCGGAGCACGGCTTTAACCCTGGCCACCATTTCCCGGGGGCTGAAGGGCTTGGGTATGTAGTCGTCTGCCCCGATTTCAAGACCCACTACCCGGTCAATTTCCTCGTCCCTTGCGGTGAGCATGATGATGGGCACTTTTGAGAACTGCCGGACTTCCCTGCAAACCTCAAACCCGTCCTTCCCAGGGAGCATGATATCCAGTATGACCAGGTCAAATGGGTGCTGGCGCAGTCTTTGTAGCGCTTCTTCACCATCAAAGGCCTGTTCCACCTCAAAGCCCTCTTTTTTGAGGTACATGGTCACCAGTTCAGAAACTTGCTGTTCGTCTTCAACCACCAGTATTCTGGCCATAAAAATCACCACTTCTATTATAAGGGTTGGTTGGGAAAATACTTTGAATAAATTGTGAAGAGATTTTGAATTTCGAAATAGGACTTGCCCGGTAAGGGAATGGGAGTTATCTCCCATATTCTTGATACGGGAAACTGCTTATACTTGAGCTAACGTTGGAGATTTCAGAAGGGAGTCTGAACGATGAAAAAACTCAATTTTGCTAAAAGTCTGGCCCTGCTAACAGGATTACTCCTTCTCCTCCTCCTCTTCCTCACTGGCTGCCTGCAACAGGGAGCTCAGTTTGGTTCTCCAGGAGGAGTAAGTATTCAGGGTAAAGTGGCAGTACCTGATTCAAATTGTGTGGTTTCTTCCTGTGCTAATCCTCAGGTTTCCTCAGGCAATGAGCCTGCACCAGAGGTCAAGGTAAGTCTCATGGGAGAAAACGGCAACAACCTGGTCACCTACACCAACCAGTGTGGTGAGTATGAGGTATCTGGTGCTCAGGATTCCTGCTACATCCTCTATGCCAAAGTGAAAGAAAACATGTGGGTGAAGCAGGGAATCATTCCTGAGGGAAGTAACTACAATGCTGGTGAAGCCAATGCCTACACCACTGCTCAAGTGATCATCTATGAAGTTGCCAAACAGCTCTACCCAGACCAGGTACAGTGCAGTGACATACCAGCATTTGTTCCCACCCCAGAGCTCATAGAAGCAGTAGAGAATGCTCTCAAAGCATGTCGTGATGCCCAGCAGGATGCAACCGTTGCCCAACTTGCCTCAGCAATTGTGCGCAACCTCTTTGGTGCCCCAGGTGGAGGAGCACCGGGTGGTGGAGTGGTGGTAACTGGGGACGGCACTGATGACGAAGGCAGCACTGGTAATGAAGGAAATGGCGATAACGGCGGTGAAGACGGTAACGGAGGCACTACGGATAACGGAAGTAGCGGAGGCGACACATACAATTACTATGACTATTCCACCAATATTACCAACAACTACTATTATGGCTCTCAGGATGAAGACAACGATGGGAATGGGAGTAATGGTGACGATGGTTCAAATGGTGGAGGCGATAACGACGACGATGATAACGAAGAATGGTGCGGCCCAGGAAACGGCAATGGCAACTGTCCCAATCCAGGAAACGGCAACGGCAACTTAAATGGTAGCGGCCCGGGTTCTGGCAACAACGGCCAGAACAACGGCTGGGGTAATGGTAACGGGCATGGGCGCGACAAGTAATGGAAGAAAGATTTGTTGACGCAGAGCCCATTTTGGCTTTAAGAAAAGAGGCAGTTTAAACTACTTCTTTTCTTTTTATGTGTAAAATAATTGGTGAAGAAGAGCTTTCCGACGAACTGGATTTTTAAAGACGAGGGTTACTGGGTTTGACAAAGATTATCTCTGCTCGGCCCAATTTGGAAATGAGCGTTCGTTTCTCAGAGCTACTGGTTCTCTCTGCTCCTTCTTTCTTTGAAGCGCTCTGGGGTCCTTTGCGGTTTGCAATTGCCCAGCACTGTTTTGTGCAGAGAAAAAACCTTTTTAGTCATAAACACGCTCTTTTCATCGAAAAAGAGGGCAGAATAGCAGGAATGGCGCTCGGGTGTTCCTTTGCCGAAAAGCGCAAAGAACGGTTGCTCACTGGTCTTTTAATAGCTGGCCGCCTTTTGCTTTTTGGAGAACGAAAGCGGATTCCATTTCTCCTGCACATTTCTCCTCTGGGTGAGATAGGCCGGGGTGAATTTTATCTCAGCAACCTGGCTGTGTATCCTGAGTTTCAGAGGCGGGGGTTGGGAAGCATGCTCCTTGGCGAACTGGAGAGAAGGGCTAAAGGGGTTGGAGCGGATTACCTGGTTCTGGACGTTGAAGGAGAAAATACTGGTGCTTTTGCTTTTTACAGACGGCTCGGTTATTCCCTTGAAGGTGCATTGCCTCCGGTTAAGCTGGGTAGTGCGCTTTTTCAGTTCTTGAGGATGAGAAAATGTTTAAAATAGGAAATTTTTCCTATGGTCAGCACGATTACTTTGTTTTAGCATGTGGGAAATGCTGAGATTAACGGAGAAAAGACGATGCTAAAACTGCACATTTTACCAATCCTGATAGCAGGGATTTTTCTGGTGGGGGGTTGCTTCGGTGGTGCCGTTGTTGGAGGACCTCGGGTGAATTCTTGCCTTTTGTGCGGCCGAATAGATTTACCTGCAGAATGCGGGGGGCCAGCTTTTGCAAAAGTGCATATTGAAAATGAGTATGGTCAGGTCTACTTGTTGGAAGCAGATGCCAGGGGAGAGTTTCAGCTTGAAGATTTTTCTGGAGAGGCAGCTTTGATTTACGCTGAAAAGGGTGAAGTAGTGCTTGCGGCTCCCCTCTACCCTGTCTTAAGTGGGGCGACTCAAAACTTCGTGGAGCTCAATGCCTATACTACCGCCCAAGTCGCGATTTACGAGGTAGTAAAAGAACTTTATCCAGAAGCGGTATTTATAAGAGACATTCCCAATTTCTTGGTTCCCGAAGACCTGGTTGGCCTGGTTGAAGGGGAAATTTCCCGCTGTGCCAATCCCCTGCACTCGGCCCAGGTGCGTCAGAGGGCTCTGGAGATTATAGACGTTTGGTTTGGAAGCGCTCAGTGACTGCCAAGGGTGAGGGGGTCGACGAAGAGGTCTATCCAGGGTTTCTGGTAGGTGAATGCAAAGAAGAAAACCAGAGCAATGGCAAACAGAACCAAAACGGAAAGACTGAAACCTGCGGAAAGTTCCTTTTCTTCGAGTGCTTTTTCTACCTGCTTAGCGATTACCCCGGATAAAAAAGTTACCGTCAGTGCCCAGGTGAGTTCTGCCTGCAAGCCGAGCTTGCCAACCAGGGCCGGTGCAAGATACCAGATAATCACTATGGACCAGGGTACAAAGAGGGTAGCGAACATCCGCGAAGTCCAGAAGTTTGAAGGTATATTTTTTCTTCTTATTAAGAAGTATTCGACAACACTTGCAAAAAGATACGAGAAAAACCCAATTTTAAGGTGTTCAAATACCGACTCATCCACGCCTGAGATGGGCTTGAAAAGTGCAATGCCAGTTGCTTCGTAGAGAAAATGGAGCAGAGCATAAATACCAAGATACAGCACTACCTTGCCAAGAGTGTTCAAGGGGTGTACCTCCTTGTTGACTTCTCATTTTATCTGGTTACAATATTAATGAAAATGCGCCCGTAGCTCAACAGGATAGAGCGTCGGCCTCCGGAGCCGAAGGTTGGAGGTTCAAATCCTCTCGGGCGCACCAGGTTTTAGCTTTGTTTTCCAAAATATTCCCTTTGCAGCGCAGCCTGAGCAATCTGGTTACTTGGTCCGTCTCCTCTGGCAACGCTCACTGATACTTTGCCTTCCAGAGCTTCAAAAATTTCTGCTACCTCCCTGTGGGTGAATCCCGGGCAAAGAGTAATAACCTCGATAGATGCTTTTTCGTAAAGTTCGCGGGCGATTTTCAGCGCTTCTTCCCGGTTTTTCACGACAACTGACCAGAGCTGATATTTGCCGGTATCTATAAAGGAGCGGTGCTTTTCGGGATCCGCATCGGGAGCGTAGGAGAGAAAAAGAGCCTTGAAAGCCATTTTGCATGCCCCCTTGGGCGATGAAATTGAGACTTTCTTTTAAATTATAGCTTTTTTGGGTCTTTTTTGCAGAGGGAGCCAATGCTTTTAGCGGAAAAACCTCACGGACCGAGACTTCTTTAAGCCCGGTCCGTGAGGTTTTTTGAAACTCTGTGACCGGTTTTCACTTGTATTCCCCCGGGTGCTACTGGCTTAACCACAGGTTGGACAGTCTGGGAATGAAGGCACAGGTGGTGATGGCGGAGACGGTGGTGATGGTACCTCTGGGACCTCGGGTGGTTCAGGTGGTGGTTCTTCCCCACCATTTCCTGGTGTTTCCCCATTACCTCCATTTTCTCCTTGGTTTCCGCCGTTGGTAACCACAGGCGGTATTCCTGGTGTTCCTGGTTCACCGAAGAGGTTGTTTACCAGGGTTTCTACCAGGGCTATTACCTGAGGATCACCCTGGGCGTCTTCGCAATTAGCCAGAACATTTTTCACTGCCTGGACTATTTCGTCGGTTGGCTCAAGAAAAGGTATGTCAGCAATTTCCACAGCTCCCGGGTAAAGCCGTTCCGCAACTTCGTAGATGATTACCTGAGAGGTAGTGTAGTAATTGGCTTCACCAGCTTCTTGGGAATTGGGAGTAAGCGTAGTGATACCCTTTTTAACGATTATATTGCCTTTATAGGCGTAAATTATGTACGCTTCGCCAGCTTTGCCTGTGAACTGATATTCTCCCTTTTCGTCAGTTTCAGTCGTGATGCGTGTTCCCTCATCTCCGATGATAAGGAGGTCTGCATTGGAGAGAGGTACTCCTTCGCTGATTTGGGGATTTTCTTCAAAGTCAATGTAGCAGAGGGTATCTCCTTCGGGGTTAGCAACCACACCTCTGACTACCACCGCGACTCTGAAGCTCGTTCCAAGACAACCTCCCAGAAAAATCAGGACCATGGCAAAGATTACAGAAAGCGGTAGGACCCATTTTTTTATGGACATATAAACACCTTCTTTCAATTGATTTCCACACACTCGTGATGGTGATAGGTTTCACAGTCACCGTTTACGCAGGTTACCACGGTAACACTTTCACAGGATATGCCACTTCCTAAAGAAGTTATTACCACTCCTTCGGGAAGCTCATCGTTAAAGGAAAGGCTTTCTCTCCCAACCGTGGCCTGGTTACAGCCAGCAGCAAATCCCGCGAAAACCAGAACCAGCAATATAAAACCTGTCAACAGTTTATTTTTCATATCTTGGACTCCTCTTAAGCTATGCCCCTCCACCATTTTCTCCGCTTTCAGGCGGCAGTTCCACGGTGATGTCTGGAGTATTCACAACCACGTCGGGAGCTACAACCTGTTCACCGACCAGGATGACGTTGATTTGTGGCGAAACATTCATGTTGACTCCTACCTGCACGATGTTCTGCACTATGGTAGCAATGTTGAGCTCTCCGTCCTGAGTTATTTCAGCGATTTCTTCTGCACTAAAACCGTTTGCTTGAAAAATGTCGTCTCCTTCAATGTTTATATACATGGGGTTTATGTAAAGATTCAGGTTAATGGTGGGAGGAGAACTGTTTCCGTTGGTATTGGTTGAAACATTATTTTGGACTTCAGCGAAAGAGGCTTCAATTTCTGGTGCAGGTATGAAATATTGATTAGCTCCATCTGTTCTTTTAAAAATCGATGAGGATTTATTCGGGCTTACCGCACCAAATGAAGATACAGGATTTCCTCGCTCCAGCCTGCAAACTGAGGCACTGGCCAGGCCGGAAAGAAGGAACAGCGTTAAAATACTGAATATCCCTACCCACAAGGTAAACCTTTTTATTTTTTTCATTCGATTGCCCTCCTTTTGGTTGGAAGGGGTGGCTTTGAGCCACCCCTTCTCTTACTTAATTGAGTTGGTGATGAGCTATAACTTGTATTTGTCTAATCAAAATACGCGCCCTATTCTGCCTCTTACGTCTTTTAAGCTTATGTCTTCAAGTTCGATTTCAGTTTTCTCAAGTTCTACTTCTACTACGGTGAACATGTTGGCGTTATTGTTTTGAGGTGCTGCAACGATTTGATTCTGGAAGTTCGCTGCCAGGTTGCCGTTAATTCCACCCATTGCCAGGGCTCCGGAAATGGCTCCTACTCCTCCTCCACTACCAGGAATGTTTCCTGAGGTTGCGCTTTGGTCTCCAGTTCCCTGAGCTGCAAACTGGTAGATAAGGCTATCCTGGCTGACTCCCCAGATGAAAGTGTTTTGGCAGGTTGAAGGACCAGTTATGTTGACAGTCGAGTTCTGGGTGATAGTTTCATTTTCAGTTTCAGTTTCGCTGGGGCCAGTGTAAGTGGAGCCATTGTCAACCACCACAACTGCTATGTCTTCAAGGTCGAGATCCAGCCCACCGAAGGCAAATGCCACGCCTAATCCCAAAACCAGAGCTACACTTACCAGTAATACCAGAAATACACGATACATCCTTACTCCTCCTTCCAGAAATTTGATACTTTCATTTTCGTATGGGATAAATTGGGCAGGAAGGGTCAGAAGTCACAAAAAAGAATGAAAAAAATGGGACGGTTGGAAAGAGGAGTAAGGAAAAAAGAAGAAAGAGGGGGATATTATCCCCTCTTCCCTCTCCAGCCCAGAAGCTCTATCTTTTGAAATTTCCAGTTTCCGCTGATTTTTATTAAAGTAATGCGCAGGCTATCGGTGGCTTCCCAAGCTTCTCCATCTGCGGTTTGCACCCAGTGTTCTTCAGCAAGGACAATGGCCCTTGTTTCGCTGGAAAAGGTCACGTCCGTGAGTTCGAAAGAGTCTTCAACTATTTCGCTTTCTTCAAGTCCCAGGTAGGTGTTGAGATAGGTTCTCAGGTCTTCCCAGCTACTCAGAGTAATTTTGGAGCCAGAGACGTAGTCTGCAGCGGTGTAGGGTACAGTGTAAAAGGTGATTATCTGGTCCAGGTTGTTGGAGAGCAATGCCTGCTCATAGTTATCAAAAAACTGCTCGATTTCCATACGCAAAACCAGAGCTGTTTCCTAAGAAACGGTGGTCACCGAGCACCCTGCAAAAAGGGCAAGCGACGCAACGAACACTGCTAACCAGAGATATTTTTTCATGGTTCTTCCCTCCTTGGGTTTTTAATAGTATATCAGATATCCTGCTTGGTGGTCTCATCAGACTCCAGAATTCCTGCTTCCAGGGCAAAGACTATTAGCTTCATCCTGTTTTCAATGCCCAGCTTGGAAAGAATGTTGCTTATGTAGTTTTTAACCGTCTTTTCACTGATGAAAAGCTCCTTGGCTATGGTCTGGTTGTCTTTCCCTTGGGCAACCAGGGTGAGGATTTCTTTTTCCCTCTTGCTGAGCTCATCGAGCAAGGGAGAGGGTTTTTTTGGGGTGGGGAGGTTTTTTCTGAACTCTTCGAGCAACATTCCCGAGACTTCTTCCGCAAAGACCATGTCCCCCTGCAGAGCTGCTTTGATGCAACTGGTGATTTTGGAGAAGGGTGCAGTTTTCAGGAGGTAACCGTTCACTCCTGCTGAGACGGCCTGGATGAGAAGCTCTCTGGACGCGTCCATGGTGAGAATCAGTATCTTGAGGTCCGGAAGGCGGGCTTTGAGCTCTTCGGCAAGCTGTATGCCGTTAGCATCAGAAAGATGAATATCCATAAGTACGATGTCCGGTTTTTCGAGGGGTATTTTCTGAATGGCTTCTTTGCTGTTTGTGAAAATAGAGCAGCGGCCGATTTTGGTTTTGCTTTCCAGGAGAGCCTTCAAGCCGTCAGCAAAAAGGGCGTGGTCATCCACAATGGCTATTTTAGTGTCCTCCATTTTTTTAACCACTTTTGGGAATCACCGCCTTCAGGGTAGTTCCTCTATTTTCTTTCGAGGAGACCCGAAACGACCCCTGGAGGAGAGCTATGGTCCCCTGAATTCCTTTCAAGCCGTATCCCTGCCCTGTTCCTTCCGCAATCATTCGGGATGCGTTGAACCCCCCTCCGTTGTCCTTAAAAATGACGTAAAGACAGCCTTTCCACAATCCAACTTTTACCTTCACTTCGGTGGCTTGAGCGTGTTTTTCTACGTTGCGAGCGGCCTCTCGTATAAGGGCCATTACTGCTTCCCGGAGCCGGGGAGTTATCTCCTGGGTTTTTACATTTGCTTTGACCTTAGTTTTAACTTTGGAAAAGATAAAGGTCTCTATCAGGGCTTGCTGGATTTCTTCTCCAAGCGGCAGGTTAGAGATGGTGGCTTCTCTCAGATTTTTCAGGATATCGCGGGACCTTTCTAAAGAAGCAGAAAGACCCCGTTCGGTCCTTTCCATCAAGGACAGCGCCTCCTCAGATAGTGTTATGTTTTCCTTTTTGAGCAGTTCTCTGATTAGCTGGAAGTGTAGCTGCAGACCAGCAATGTCCTGGGTGAGCCCATCATGAAGTTCCCTGGCCAGAGCAAGGCGTTCCTGCTTTCTGGCCAGGGCCAGGTTCTGCTGAAAAAGAAGCAGGTTACCAAACAGCGCTGCCCAGAGGTCCATGACTGAGCGAAAGGCTGTCTGGGCAAGCAAAGAAGGGGGAAAGGGACAGAATGCAAAAAAGTATCCGAAGGGTTTGCCCAGGTGGTGGGGTCGGTAAAAGACGAGAAACTTTAATTTTTTGGAAAGGCGCTCGGGCAGGTATTCAGTGAGAAAGGCTTTTTCTTTTCTGGTAAGAGTAATAACGCCGTACTGCTTGAACAGAAAGTTTTTTTTGAAGCTTCTGGAAAGCAGTTCAGTGATTTTTTGAATATCAGGGTTTCCTGAAAGCTCGGCTTTAGGATATATGTGAAACTCCACTTTCTGAAAGTCGCTGCTCTCTAAAAAAACGCTCAAGGTGGCGTCGACCAGCTTTTGGCCCACGGAAATCAGGTTTTCGATGTAAATTGTTCTATCCATCAATGGTGAAATTTTAGCAAGGGTGTCCAGAGCAAAGTTTAGCCTTTTGAGGACCCTCTCTCTCTCTTTCTTGAGCCACATTTGCTGAAGTATTATGGCTATTTCCTGGGCAAGGAGGTTTATGAAAGAAAGAGTATCGGGAGGAAAGACCCCCTGGGGTTTGTTGAGAGTCAGGATACCTGTGATGTTCCCCTTTTCATCAAGAAGCGGAACACAAATAGAACAGCGCTCTCTCTGTCTGCTTTTCCAGCTTGAGAAGAGAGGACTGTGTTCTTCGTCGATGATGAGAGGTTGTCTGGTACGCAAAACATAGGCGACAATGCCCCGTTTGGTGCTCAGGTAGGGCTTCTTCAAGCGCTCTGGAGCCATGCTCAGTGTGGCCAGGACCACAAACCTACTTCTGGGAACATCAAAAAAGGCTATGGTTCCCGAAGAACAATCAAGGACTTTTATCGAGCTTTCAAGGAGGTGTCTTAAAATATTTTTCTCTTTCCCAAGGATACTTCTCAACCCCCTCCTTTTTCAAAGTTATTATACCATCCTGTTTTTTTTAAATAGAAAATTATGACTTTCTATCCCCGGTATTATGACTTTCAACCCTTTTTCCAGCAAGGTCTATCTGTTATCCTCGTTTTATTCTTGGGGGGGAGAAACATGGGGTTTGGGCATTCTGCAGGACGACCAATCCGGATATTTATCGTTGAGGATAACCAACTTTTTTTGCAAGGATTGATCTTTTTTTTGGAAAGCGTTGAGGGAGTTGAGGTGGCCGGGTACTCGCTCGACGGAAAGGGGCTGGTTGATGCAATAGAGCGCTCCCAACCTGATCTGGTCATAATGGACCTGTTCTTGCCGAAAAGTAGTGGAGTAGCCTTAACCCGAATGTTACGCAGACGTTTCAAAGACTTGAAGGTGATTGTCCTTTCTATATGCGATGAAGAGGAATGCAAAAGCAATGCCCAAATGGCAGGGGCCAGTGCTTATATTACCAAGGGGCAGTCCCTGGAGGAATTAAAAGATTCCATCGTTAGGCTTGCTGTAACTTCTTAAAGGAACTCCTGCATGGGGTTCAGGTTTTTTCTGAGGAAGGTAAAAACCCTTATGGTGGCCCCACGGGGAATCGAACCCCGGCCTGCGGATTGAGAGCCCGCTGAACTAACCACTATTCGATGGGGCCACTTCAAGCCTCCCCAATTATAATTTTTTCTTTAGGGAGCGTCAAGCGTTATTTGCAAGCAGGTTTTCCAATCTTTTTGCTGGACGTCCTGGTCTTTTGCGGTGTGCTATAATCGAAAAAAACCAGGCAGTTCTGGCTGAGGAACTTTTAGGGTGGGAAGTAGCGCCTTTAGTTATGATAACTTCTTCAGGGATATCGTTGGTAATTTCATCTTTCGAGTGGTTCTGAACAGCGTCCCGGATGGAGTGAGCTTGCTCGACAGTGAGCTTCGGATTGTTGACCTCAATTTCACCATGCAGAAGTGGTACAAGCATAAAATGCCTGCCCAGGGTAAAAAATGCTTCTGGGTTTTTCACGGTAGAAAAAAACCCTGTCCCAATTGCCCTTCCCTAAGAGCTATCAGGGAGAAAAAAGTGGTTACTGAAGTGGTCTCCTATGATGGGTTCAACTTTCGCAAGGAGCAGGCTCAGAGGATTTACGCCTTTCCTCTTTTTGACGAAAACCGTGAAGTGGTGGGTATACTCGAATACGTCAAAAACCTCATCCCGGTCCGAGAGCTCGAAGAGGAAGTGCAGTTTCTGCGCAAGCGAGTTGCTCTCCTGGAACACCAAAACGAACTGCTTCGTAATCTTCTTGAAGAAGAAAGAAGAAAGAGGAGTTTTTGCGAAGACCAGGTGAAAAACTTTATTTTGCCAAATTTGAAAGAACTGGAAACCCTGATAAAAGACCTTCCAGAAGCACGCTATTTTTCTTTTCTCTCTTTCTGGTTTCAAAGTCTCTGTTCCAGCTCTCTTCCGTCAGCTTACCAGGAGCTGTCTTCCTTAACCCCTCGAGAACTTGAGGTAGCCATGCTTATCAAAGAGGGGAAAAGCAGCAAGGAAATAGCTGAAACGCTCTCCATTTCGAGGAAGGCGGTGCAATTTCACCGGCAAAATCTGCGCAGGAAACTGGGCATTGCTCGTTCTCAGGTCAATTTGACCACCTATCTCCGGAACATCATGCAGTGAATGCCTTTTTTACTGGTATAAAACAGGTATTTTGCTGGTAATCCACTGGGTTTATTTTGCGCTTGCACAAGGGTATCTTTTGTGAAAGCTCTGCTTTTCAAGGAGGTATGAGAAATGTCTCAGGAAGTTTTGTTTACCCCCATCCAGATTGGTGCTCGGATGGCCCAGAACCGCTTCGTGATTAACGCCATGGAATGCAACGATGCGGATGAAAACGGCAATCCAACGGAAAAAACCTACCGCCGCTACTCAAGGCTTTTTGAGGGTGGTGCTGGAGTGGTATTCCTGGAAGCGATAACCGTTTCCTATGAGTCGCGTGCTCGCCTACACCAGTTGTCCATCGAACCCCACAACGAAAAAGCTCTCACCGCCTTTGTGAGAGAAATGAAGAGCATCAACGAGAAAACTCTTTTTGTCTGGCAGCTGACCCACTCAGGTGAGCTCAGCAACCCCGATTTCTCAAAACGGGTCTGCGTTAAGCCTCTACCAGGTCTTGGAGGGGAGCTGCTTGCTGAGGAAGATGTGGACAGGATTATTGACCAGTTTGTGCTGGCAGCCAAGATAGCTCACAACTGTGGAGCTGATGGTGTGGATGTTAAACTGTGCCACGGCTACCTGGGTTCTCAGGTTTTGCGGCCTTATAACGACCGCAACTGGAAATACGGTGGCTCCTGGGAAAATCGGAGGCGTTTTGCTTTTGAAATTTACGAGCGTATTCAAAAAGAGATAAACGACCCCAACTTTCTGGTGGGCTCTAAAATCTCTATGTGGGAAGGCATACCAGGAGGCCAGGGTTCAAAAGGTCCGGATACTGCAATCATGGACCTTACCGAGCCTCTGGACCTCATCCGAGGGCTTGAAGAGAGAGGCGCAGATTTCATAATGGTTTCGGCAGGCAATCCCTCGCTGACCATTGCCCTGGCTCATCCGGACAAGCGAATCCCTGACTATGTCTACTTGCATCACTATTTCCAGCAGGAAGCCAAAAGAGTAGCCAAAAAAGCTGTGATTATAGGTTCGGCATATTCTCTGTTCAGAGACGGCAACAACTACCTGTCAGCCCTGGAAAAAGAAAAGGCGAGTCTCCGCTACTGGGGTAACAAAAACATCCAGGATGGAGTTACCGATATGATAGCCATAGGCCGCCAGTCCTTGGCTGACCCCTATCTCCCCCGCAAGATGATGGAGGGTAAAGAAGACACCATCCGCTGGTGCACGCTATGCGACACCTGCATGGAACTTTTAATTAGGCAGGAAAATACCGGTTGTGTGGTCTACGAAAAAGAGTATGCGGAAATATTGAGGAGAGTTCGCAAAGAAAAAGGCGTTTTGAAGTTCAAGCATACTTGAGGGAGTCTCTTTTCTGGTTTAAAATTTAAAGCATGGAGAAAAAAGACGTGGAAGAGATGGTAAAAGTAGTACTGTTTTCTCTTCCACCGCTTATCAGGTCCCGACTGGAGAATGTGGAGTTCGTGGTCGAGGAGAGGCCCTCACGACTTGATGGACGTTCTCCCTTTTTGCTGGGTCTTTATCAGGGAGTGCCCCTACCCCGGCGGGGTAGGGGATATAGTTTTGTTATGCCGGACCGAATTGTGCTTTTTACAGGCAATATTCTACGAGTCGCTCCCACCCGGGAAGCTTTTTATGAAAAGCTCAGAGAAGTGGTGCTCCACGAGATAGGGCATTATCTGGGATTCAGCGAAGAAGAACTCCGGGACCTCGAGAAAAGGGGTTGATGTGTTTTGTATCAAGAAGTGTGGCAGCGACTTGAAGAGGTTTTTCGGGAGGATCCCTCCATGCTTGAGCATACCCGGCAGGTTTTCGATTTTGCCCATGATATAGCTCAGGCGCTTAAGCTTGACGCTGTGACCCAGAGAACAGTTCACCTTGCTGCCCTGCTCCACGATGCAGGGATTGTGGAAGCCGAAAAGAAATTTGGCAGTCGGGAGGGAAAGTTCCAGCATATTACCGGGCCGCCGATTGCCCGCAAAATTCTTGAAGAGATTGGTGAGCAACCCCGAGTAGTGGAGCGGGTACTCTATCTGGTGGGCAACCATCACAACTTTGACAGGGTTGATGAGATAGACTTTCAGGTGCTTATCGAAGCGGATATGCTGGTCAACCTTGAAGAAGAAAAATTGGAAGGGGATAAGTTGCGTTCCTTTATCGAGAGCTTTTTCAAAACTGCTCCTGGCCTTGATATGGCGAAAAGAAAATATCTGGGAGGAGTTTGACACCAGAAATTTATGTTATAATTTCTCCTGGTTTAATTTCCTAAAAACAAGGGAGGAGATATGTAATGGCCTTAAAAGTGATTGCTGATGAATGCATTGGTTGCGAACTCTGTGTTAATGTGTGTCCGGACGTTTTTGAGATGAACGCAGAGGGAAAGAGCGTGGTCAAGCCCGGAGCAGATGAAAACGCTCCCTGTGTGGATGAGGCTATCGATTCCTGCCCCACCAGCGCTATTGTGAAGGAATAGCCGATAGCCAAAATTTTTTTGGAAAAACTCTTGCATTACTGGTGCCCTATCTTATAAAATAGGGCTCGTTCGCAGGGCAGATTCAGGGTAGGAATTAAAGGAAGAAGCGCCCCCATCGTCTAGCCCGGTTAGGACACCGCCCTTTCAAGGCGGCGGCAGCGGTTCAAATCCGCTTGGGGGCGCCATTTTTATTTAGAAAGTGGTTTTTGCGAGGCTTCAGTGTTCTCCTGTTTCCCCTTTTTCTCAACCCCCAAAGGTGGTGCTCATAAAAAGGGAGTCTTAGGGCAAAAAGAGTGCTTGAGCTCGTTAAAAACCCAAGACCTGGAGAGAGTTATTCTTTTCGGTTTCATTCGTACTTTCTCAAAAAGCAGATTTACATGCCAGATTTTTATTTTAAAAATTTAACTTTCCTGAATTTCAATTTTTCTGGTATTATTTCCCAAAACGTAACTTTGTAGAGCCCAGCTTACAGCTGGACACAAGGTTAAGGAGGGCAGGAAGAATGGGGGCAACTGTGTGGCGAGCAGGGCTCTTAGCAGTTCTTTTTGTAGTCGCCGTTCACAGCTACCTTACAACGAAATTCCTTATTCAGAGGAAGGTTTGGTATTTTACCTTTTATGCAGGGCTTGCTCTTGCTTCCTCTGGAATTCTGATTGCTCCCCCTGTGCCAGCACTTCTTTTGTTTGCAGGGCTTTTCCTTTTTCTTTTGGGCGTTGGAATGATTGTGCGTCATCTTAAATACTTTTCCACCCGGGATTACCTAACAGGACTTTACTTGCGGACGTATTTCTTCGAAGAGTGGCTACCTCGGGAAGTAAGCCGCCAGAGACGCATTGGTGGAAGCATTGCCTTTGCCATGCTGGACATAGATGACATGAAGAAAACAAATGATGAAAAGGGACATCGTGCTGGTGATGAGCTTCTCAAAGAAGTTGCTTCTGTCATTCTCCAAAACATCAGAAAGGCAGATGTAGCTGTCCGCTTTGGCGGGGATGAGCTTCTCCTTGCCTTCCCCGGAGAAAGAGAAGAAGGGGCCATAAAAGCTTTGGAGCGCATAAGAAAAGCCTTGCCAGGAGTCTCTTTCTCTTTCGGGGTAAGTGTATGGGATGATTCCCGGGATCCTGAAAAAGCCATAGAAGTGGCTGATCAACGCATGTATGAACTAAAGAAGGTTAAAAAGAGCAACAACACCAGTAAAGAGAATTCTGCAAAGTTTTTCTGCATCCTGTAAAAGTGGCCAAAGGAAATTTCCGCTGAGACTGAGACATTTAAAGCGCAAACAGGGGATTAGCCTCGGAGTTCTGTTCTTAAAGGGCAATATAACCAGAAAGATCTATTTCAAATTCTTTCACCTTCTCGATGTTTCAGCTCAAGCTTTGCCTTTTTAACGTTGGCAGGCTCCAGGATGGAGCTAGTCTTTGGGTTAAGAGGTTTCCAAATGGCAAGGGAAGCGGATAAGTGTAGAGGATATCACTACTATTTTCGGGGTTGTTCCAGAGCACTTAAATAAAATGTAAAGCTGGATTTTGGCCTTTCCAGTGGTTTTTGGCGCTGACCCTTTGCCTGAGCTCACGTGCGAAATATCTTGCCCTAAATTCTGGTTTCAGAAAAGAAAAAGGGGGATTGTCGATGCAGAAAGTCGCTTTCTTCGTTTTTCGAGACCAGGAGATGTGCTTCATTCACGTCCTTCTTAACGCTCTGGACATGTATGAAAAAGGTAATGTGGCCCGCATTGTTTTTGAGGGGAGTGCCACTCGCCTGGTGCCGTTGCTTGCTGAAGCATCTCACTCTTTGCACGGGCTTTATCGGGAAACGAAGGATAAGGGTCTGATTGCTGGGGCCTGCCGGGCCTGCTCAGCAAAGATGAAAGTTCTGGATGCGGTGGAAAAAGAGGGTCTTCCCCTGCTTGAGGACATGAAGGGACATCCCGGAATGCACCGTTTTCTTGCGGAAGGCTTTGTCATCATCACCATGTAGCAGGTGGGGACTATGGACTTTCTGCTGCGGGTTTTGCTCCTCCTTTTTGAGCGCCGGGAGCTGGTTTTGCAGAGCCTGTTCGAGCACGTTTACATCTCTTTTGTGGCCTGTTTGCTCATTGGTCTGGTAGGAATTCCACTGGGAATCCTTATCACCCGCTTTCGTTCCTGGGCTTCGGGAGTTCTGGCGGTGACTGGAGTTCTCTACACCATCCCCGCCCTGGCCCTTTTTGGGTTCATGATTCCTCTTCTGGGCATTGGTCTGAAGCCGACTCTCTTTGCACTTTTCATCTACGGGCTCTTGCCTTTGGTCCGTAACACCTATGTGGGGATTGTGAACGTCGACTCGGGGATTGTGGAAGCAGCGAAGGGAATGGGCAGCACTGATTGGCAGCTGCTTTTCAGAGTGCAACTGCCGCTTGCGCTTCCGTTCATCGTGGCGGGTTTCCGGACCGTGGTGGTGATGACCATTTCAGTTTCCACCATTGCTGCTTTCATAGGGGCTGGAGGGTTGGGCGTGCTTATCTTCCGCGGCATCACCTCCTACTATACCGAGCTCATCGTGGCGGGGAGCATCCTGGTGGCTGCGCTTTCCCTGGCAGCAGATACCCTGCTGGGGTTTTTGGAAAAAAGGCTTTTACGCCGAATTCAAATGTAAGGAGTGTTGCATATGAAAGCACTGCGTTTCCTGTTTCTGGTGGTTTTCCTGTTTGCGTTTTCTCTTGGTGTGGCCTGGGCACAAGGGGACAAAGTGGTGGTCAGCAATAAGCCATTTACCGAGTCCCATATTTTGGCCGAGATCATAGTCCAGATGCTTAAAGCGCATACTGACCTTGAGGTGGAGCGTCTGATTATTGAGGGAGGTACAACTTCCATTTTACATCCAGCCATCGTGCGGGGTGACATTGATATTTACCCGGAGTACACCGGGACATCCTGGCAGGAAGTGCTCAGAAAGGATGAAGTGGTGTCCGACCCGCTGGAACTCTATGAGCGGGTGAAGAAAGAGTATGAAGAAAAGTTTGGTCTCGTGTATCTACCGCTTTTTGGCTTTAACAACACCTTTACTCTGGCGGTGCGCCGGGAATCGGCCGAAAAGGACAACCTGAAGACTTTTTCGGACTTAGCCCGAGTTTCAGAGCGCTATGTTTTCGGTGCTGAGCCGGACTTTTTTGAACGCAAGGACGGTTACGAAAACCTGGTAAAAACCTACGGCTTCCGTTTCAAGGCCACCAGACAAATGGCTATTGCTCTGAAGTATCCAGCCATAGTGTCTCGGGAAGTTGACGTGATTGATGCTTTTTCAACTGATGGTCTTTTGAAAAAGTTCGACCTGGTGGTTCTTGAGGACGACAAGCACTATTTCCCCTCCTATTTCTGTGCTCCTGTGGTAAGGAAAGAAACACTGGATAAATATCCCGTCATCGCTGAGGTCCTGGGGAGACTCGAAGGACAGATAAGTAACGAAGAGATGACCGAGATGAACTATCTTGTGGATGAAAAGCTTATGGATCCCAGAGACGTAGCCCGGGAATTCCTGAAAAAGAAGGGACTTCTTTAGCTCTTATGCCGCCTGTGGTTGTCTTTCAGGAGGTAACTAAAACGTATCCGGGCAACATCCAAGCAGTGGATGGTGTTTCCTTTGAGCTCGAGGAAGGCGAGTTTCTCTGCCTGATTGGGCCTTCTGGCTGCGGCAAGACCACCATTTTAAAGATGGTCAACCGCCTTGTCGAGCCCTCCTCGGGCTCCGTTTATGTGGAGGGAAAAGAAGTCATGGAATGGGACCCCATAAAGCTACGTAGGCACATCGGCTACGTTATTCAGCAAATTGGCCTTTTTCCTCATCTCAATGTGGAGGAAAACATAACCTATGTTCTCTCCATCATGGGAGTTCCTCACCCGGTGCGTAGGAGAAAGGCGAGAGAATTGCTGGACGTCATCGGGCTTGAAGAATCCTATTTGCGCCGCTTCCCCCGCGAGCTCAGCGGGGGAGAAAAGCAGAGGGTGGGGGTAGCCAGAGCTTTGGCTTCGGACCCCAAAATTGTCCTCATGGACGAGCCTTTTGGTGCGCTGGACCAAATCAGCAAGGAACAGCTCCAGAATGAACTTTTGCGCCTCCATAGGCGCCTGGGAAAAACCATCCTCTTTGTGACCCATGACCTGCAGGAAGCGATAAAGCTTTCCACCCGCATCGGAATTATGAAAAAAGGACGCATCCTTCAGGTTGGCACTGTGCAGGAGCTTCTCTTTAGTCCTGCTGACCCCTTTGTAGAGGAATTTCTGGGAGCTAAAGGATTTTTCCATACTCTGCATCTGCTTACTGCTTCAGAAGTTCTGGAGGAAAACGTGCCTGTGGTCAGGGAGGGAAGAACTGGGAGTCCGGAGGGGGATTTTTCAAACCATCACCCTGACAGCCGGAACTTTGTGCTGGTCGTTGATGAAAAGCAGAGATTCCTGGGAGCCAAAAATGAGAAAGGCGAGGTACTGCAATGTGCAACAGTTGTTCCCTTCACGCCCCTTGAGGAAGTGCTGCGGGCTATGTTTGTTTCCGGGCAAACCTGGGCAGCTGTGGTTGACCCTGAGGGGGGAAAGCTCCTGGGCGTTGTGGATTTTCACTCTATTTGTTCTCGTCTTAAGGGATACTGTGGGAGGGAAAACGAAAAAATGCCTTCCTGAAGACAGAAAACGTCCTATTGAAAAAGGCCTCCCCGCCGAGTGACGCCTGGCGCTTTCTTTTTAAGTAACTCTCTTTGCATACCGGTTGATTAAGCTTCCACAAATCCTTACAATAAAACCATAAGATTTTCTCTGGTGGGCAGAGTGATTTACTATCTGAGCAAAGCCATAGCCTTATTTTTATTGCTGGTTTTTTTCCGGTTTCGGGTGAGAGGAAGGGAGCACTTTCCACGTTCTGGCCCCTGCCTCATTGTTGCCAATCACTCCAGTTATCTCGACCCCATCGTTGTGGGTTGCGCCTGCCCCAGGAGAGTCTATTTTGTTGCTAAGGAAGAGCTCTTTCGTAACCCTGTAGCTGCCTTTTTTTTGCGGCAGCTTGGTGCATTTCCCTTGCGGAGGGGGGAGAAAGACGTGTCAGCAATCAAGCGGGTGCTTTCTCTTTTGCGAGAGGGGAAAGTGGTTTGCCTGTTTCCGGAAGGGACCCGCAACCAGGGTGAGGTATCGGATTTCAAGCCCGGGGTGGTGAAACTCCTGATTAAAGCTGGAGTACCGGTGGTGGTGGCTGGCATACGGGGCACCTTTGAGAGCTTCCCCCGCGGAAGGTCTTTCCCGAAACCCTTTCCCATTACTGTTGCTTTTTCTCCTCCCCTTTTCTTGACTTCTGGGGAACCGGAAGCAGTTGAGAATGAAGTGAAAAGCAAAATGAAGGAGTTGATTCAGATTGTTTCGTGAGGGGAACTGGCATCGCGTTTTGATTTTCCTTGTGGGACTGTGTCTTTTAGTTGCAGGTTATACTCTTGCCGCGGCCCAGGAGTTCACTCTGGAGCGGGTCGTGGATAGCTTTGAGGATGAAACCCCTTTTTTTGGGTATCCAGCCTATGTGGCAGTGAATCCCCTTTCAGGGGAGATTCTGGTCAGTGACTGGGAAAAGGACCGACTGCTGGTCTTTGACTCTGCGTGGAAGCTAATAAAAGTGGTCAACGGCTTGGAGGGGCCGGTTGGTATTGCCTTCTCTGGAGATGGAAGCAGAATTTACGTGGTTGAGCAGAAGGCAAACCAGATACGGGTGCTTGATGGAAGGAACTACGAGGTAAAATTAACCATTAAACCAGAAGGGCTTTCTCTCAAGGGTCCGCGGGGTATTTGGGCAAGCGGAGGTCGCCTTTACCTTACGGATACCGATAACTCCAGGATAGTAGTTCTTGATGAAACCGGGAAGCTCCTTTTTACCTTTGGCAAAGAGGGTATGGGAAAAGACGAATTTTACTATCCCCGGGGTATTGCAGTTGATGCTCAGGGAAGAATTTGGGTTGCCGATACGGTGCATCACCTGGTCAAAGTGTTCGCTCCTGATGGCAGCTTCCTGTTTGAGTTTGGTGGTGAGGGAAGCGAGAGAGAACGCTTTAACCGCTCCCGTTACTTATTTATAAAGGGAGAATGGGTGTTTATCACTGATTACAACAACCACCGGGTAAAGGTGTATGACTTGAAGGGGACACTGCATTACATCTTGGGTCAAGGCGGGGATACAGCGTTCAGTTTTTCTCATCCTGAAGGGCTGTGGGTGGACGACGAGGGACATCTCCTGGTTGCTGACGCTGGAAGGATGAGGATTGTGGTCATAGGGGTGTTTTCCTTAATCAAGCCTGAGGTGCATCTGGTTGAACTCCTTGAAGAAGGTAAGATTAAAGAATTTTTCCAGTATATAGAGCGTCTTCCCCTTGAAGAGCGCGAGAAGCCGGAAACGCTCCAGGCACTTTTTGAGGCCTACCAAATGGTTGGCGACCTGGAAGGGATGATTGCCCAGGCTGAACAGCTTTTCCTCAAAGACCCTGACAACCGCCCCGCCTGGAAAGATAAGCTGGGAGAGCTTTACTTTCAGAAGGCTGCTTCACTTAGAGAAGCAGGAAGAGCCAGGGAGGCACTGAGCTTTTACAAAAAGTCCTACCAGTATGGCTATCGCAGTGCGCTGTTTCCCTATCTCTGGCTTTCTTTTGCCCTGTTGGGGGGCGCAAATAGCCTCCTGATTATACTGGCTCTGGTATTTATTTTGCTTTTACTGATTTTTATCCGTTTGCGAATTCGAAGGTACCGGGAGTGGTGAGCAATGGTTAGAAAACCCGCGGTGGCCGGTTATTTTTATCCTGGTAGCGCCCAGGAAGTCAAATCTCTCATTGAGAGGCTTCAACAATCACCCCTGGGGCCAGGTAGCAATCTTGAAGAGGTGCCCTTTTTCGAGCAGGTGAACGGTGTGGTTAGCCCTCATGCTGGTTACCTGTACTCTGGAGCGGTGGCCTGCTGGTCCTTTGCTGCTCTTTCTCGTATTGACCGGGAGACTACCTTCTGCATCATTGGTCCCAATCATCGGGGATATGGCGCTTCGGTTGCTCTTAGCGAGGAAGAGGAATGGCTGACCCCATTGGGAAAAGTGGTGCTGGACCTTGAAGCGGCCAGTTTTCTGGTAGAGAAGTTTCCGGTCTTTGCTTTTGACGAGCAGGCTCATTTTGCAGAGCATTCCATTGAAGTCCAAATACCCTTTTTGCAGTATTTTGTATCCTGTCCTTTCAAGATACTTCCCATAGCGCTCCTTGACCAGCGAAAGGGAGTAGCCCGGCAGGTGGCCGAAGCTCTGTATGCGCTTTCTGCAGAGAAAAATTTGGTCATCGTGGCCAGCAGCGATTTCAGTCACTACGAACCAGCAGAGGTTGCCGAGAGAAAAGACCATCAGGCGATATCGCACATACTGAACCTGGACGTGGACGGCTTTTACGCTTTCTTGCACCAGGCTTCAGTCAGTGTATGCGGTCCAGGGGCGATTGCCATTTTAATGCTCTACCAGAAGCTTAAAAATGCTCCCCAACCCCGTTTTCTCAAGTACGCCCACAGTGGAGAGGTGAGCGGAGACTTTTCTCAGGTGGTGGGGTATGCTTCCTTGGTCTTCCCCGGTTGATGCATTCTGGTTTCTCATCGTCGTTGACAATTGGCGCGTCTTATGTTAAGAAAGGCAAAAACCTTAGAGAGGGTTGGGACAATGCTGGGTAAAAAGGAGATAAACGAACACGGCCATCTGGTAATTGGGGGATGTGATGTTGTCCAGCTGGCCCAGGAATTTGGGACTCCCCTTTACCTCTTTGACGAAACCTTGCTCCGAGAGAACATGCGCTTTTACCGGCAGTCCTTTGAGCGTCTTTATCCTGACTATGCTGTTGCTTATGCCAGCAAGGCTTTCATCTGTTCTGCCATGTGCCGCATGGTGGCTGAGGAAGGGCTCTTCCTGGATGTCGTCTCTGGGGGAGAGTATTATATTGCCCGTTCAAGCGGTTTTCCTGCAGACAGGATTATTTTTCACGGCAACAACAAGACCGCTCAGGAACGGGAGCTGGTCCTGCGGGAAGGAATAGGGCGCTGGGTGGTGGACAGCGAAGCAGAACTTGAAGTTCTGATTGAAGAAGCGAAGAACTACCGTAATGGAAAACTGCCCCTCCTTTTCAGACTAACCCCGGGCATTGACCCCCATACCCACCAGTACATCACCACTGGGAAAATCGATAGCAAGTTTGGGTTGCCCATTGTGGGAGGAGTCGCCAGAGAAGTAATGAAAAAGGCCCTTGCTTTCCCTCAGTTTGAACTCAGAGGTGTTCACTGTCATATTGGTTCGCAGATTGACAGCCTGGAACCCTTTTTGAAAGCCTGTGAGGTTATGCTTGAATTTATGTTCCAGTTCTGGAAGGAGACAGATTTTCTTCTGGAAGAACTGGACCTGGGAGGAGGGCTTGGTGTCCCGTATCTTGATGAGCAGAAAGACCAGTTTCCCTCCATTAGCGAGTACGTTGAGGCTATAACTGGGAAAGTACGTGCGTGGTGTGAAGAGCACTCTTTTCCGCTTCCCCGGCTCATTGTTGAGCCAGGACGCTCCATTGTGAACACAGCAGGCAACACGGTTTACAGGGTGGGAACCGTCAAAGAGATTCCAGGCATTAAAAAGTACGTCGCCGTTGATGGGGGAATGACCGACAACCCCCGCCCTGTGCTTTATGGTGCTCGCTATCAGGCTCTGGTAGCCAACCGGATGCATGACCGGAGCCGGGAAAGGGTGTCAGTGGTGGGAAAGTGCTGTGAGTCTGGAGACGTGATTATTCCTGAAATTGAGCTTCCCCGGGTGTTGCCGGGGGACATCCTGGTGGTGGAGGGAACCGGTGCCTACAACCACACTATGGCTTCCAATTACAACATGATTCCCCGTCCTGGCGTGGTGTTCGTGAAAGATGGTAAAGCTAAGCTTGTAGTGAGGCCGGAAAGTTTGAGTGACCTGATAAGACGGGACGTTCTCCCTGGAGATTAAAGAAAGCAGGGGTGAAAGACGTATGTCATCAATAAGAGTTTTGGTGACCGGTGCAGCGGGCAAGATGGGGAAAGAGATAGTTAAAGCGGTAACCAGGGATGAGCAGCTTTCCCTGGTTGGTGCTTGTGACGTTGCCGAAGTAGGCAGGGATGCTGGAGAGGTTGCTGGAGTGGGAAAGATAGGTGTGGTGATAGAAAGTAAGCTCAAAAAGGCCCTGACAGATACTTCTCCAGAGGTGATAATCGATTTTACCCACGCCCAGGCTTTTCGCGAAAATTTAGAGGTTTATCTAGAAAGCTTGCAGAAAGGAATCTCACTGGTTGTGGGAACGACTGGCCTCAAGGAAGAGGAAGTCGAACGCTTACGCCAGGCCAGTGAAGCAGGACATGCAGGTTGTGTGGTGGCTCCCAACTTTGCCATTGGCGCGGTTTTAATGATGTATTTTGCTCGCATTGCCTCGAAGTTCATGCGTGGGGTAGAAATCATTGAAATGCATCACCCCCAGAAGAAAGATGCTCCTTCGGGAACAGCCGTAAAGACGGCGCTTTCAATCCCAAAAGTTGAGGGTGAAGCGCTTTCCCAAAGTGAGGAACTCTATCCCGGGGCAAGGGGTGCTCTGGTAAACGGAATTCGGGTGCACAGTATTCGCCTGCCCGGGCTGGTCGCACATCAGGAAGTTATTTTTGGCGATGAAGGGCAAACTCTGACCATAAGACATGATTCGCTGTCCAGAGCTTCCTTCATGCCGGGAGTAATCATGGCTGTAAAAGAAGCGGTGAGTAAAAAGCATTTTATTTTCGGTCTGGAGCCAATACTGGGCCTTGAGGGTGAATGAAATGCGCTTTGTCAAAATGCACGGTCTGGGCAATGACTTTGTGATTTTTGAGTGGAAAGAATTGCAAGGTGTGAAGGATATAGCTTCTTTTTCGAAAAGAGTGTGCGACCGCCATTTCGGAGTTGGTGCCGATGGTGTGATTTTGGTAGCTCCCTCTGACCGGGCTCCCTTTGCAATGCGCATTTTCAATGCGGATGGCAGTGAGGCTGAAATGTGTGGAAACGGCATCCGCTGTTTTGCTGTATATCTTTGGAAGCGGGGCAGGGTGGCGGATAGAGAATTTCCTGTGGATACGAAGGCGGGCATTATTGTTCCCCGGGTTACCGAACGCAATGGAAAGCTTGCGGTGAAGGTGAACATGGGCAAGCCCAGACTCAGGGCTTCGTTCATTCCTATAGATGTTGATGCTGAGCAAGTAGTGGATTATCCACTCCAGGTAGATGGGAAAACCTTCGCATTGACTGCAGTTTCTATGGGCAACCCTCACGCGGTTATTTTTGACCTGCCTGGGGATTGGGAAAAAGTAGGCGAGAGCATCGAGAAACACCCCCTTTTTCCTCACAAGACCAACGTGGAATTTGTAAAGGTTCAAAACAGGAAAGAAGCACTGGTTAAGGTATGGGAAAGAGGGGTAGGCCCCACCCTTGCTTGCGGAACTGGAGCCTGTGCAGTTCTGGTGGCCGGTGTTTTAAAAGGAGTGCTTGACAGGGAAGCACAAATTCATCTTCCTGGAGGCACTCTGCTTGTATCCTGGCCCGATAATCAGAGCGATGTCTTTATGGAAGGACCTGCGGAAGAAGTTTTTGAAGGAAAGCTAAGCGAGGAGGTTCTCAAAGTATGGAAGTAGCCACCCGTATCAAGAAGCTCCCACCTTATCTCTTTGCGCAAATTGAGCAGAAAATAGCCGAGGAAAAGCAGAAAGGGCGTGAAATACTGGATCTGGGCATTGGTGACCCTGACTTACCAACGCCATCTTTCATCATCGAGAAGCTTTGTGAGGAGGCGCAAAAGCCCCAGAACCACCGTTACCCTTCCTATCGGGGTCTTTACAGGTTCAGGGAAGCGGTGGCTGAGTGGTATCTGCGCCGTTTTGGGGTAAAACTGGACCCGGAGCGGGAAGTGGTTTCCTTAATCGGTTCCAAAGAAGGTATAGCCCATTTTGCCTGGTGTGTGGTGGACCCCGGCGATATAGTTCTGGCCAGTGACCCTGGTTATCCGGTTTACAAGATAGGTACTATGCTGGCCGGGGGAATTCCACTGGAATTGCCCTTGCTTCCGGAAAACGACTTTCTGCCCGATTTCAGCCGTTTCCCGCAGGAAGTTCTGGAGAAAACCCGGCTGATTTTCATTAATTATCCTAATAACCCGACTTCTCAAGTTGCTTCTCTCGATTTTTTCAAGGAAGTGGTGGAGCTTGCTCGGCGTTATAACTTCATAATTGCTCACGACCTCGCTTACTCGGAAATCAGCTTTGATGGGTACCGAGCTCCTTCCATACTGGAAGTTGAGGGAGCCAGGGAGGTGGCCATTGAGTTTCATTCACTCTCCAAAACCTTCAACATGACCGGTTGGCGGATAGGATTTGCGGTAGGCAACGCAAAGCTTGTAGAAGCACTGGGTAGGATTAAGACCAATGTGGATTCGGGCATTTTCAACGCTATCCAGTGGGCTGGAGTAGAAGCCCTTGCCCGCACGGAGGAGGTGTTGAAGTGGCTGCTGCCCGTTTATCAGAAAAGGAGAGACCTGGTGGTGAGCGCTCTTTCCAGAGTGGGTATAGAAGTAAAGCCACCCAGGGCTACTTTTTATGTGTGGATTCCTGTTCCTTCAGGCTTTGACTCTCTGGGTTTTGCAAACTTTTTACTCGATAAAGCTGGTGTGGTGGTTACCCCGGGTACCGGCTTTGGAAGGTACGGTGAGGGTTTTGTCAGGGTTTCTTTAACCACTCCTGACGCGGTTCTTGAAAGGGCTATGAGCAGGATAGAGGAGGCATTGAATCAATGAGGATTGTGGTGCAAAAATTTGGAGGTACTTCGGTGCACACCCGTGAGCTTCGTGAAAGAGCGGTTCAGAAAATAAAGCAAGCACTTGATGAAGGTTTTTCTCCCGTGGTTGTGGTTTCGGCCATGGGTAGAAAAGGCTCTCCCTATGCTACGGACACGCTCATTAGTCTTGCCAGAGAGGAATTTTCACAGGTAGAACCAAGGGAGCTGGACCTTTTGATGTCCTGCGGAGAAATCATTTCTACTGTGGTCATGGCTCAGGCTTTGAGGAGAGAGGGGTTGCGGTCGATTGCGCTTACTGGTGGACAGGCTGGGATAATTACTGATTCTAACTTTGGAGACGCCAGAATTCTTCGGGTAGAACCAGAACGCATCAGAAAACACCTTGAGGAAGGTTATGTGGTTGTGGTAGCAGGTTTCCAGGGCGTCACTGAAGGAGGAGATATAACTACTCTGGGACGGGGTGGAAGCGACACTACTGCTGTGGTTCTGGGCGCAGCACTTGAGGCAGAGTTTGTGGATATTTTCACCGATGTGGAAGGGGTAATGACTGCTGACCCTCGCATCGTTCCCGACGCTCAAATAATCAGGGGTCTTACCTACACCGAGGCTGCGGAAATCGTGCAGCAGGGTGCTAAGGTAATCCATCACAAGGCTATGAGTGTGGCCAGAGAATACCGGGTGCCGCTCAGGGTGCGCAGCCTTACCAACGAAGGTGAAGGAACCATCATTTGCGACATAAAATACCTTGTAGAGCGAGGTATACGGGGTGCGGGTTTGCGTCCCCTTTACAGCATTGCCTATCGTGCCGGATTGGCCCAGGTGGTGATACCGCTGGGTGAGAAGCCTGAAAACAAGCTTCTCGCTTTCAGCTCTCTGGCTCAAAAAGGTATCAGCATAGACCTTATTAATCTTTTTCCTGACAACACCGCTTTCGTGGTCGAGGAACAACGTGCTTCTCTGGTAAAAGAGATTCTGGAGAAAGCAGGATTTACGGTGACTATTAACGCACCCTGTGCCAAGGTATCGCTGGTAGGCTTTGAAATGGCTGACCGTCCCGGAGTGATGGCACAGCTTGTTGAGGCCATGCAGGAGTCAGGAATTGAAATCCTGCAGACCGGTGATTCTCACGTGACCATTTCCTGTTTGGTGTGGGAAAAAGACATGGAGCGGGCTATTCAAGCCCTGCACCGCAAGTTTCAGCTCGATGAGCTGTGCTGAGGGGGTTTTACAATGAGAGAATGGGGTAGTCTCCTGACTGCAGTTATAACTCCGTTTAAGGAAGACCTGGAAATTGATTACCAGGCTTTTCGCCAGCTACTGGACTTTCTGATGCGTAACGGCTCAGACGGTGTGGTGGTTTCGGGTACTACTGGAGAATCGCCTACGCTTACTCACGAAGAGAAATTGCGCCTTTTTGAGGTGGCCCTTGAAGAAATGGGTGATCGTGGAACAGTAATAGCTGGAACCTGCAGCTACAACACCCGGGAATCGGTAAAACTCAGCAAAGAAGCTGAAAAGCTTGGAGTGCATGGTATCCTGGCTGTAACACCTTACTATAACAAACCCCCGCAGGAAGGCCTTTACCAGCATTTTAGAGCCATAGCCGAAGCGGTGAACATACCCATTATGCTTTACAACATCCCTTCAAGGACGGGAATCAACATCAATCCTGAAACTGTAGCCCGTCTTGCTGAAATACCTAACATTGTGGCTATCAAAGAGGCTTCGGGAAGCGTAGACCAGCTTTCTCTGGTGAGGCGAATGACTCCTCAGGAATTTGCTATCTACAGTGGTGATGATAACATGACTCTCACTGTCCTTGCTCATGGTGGGAAGGGAGTAGTCAGTGTTGCCGCTCACCTGGCTGGAAAAAGAATAAAAGAAATGATTGACGCTTTTCGGAACGGAGATGTTGATAGGGCAACGAAGATTCACCTTGAGCTATACCCCCTTTTCAAGGGTATTTTCATAGCCACCAATCCCATTCCCGTAAAATTTGCGCTCAGCCTTACTGGAAAAAGTGGCGAGTGGGTGCGTCCGCCTCTGTGCATCATGAATTCTGAACAGAAAGAAAAGCTTAAAAACATTCTCAGAGAAGTCGGCTGTCTTTCTTGATTTTTATCCGAGTTGATGTTTTAATGTAATATACGCTGAAGTGAATAGTGAGGAAAGGCAAAGAAGGGGAATGCATCTTCTGAGGGGCACAGCGAGGGAACATAGTGGTGGACAGGTTCCCCCCTGAGGGAGAAGGCTTTAGAGCCCCAGAGCTGGTTCCGAAGAAAGGGATATTCAGTCCCAAGTAGGGTTACCCGGGTTTTCCCGTTAGCCGATATGAGTGAAGCAGGGTGGCACCGTGCACTGCTTTATGCAGTGTACTCCTGCCGCTGAATAGGCCTCGTCCTGAGCGACGAGGCTTTTTGTTTGAATAGGGGGAATAACAGGATGGACAGAATAAAAGTGGGAATAGTTGGTGGAAGTGGTTATACCGGGCTTGAGCTTTTGCGTATTTTGCGTTCTCATCCTCTGGTAGAAGTGACCTGGATCTCCAGTGAGAGCTTTGCTGAAAAGAGTTTAGAGGAATACTGTCCCGCCTGGACAAAGAGAACCTTGCTGGAGTTTTCGAGTCTTAGCAAGCAGGGAGTGCCTTCTCCAGTCGATGCAGTTTTTCTGGCTCTACCTCATGGAGAGTCCATGAGTCATCTAAAGCTCTTTAGTCCTGAAGTGAAAGTAATCGACTTGAGCGCTGATTTTCGATTTAAAAACAGGGAAACCTACGAAAGAGTCTATGGCATTACTCACCTTGAACCTCTGGCACTTGGGGAGGCGGTGTATGGTATACCTGAGATTTACGGAAAGGAAATAGCACAGGCCCGATTGGTAGCTAATCCCGGCTGTTATCCGACTTCAGTAATCATTCCGGTTTACCCTTTGCTAAAAGAAGGGCTTGTGGAGGAGGATATCATCGTGGACAGCAAGTCTGGGGTGAGTGGTGCCGGGAAGAAGCCCCAGGAGAGCACTCACTTTTGTGAAGTTTCTGGAAGTTTCAAGGCCTATGGTGTTGGCAAACACAGGCATCAGCCGGAAATGGAAGAGAACTTGAGCGAACTTTCTGGAAGGAGAATCAGGGTTACGTTTGTCCCTCATCTTCTTCCGGTGAAACGGGGTATTTTGAGCACTATTTATTTGAAATTACGCAAAGAGGTTTCTGAACAGGCTATCTTTGAGCTTTTTAAAGCCTATTATCAGGACCGGTTCTGGGTAAGAGTATTCCCTCCAGGTAGTTTTCCAGAGCTAAAGTGGGTGGTTGGTTCTAACTTTATTGACATTGGCTTTTTGAAGGTAAATAAGCAGCTGATACTGATTTCAGCCATTGACAACCTTACTAAGGGAGCTTCTGGGCAGGCAGTTCAGAATATGAACCTCATGTTTGGTATCGATGAAAGAGTTGGTCTTCCTGAAAACATCCTGTATCCCTGAGGAGGTATGCTGAAAGTGGAGTGGAGAGCTGTAGAGAATGGCTTGGATGTAGTGCAGGGAATATACGCCCAGGGAGTGGCATGTGGTATTAAAAAAGATAAGAAAGACCTGGCAGTCCTTTACTCTGACCCTCCTGCCAAAGCCTGGGGAGTTTTTACGCAGAACCTCTTTCAAGCTGCACCGGTGATAGTGACCAGAGAGCACCTCAGCAGGGCGTCCACCATCCAGGTGTTAGTTGCGAACAGTGGCGTGGCCAATGCCTGTACCGGAGAGCGCGGGATCCAGGATGCCCGGGAAGTTGCCAGGGAAGCAGCTCTCATTTTTAATGTTCCTGATCCTTGCTGGGTAAGTGTTGCTTCCACTGGTGTGATTGGAGAATTTCTCCCTGTGGAAAAGATAAAGCAAGGCCTTAGAGAAGCTCGTTCTTTGTTGCCCAATCAATCTTCGGGACACAATGCAGCGTTGGCAATTATGACTACTGACACGATGCCCAAGGAAAGGGCAGTAGAGATTGAAACCCCTCAGGGTGTGGTCCACATCGCTGGTATTGCCAAAGGAGCAGGCATGATAAAACCCAACATGGCTACCATGCTGGCTTTTATCGCTACCGACGCTGATTTGGAGATATCTTTGCTGCGTTCTTTACTTGTTGGGGCTGTGGAACAGAGTTTTAACCGGATAACCGTGGATGGAGACACCAGCACCAACGACATGGTGCTTTTCATGAGCAATGGAGCCAGTAGTACTCCCCTGATTGATGAAGGAAGCTCTGTGGTGTCGGTTTTCAAGGAGGCTCTGTTCTGGCTGACCAGAGAACTTGCCAAGGATATCGTCAGGGACGCTGAGGGAGCAACCAAATTCGTGACTGTGGAGGTACGAGGTGCCCGAAGCAAAGAAGATGCTCGCCTCTGCGCTTATGCAATTGCTGAGTCACCTCTGGTAAAAACGGCATTTTTCGGTGAGGATCCCAACTGGGGAAGAATCCTTGCTGCTGCAGGACGTTGTGGAGCGAGATTTTTTCCCCAGGAAGTGGAGCTGGAAATTAACGGGCAACTTTTTGTGGAACGGGGCATTGCCACAGATGTTCCCAGAGAAGCACTTGAAAAAATTATGAAGAACCGAGAGCTTCATGTGTTGCTAAACCTTGGTTCTGGCAATGCTTCTTTCCAGGTTTGGACTTGTGATTTTTCCTTTGACTATGTCAAAATTAACAGCCACTACTCCTGATTTTCCGGGGTGTTGCGCATGAAAGTAGTGCTTAAAATAAGTGGTAAGGGGATAGATTTTGACGATTCTCTAATTTTGGAGCCCGTGGCAGAACTCTTCAAAAAAGGAGTTCAAGTTGCCCTTGTTCACGGCGGGGGAGTTCAAATATCTTCCTTTATGGAAAAGATGCACCGCAAGCCGGTTTTTGTAGATGGATTGAGGGTAACGACCGAAGAAGATATGGACATCACAGAAATGGTTCTTTCTGGTTTGGTCAACAAGAGATTGGTGGGGGGTTTTTCCCAGCTGGGGGTCAATGCCTGTGGCATCAGTGGTCGGGATGGTAACCTGTTCGTTGCAAAGAAAGTGCAGAGGGAGAAGGATGGGAAGCTACTGGACCTGGGGAGGGTAGGAGAAATCGTAGAAGTAAATACGCGAATCATCGAAACACTATGGCAGGGGGGATTCTTGCCAGTCATTTCGCCAGTTTCCACAGACGGGAGTGGCAACAGCCTGAATGTGAATGCTGACTGGGCAGCCTGCCGGCTTGCCCAGGCGCTGGGTGTTGAGGAACTGTTTCTCTTCTCCGATGTACCTGGAGTTCTTCGTATGGTCGAAGACCCTTTTTCGCTCTGTGAGGAGCTTTCCATTGCCGAGGCCGAGACCCTCATCAGAGAAGGTGTGATTCAAGGTGGCATGATTCCCAAAGTCGAGATGGCTTGCCGGGTAGTTTGTGGTGGAGTTAACAGGGTATTCATCGGTTCGCTTGGGGAATTGAGAAAAGCTTGCGACTTAGAGCGGGGGAACTTGCGGGGTACCTGGATAAAAAAGTGAGGTGGCAAATGGTGCTGAACAGCGAGTACTATTTTGAGAAGGAGCAACAATACCATTTGGGGGTTTATCGCCGTTCTCCGGTAGTCTTTGTTTCTGGAGAAGGTCCCTATCTCTTTGACCTGGAGGGCGAGAAATATCTGGACTTTCTGGCAGGTATTGCGGTAAACGTACTGGGTTACGGTTTTCCTCCTCTGGTTAAGGCGATTCAGGAAGAAGCAGCGAAACTGCTCCATACTTCAAATCTCTTCTACACTCTGCCCCAGATTGAACTTGCCGAGCGATTAGTCAAAATTTCGGGGCTTTCCAAAGTATTCTTTGTGAACAGTGGTGCTGAGGCCAATGAGGTAGCTATGAAAGTAGCCCGCTTTTATGGTCGCAGGAAACACAGAAAACGCTTCAAGTTTATCTCTTTTGAACGTTCCTTTCACGGTCGCACTCTGTTAACACTTGCTGCGACCGGACAGAGAAAATTTCACCAGGACCTGGAACCTCTTCCTTCGGGTATTGCTTACGCAAAGTTAAACGACTTACAAAGTGTCCTGGAAGTCCTTGACGATGAAGTGTGTGCTATTATAGTAGAACCTGTTCAGGGAGAGGGTGGGGTGTATCCGAGTAGCAAGGAATTTTTGCAGGGTCTGCGCGAGCTGTGTGACCGGGAAGACGTCCTGCTTATCTTTGATGAAGTGCAGTGTGGCATGGGAAGAACGGGGTCCTTTTTTGCTTTTCAGCATTTTGGAGTTAAGCCGGACCTGGTTACCCTTGCCAAAGGTTTAGGCGGAGGATTACCTATTGGTTGCTGTCTTCTTAATGAGAAGGTTCTGCCTTTTTTGCATCCGGGAGACCAAGGTAGCACTTTTGGTGGAAATCCGGTGTGCGCGAGAAGTGCCTGTGTGGTCTGTGATGAAGTAAGTAGGGAGTCGTTTTTGAAGAAGGTGGGCGAGAAAGGGGAGTACTTGAAAAAGAAACTGGAAAGCCTGCAAAAGAAATATCCGGGTCTGATTAAAGAAGTCAGAGGAGTTGGGCTCATGTGGGGTATTGAAATCCCAGGTAGAGCCAAAAAAGTAGCACAGAAGTTGTTTGAGAATAAAGTGCTTGTTAATGCCTGCAATGATGATGTGGTGAGACTTTTGCCTCCTCTGATTATAGAAGAGGAACATATTGACTTGGTGACCAGTGCGCTGGATAAAATTTTGGCAACCTGGTAAGGACTTGTGGGTCAGGTTTGGATAAAATTTAATTGGACGTTGAAAGCTTCTCTTGGGAAATGAAATATTATGCACGGTATTTAAACTGTTCTATTTTGGTATGTAAAGCTGGTTAGCCTTGAATACCGCCTGCTGGGGTGAGGCTAACCTGAGAGGCGGAATAGAAATAACCCAGCCACCTTTAAAGCTGATTTGGGTGTGTCGAGTTTACTATGAGTAAAGAAAAAGTAGTACTTGCTTATTCGGGAGGTTTGGACACTTCGGTTGCTATTCGCTGGTTGCAGGAGCAAATGGATGCAGAAGTCTACGCAGTTACTCTGGATCTTGGGCAGGGTAAAGACCTTGAAGAGGTACGTAAAAAGGCGCTTGCTGTGGGTGCAAAAGAGGCTTTTGTTTTTGATGTACGTGAAGAGTTTTTGCAACGTTTTGTTATCCCGGCTCTCTGGGCACAGGCGGTTTACGAGAAAAAGTATCCTCTGGCTACGGCACTTTCCAGACCTCTGATTGCAGAGTATCTGGTAAAGATTGCCCGGGAGAAGGGAGCCCGTTATGTGGCACATGGTTGTACAGGGAAAGGAAATGACCAGGTACGCATTGAAGTATCAGTGGCAGCACTGGACCCCTCCCTGGAAGTGATTGCTCCGGCACGGATATGGAACTGGAGCCGGGAGGAGGAAATTGAATACGCAAACCTTAACGGAATACCGGTTCCCGTTACCACGGGGAGTCCATACAGCATTGACCAGAACATCTGGGGAAGGAGCATTGAGTGCGGAGTGCTGGAGGACCCCTGGGTTGAGCCTCCAGAGGAAGTCTTTGAGTGGACGCGAAATCCCCTTGAAGCTCCCAACGAACCCCTGATTTTCGAGGTGGGTTTTGAGGAAGGAATACCCAAAACCTTGAACGGTCAGTACTATTCGTTGCTCAACCTGGTTGAAGAACTGAACAAGCTGGGGGGCGAGCATGGGTTTGGGCGCATAGATCATCTTGAAAACAGGCTGGTAGGCATTAAGTCGCGCGAAGTCTACGAATGTCCCGCAGCTTTAATTTTGCTGACGGCATATCGGGAGATAGAAAACATGGTGTTACCCCGAGAAGTGTTGCATTTCAAACCCCATCTTGAGGAACAGTATGCACAAGTCGTCTATGAAGGTCTATGGCACTCTCTGTTGCGGGAAGCTCTGGATGCTTTTATGAGTAAGTTAGCCAGAAAGGCAACTGGAGAGGTGCGTTTCAAGCTTTACAAAGGAAGCCTTCAGGTGATAGGTCGGCGTTCGGAAAACTCGCTTTACGATTTTGCAATGGCAACTTACGATAAAGGAGACCTTTTCGACCACAAGGCGAGTGAGGGTTTCATCAAACTCTGGGGTTTGCCTACCAAAATATACTCCATGATTGACCGGAAAGAGTGAAACAGAACATGGCTAAAGAAGGAACTTTTCTTTGGGGAGGCAGGTTTGAGCGAAAACCTGATGCTGAAACCGTTGCCTTTTCTACCTCAATTGGAGAAGACTACCGGCTGTATCCTTTCGATATACTGGGGAGCATTGCCCATTGCATGATGCTGGAGCGGGTAGGCGTTATCAGTCAGCAGGAGCGGGAAGAACTCTGCGATGGTTTGCGGTCTATATATCGGGAGTTACAAGAAGGCAAGATAGATTTTACTCCCTTCGAAGATATCCACAGCCTGGTGGAGCACCGTTTGCGGGAGTTGAAAGGGCAGGTTGCCGACAAACTGCACACTGCACGCTCTCGAAATGACCAGATAGTACTTGATGAGCGGCTTTATCTCCGGGAAATGATTGCAGTAGTGATTGAAAAAATAATCACCTTGCAGGAAAGAATTCTTGAGCAGGCCAGGGCATATCCAGACCTGGTGATGCCTGGATTTACTCACCTTCAACCAGCGCAGCCGGTCCTTTATGCCTACCATATGATGGCTTATTTTTGTATGCTGGAACGGGACATAGAACGCCTCTGGGACAGCTTGAAACGGGTTAATGTTCTTCCCCTTGGGGCGGGCGCACTGGCGGGAACTTCTCTGCCCATAGACCGTGAGTATGTGGCTTCACTTCTGGCTTTCCCAAAAATCCAGGAAAATGGTATGGATGCGGTCTCTGACCGGGACTTCATCTTGGAGTTTCTCTTTGACCTTCTGTCGTTATTTGTGCATCTCAGCAGATTGAGTGAGGAACTGGTAGTTTGGAGCAGCCCTCTTTTTGGATTTATAGAAATGGATGAAGCCCTGACCACAGGTTCAAGCATCATGCCTCAGAAAAAGAATCCTGACCTTGCAGAGCTCTTGCGAGGGAAATGCGGCGAATTTCTGGGCGCTTTGGTCAGCCTGGCTACCACCCTAAAGGGATTGCCTCTTGCTTACAACAGGGATTTGCAGCAGGACAAAAAGCCTCTTTTTAGGAGTGTCGAAGAGGCGCTGTCGTCTCTTGATATTGCAGCAAAACTTGTTGCAGGAATGCGACCTTTGCCACAAAACATGGAGCAAGCCCTGAAAAAAGGCTTTCTTACTGCTACAGACCTTGCAGAATTCCTGGTTGAAAAAGGTGTTCCGTTTCGCAAAGCTCATCACCTGGTTGGAAGAATAGTGAGGAAAATGCTTGAGGAAGGGAGAGGACTGACTTCCCTCAGAGCCGAAGACCTGGGTGAATATGCTTCTCTCTTTGAGGAAACCCTTAAAGAAAGACTTGATGAGCAGAAGTCTCCGCTCTTTAAAAAGTCTCTGGGGAGTACTGCGCCGGATGAGGTGAGAAGGCAAGTAGTTCAGGCAGAAATAAATCTTGAGCAGTGGAAGAAATCACTTGAAAAACTAAAAAAAGAGTGGAAAACAAGCTTTGAGAAGCTTCTGTTTTTCAGGGAGTGATGGTGAATGAGTGATAGTTTGAAGGAAACGCTCTACAAGATAAAGGAGCTAAAAATCGATTTTCTGCGTTTGCAGTTTGTCGATGTCCTTGGCATACCGAAAAATGTTGAAATCCCCGTTAAGAGGGCGGAAGTTGCTCTCTATGAGGGAGTAGGATTCGATGGTTCTTCGATAGAAGGTTTTGTGCGCATTGAAGAGTCAGACATGAAGCTTTTCCCGGATGTCAGCACCTTTATGGTCTTGCCCTGGGAAGAGGAGAGAAAAGTCGCCAGAATGATTTGTGATGTCAAAAAGCCCAATGGAGAGCTGTTTGAAGGCTGCCCCCGCACCAACTTGAAAAGGTGTCTTGAAAAGCTCAGCGAAAGAGGATGGGCTCTTAAGGTGGGTACGGAAGCGGAATTTTTTATTCTCCGCTATAGCGAGGGAAAAATTGTGACCAGTGATAAGGGCGGTTATTTCGACCTTCTGCCTCTGGATACCGAAGAGGGCCTGCGCCGTGATATGGTCATTGCTTTGGAAAAATTGGGCTTGAACATTGAAGCCGCTCACCATGAAGTGGGGCACTCCCAGCATGAGATTGATTTTGAATATGGAGACGCCCTAAGCATTGCCGATAATATCATTACCCTGAAAATAGCTGTTAAGACGCTGGCTCTGCGCAGGGGTTATGTAGCCACCTTTATGCCCAAGCCCTTTTTTGGTGTTGCTGGCTCAGGCATGCATACCCACATTTCGCTTTTTGAAGGGGAAAAGAACCTCTTTTATGACCCTCAATCTCCTGATGGTCTTAGCAAAATAGCCCGGGGGTTCATAGCAGGTCTTCTGCAACATGCTCGTGCCTATACAGCGATTACCAACCCCCTGGTTAATTCCTACAAACGATTAGTCCCTGGCTATGAAGCGCCGGTCTATATAGCCTGGGCTGAAAAAAACCGTAGCCCTCTGGTGCGTGTTCCTCCACAACGAGGTAAGGGAACCAGAGCCGAACTGCGAAATCCCGATCCTGCTTGCAATCCTTATCTTGCTTTTTCGGTAATTCTTGCTGCTGGCATGGACGGTGTGGATAGGGAGCTGGACCCTGGGAAGCCCCTGAATAACGTTAATCTTTACCAGGTGAGTGACAAAGAGCGAGAGGAGTGGGGCATAGACTTCCTTCCTTCTTCCCTGGAAGAGGCATTGAGATTTCTTGAGGAAGATGAGGTTATAAAAAATGCACTCACACCCCATATCCTCGACTATTACTTGAGAGCAAAAAGAGAAGAGTGGAAAGAGTACAAAAATACTGTGCACCCCTGGGAAATTGAGCGCTATTTGGAGCTTTATTGAACCGGCAGAGCGTCTGACTGGCCTCTACGCTCTGCCGGTAGTGGAGCGGTCTCTGTCGGACCGATATTTTTCAAGTATTATGGAGAGAGCCAGAACATCAGAAGGCGTGACTCCCGGGATCCGTGAAGCCTGCCCAAGAGTTTGTGGCCTGACTTTTTCGAGCCGTTCTTTGGCTTCCTGAGAAAGGCCAGTAACAGATGAATAGTCAAAGTCTCCAGGAATAACCTTTCTCTCCAGACGTAGAAACTCGTTTATCGTTCTTTGCTGTCGCTCAATGTAGCCACGATATTTGATTTCAATTTCTACTTCCTCAATAATCTGGGGGGGCAAGAAAGGTCTCTGGGGATCGAAGGGAGCCAGGTCTAAATAGCTTATCTGTGGTCTGGTGAGCAGGGTTGCGAGTCGAGTAGTTTCCTTGATGGGAGCAGTTTCTTTTCGCTCCAGCAAAGCATTTAGCTCTGGAGAGGGTGAAATGGGGGTTTCCTCAAGGCGGCGGATTTCCTGCTGAATCATTTGTTTCTTCTCCTGAACTCTCTGGTATCGTTCTCGACTTATGGTTCCAGCTTCGAAAGCATGATGAGCAAGGCGCAAATCAGCATTGCTGTGGCGGATGGCAAGACGATACTCGACTTTCCCCGTTCTCAGGCGGTAAGGTTCTTCAACTCCTTTGGTAACCAAGTCATCTATCATGACACCTATATAGCTTTCATTTCTCCCCAAAATAATGGGCGGTTTACCCTGAACGTAGCGAGCGGCATTAATGCCTGCAATTATTCCCTGACCTGCTGCTTCTTCGTAACCTGAAGTACCGTTTATCTGTCCTGCCAGGAAGAGACCCGGTACTTTTTTGCACTCCAGCGAGGCTTTGAGCTGGGTGGGTGGGACGAAATCGTACTCTATTCCGTATCCTGGCCTTATGATATGGGCTTTTTCCAGTCCCGGGATGGAATGAATTATTTGTAGCTGGACTTCCTCAGGGAGTGAAGTAAATATTCCCTGAGCGTAGATTTCATTGGTGTCTTTACCTTCTGGCTCAAGAAAAATGAGATGGTTTTCCTTGTCCGGAAAACGGTAAACCTTGTCTTCGAGTGATGGGCACTCTCTCACCGGGGAAGAATCGGCGAATACATAAAGGAGGGGAGAACGGTGAAAATTGGACTTTATAATTTCACAGGTTTTTCGAGTAGTGCGAGTGATGAATACCGAGCAACCCTGGTATACTCTGGGAGTTCCTTCAAAGGAAAAGCAAAGTGGTTCTTCGTCACTTTTCTGTTCCTCCATTTTTGAAAAATCAATGGTTCTTCTATCCAGACGGGGAGGAGTACAGGTGTTTAACCTGCCCAGTGTAAGGCCAATTTTTCTGAGCGACTCGCTCAACCCACGAGCAGGAAATTCACCGTGCCTTCCTGCAGGGTAGCTAAGTTCTCCTATTCGTATAACGCCGTTTAGAAAAGTTCCGGTGGTCAAGACAACCGCAGGCGCAAAAAATGTGCTCCCGTATCTGGTTCTGACTCCTTTTATTTTACCCTCTCCATCAAGAAGCAGTTCTTCAACTTCACCTTGAATAAGGTCGAGGTAGGGGTTTTTTTCTAAAAACTCTCTCATAGTCAGGCTGTAACGGTCGCGCTGAACCTGAGCGCGCAGAGTTTGAACTGCTGGGCCTTTGCCAGTGTTTACCTTTTTAATATGAATTGTAGTCAGGTCAGTTACTCGGGCCATCAATCCTCCCAGAGCGTCAATTTCTCTCACCACGTGGCCCTTACCAGGTCCTCCTATGGCTGGGTTGCAGGGCATCAGGGCAATACCATGCACGGTCATGGTAATGAGAGCTGTTTTAAGCCCCATGGAGGCAGCTGCATGTGCAGCTTCACAACCTGCGTGTCCGCCTCCAACGACTATCACGTCATAGTGCAGGTTTGTCATCACCTTCACGCTCACCTTTCTGGTCAATTACTTTTTCTGTACCCATCTACTGAAAAGAGATATTACCATTTTACTGGTCTATTTTCAAAGTTTATTGCAATCGAATCTTTTCAAAACTTTTAAACCGTTGTTTTTAAAATGCAGTATAATTTTCTACGTGTTTTTTCAGGTCTTCGGTGCGCGCGAAGTGAAGTAATCGTTTGGACTGGAGGGAATTGTATGTTGCAGAAGGGAGCTATTGCTGTTCACGGTGGTATTTACAAGGATGAAATTCCAGATATTGAAGAAACCCTGATTAAAGCTTGTCAGACAGGTCTTGATTTTCTCTCCTCTGGAAACGCAGTGGATGCGGTTGAAGAAGCCGTAAAGATTCTGGAGGATGACCCCCACTTGAACGCTGGCACTGGTTCTTACCCTAATTTGCTTGGTGAGGTGGAAATGTCAGCAAGTATCATGAAGGATGACCTTTCCTGCGGGGGTGTAGCGGGGATTAAAGCCATTCGCCATCCTATATCAGTGGCCAGAGGAGTAATGGAAAAAACGCCTCACGTTTTACTGGTTGGTGAGGGTGCCAATCTGTTTGCTCGTCTTCTGGGTTTTGAATCTTACAATCCAGTGTCAGAGCTTACTGTGAAAACGCTCAAAAATTCTTTGAAAAAGGCAGCCAATGAGCAGAACTCAATATACGCTTATTACCTGGAGCAGGCCAGAAAAAAGTTAAAGGACTTGGGTCTTGGCACGGTGGGCGCGGTGGTACTGGATAGTACAGGTCATCTGGCGGCGGGGACCTCCACTGGGGGCATTGAAATGCAGCTTCCAGGAAGAGTTGGTGATTCTCCCATCCCGGGTTGTGGTACCTATGCCTGCCGGTTTGGGGCAGTGTCTATGACTGGGGAAGGCGAAGGGATTATCAAACTGGGTCTGGCAAGGAGAATTGCAGAGTGGATGGAAACCCTTTCTCCTCAGGAAGCTGTTAATCGGGGTATGGAAATGGCCAGAGAATGGAATGTTACTTGTGGTGCTATAGCTATCAATGCTCGGGGAGAATTTGGGTGGGGCCAGAATGGAGGAAATCTTTCTTTCGCTTATCTCACCGTTGCATCCGAGCAACCTTTGCTTTTTAAGCGGTTGTGACTGGACCTTTTTGTGATTTGTTGAAGCAGATTGAGAAAAAATATATAATGAGCCAGTAAAAAATTTGGGGATATTCGAGTTTCTTGTGGTGTGGAGTGAAAGGAATGAGCCGTCTTATAACTGATTTAATCCATCAGAAAGTTACAAAAGTAATAACCGATTGTTTCCCGAACTTGGGAGATGTACCTTTTAACGTTGAACCGGCGAGAGATAAGAGACACGGTGATTTTGCAACCAACGCGGCTTTTCTTTTGTCGCGAAAGCTCAAACAGCCCGCTCTTAAGGTGGCAGAAGAGATAGTTCCAGGTTTGGAGAAGGAATTAGCTGATATTGCCAGAGTGGAGGTAGCCGGGGGCGGTTTTATCAACTTTTTACTTTATGACCCCATAGTGCTTTCTTTTCTCAAAGAAGCTCTTCAGGAAAAAGAGAACTATGGCAACCTCAACTTAGGAAGTGGGAAGCGAATCCAGGTAGAGTTTGTAAGTGTCAATCCTACCGGTCCTCTTCATGTCGGTCACGGAAAATGCGCGGCTTTTGGTGATGCGCTCTCCAGATTGCTAAAGAAAGCTGGATTTGTAGTAGAGAAAGAGTATTACATAAACGATGCGGGAAGACAGATAGATTTATTGGGTTTATCGCTTGAGGCTCGGTTGCGCCAGCTCTTAGGCGAAGATGCCCAGCTTCCAGAAGAAGGATATCAAGGAGAATATCTTATTGATATTGCCCGAAAATTTCTGGAAGAAAAAGGCAAAGAAGTCCTTTCTTATCCCGATGAGCAGCGCCTGAGGGTATTAAAAGAATATGCGGTGCGCCACGTGCTTGACGAAATTAAGCAGGACCTTTCTCGTTTCAGGGTAGAATTTGACGTCTGGTTTAGCGAGCGAGAACTTTACGAGAAAAAATATGTGGACAGAGTACTTTCTCTCCTCAAGGAGAGAGGCTACACCTATGAGAAAGACGGAGCGCTCTGGTTGCAGACCACAAGATGGGGCGACGACAAGGACAGAGTTTTAATCAGAGAAAACGGGTTGCCCACCTATTTTGCTTCTGATATAGCCTATCACTATCATAAGTTTGAGCGTAGATTTGACAAGGTCATTGATGTCTGGGGGGCAGATCACCATGGATACATACCCAGGATGCAGGCTGCTATGAGAGCTCTGGGTCTGCCCGAAGACTTTTTAGAGGTTTTCATTGTGCAATTTGTAACTCTTCTCAGAGGCGGACAACCAGAGCGTATGTCAACTCGGCAGGGTGAATTTGTGCCTCTCCGAAAGCTCCTGGATGAAGTTGGTGTTGATGTAGCGCGCTACTACTTTCTTATGCGCGACCCGGCAACACATCTTGACTTTGATATTGAGGAAGCTAAGCAACAATCAATGGAAAATCCCGTCTATTACATTCAATACGCTCATGCCAGGATTTGTTCTCTATTCAGGGAAGCCGAGAAGAAAGGATTTTCAGTTCCAGAGGAGAATTACGAGGTTTTAACGTTTTCCAATCTGGAAGAGAGGGAAATTGGCAAGAAAATTGCTTACTTCCCGGAACTGATTAGAAGAAGTGCTGTAGCCAGACAACCCTACATGATTTGCAATTACCTGCATGAGTTGGCTGCTCTTTTCCATAGCTTTTACAACTCTTATCGGGTAGTTGACAGAGAAGACCCGAGTTTGACTCATTCTAGGCTTCTTTTGTGTCGTGCTACACAAATTGTGCTCCAGAACGGACTGGACATTCTTGGAATAAATGCTCTTCAAACAATGTAAGAGAGGTTATACGAGTATGGCTAAAGGAAAATACATATTTATAACCGGTGGTGTGGTTTCCTCTCTAGGTAAGGGCATTACTGCTGCTTCCATAGGCCGCATTTTGAAAAGTAGGGGCTTGAAAGTGACCATGCAAAAGTTTGACCCTTATATCAACGTGGATGCAGGTACCATGAATCCTTATCAGCACGGGGAAGTTTTTGTTACCTATGATGGTGGAGAGACAGACCTGGACCTGGGTCACTACGAGCGCTTTATAGATGAAGAGCTCTCCCGATCCAGCAATGTCACTACAGGGAAAATCTACAGTTCGGTTATAAGCAAGGAACGAAGAGGGGATTACTTAGGTGCCACGGTACAGGTTATTCCCCATATTACCAATCAAATCAAAGAAGAAATTTTTTCCCTTCGTGAAAAAGCTGCTGCCTCGGTTTCTATCGTAGAGATTGGGGGGACTGTGGGAGATATTGAAAGCCTTCCTTTTCTGGAAGCGATTCGTCAAATCAAAAACGATGTGGGCAAAGAAAACTGCCTTTATATTCACGTTACCCTGGTACCTTACGTTGAAGCAGCTAAAGAGCTCAAATCCAAGCCTACCCAGCACAGTGTTAAAGAATTACGCAGCATCGGTATTCAGCCCGATATTATAGTTTGTCGTTCTTCTTATCCCATTACTGAAGAAGTTATTTCTAAGATTGCTCTCTTTTGTGATATTCAGCGAGACGCTGTTATACCAGTTCCCGATGCAGAATCAATTTATGAAGTGCCTTTAATCTTGGAAAGAAGTGGAGTAGGCGAATTAATAACCGAGAGGCTCTCTTTGCATAAGGCTCGTCCTGATTTCAGCGAGTGGATTCAGATTGTGGAAAAGATCAAGGACTCCCGGGAAGAAGTCAGTGTGGGGCTGGTTGGCAAGTACGTTGCTTCCAAAGACGCATACCTCAGTATATGTGAGGCCTTGAGGCATGCTGGTGCTCATCTCGGTCTAAAGGTCAAAGTAATACCCATAGAGGCTGAAAACCTGGTCAACAGCGACCTCTGCTGTCTCCAAAAAGTGGATGCAATACTGGTCCCTGGAGGGTTCGGGCAGAGGGGAATTGAAGGCAAAGTGGAAGCAGTACGTTTTGCGCGGGAAAATATGGTGCCCTTTTTTGGTATTTGCTTAGGCATGCAGGCTGCGGTTATAGAATTTGCCCGAAACGTTGCTAATCTGAAAGGTGCTAATTCCACAGAATTCGACCCTGACACTCCTTATCCAGTAATAGACCTTCTTCCTGACCAGCGAAGCAAGAGGGAAAAGGGAGGCACTATGCGGTTAGGGAATTACCTCTGTGTGCTCAGTGACTCTAAAAGCAAAAATCTCTATGGTAAAGAAAAGGTCTTCGAGCGACATCGGCATCGTTATGAACTCAATGCCGAGTTTGTGTCTACTCTGGAAAAAGCGGGTATGACCATGGCTGGCTACAACCCGGAATATGGAGTAGTGGAAATCATCGAAATATCTGATCATCCCTGGTTTGTGGGTGTTCAGTTCCACCCGGAATTTCTTTCCCGACCTAACCGACCTCATCCACTCTTTTTGGGGTTTGTAGAAGCGGCTTATCAGCACAAATTGAAGCGGTGAATGAGATGAAAACCTTTGTGAACAGTTCTCTGGGTATTATAGACTCTGGCGTTGGTGGTCTCAGTGTTGTAAAAGCAGTGCGAGAGGTTTTCCCTGTCAGAAACGTTATTTACGTTGCTGACCCTGCCAATTTTCCCTATGGGGAAAAGAGCAAAGAAGAACTTTTAATTCTGGTATCTCCAATCATCGAGTATTTGACCAGGGTTGAGCGTGTTCAGGCTCTGGTCATTGCCTGTGGTACGCTGAGCTCTGTCTGTTTTGAAGATTTTTGCAAAAGGTATCCAATCCCCATCTTTGATATTGTGCGACCTGCGGTCAGCGAGGCTGCGTTTGTAACACGTAAAAAGCGTGTTGGCGTTCTGGCAACCAGAACCACTGTGCGTTCAAAGCGCTTTGCAAGGCTCTTTGAAAGCCTGGATAACAGTATTACGGTTTATGAAGAGGCCTGGCCAGATTTTATTGAAGAAGTAGAAAGAGGTGCTTTTGACACACCTTTCTGGCGGAAGGAAATAAAAACGAGGCTTAAGCGGTTTACATCCTTAGACGTGGACACCTTAATTCTGGGATGTACTCACTTTGCTCTGATTGAAACCTTTTTTGAGCAACTACTTGGGGACAGTTCAGGATTAACGCTGGTAAACCCAGCACGAGCTTGCGCGCTTGAACTTCAAAAGGCTCTGGACACTGAAAGTATTGTCGAGAGCAATTCTGGAAAAAGCGAGGTTCGTTGTCTGGTTAGAGGAGATGTGGGGCATTTTGAGAACTTGCTCCGGATGTTTGTTTCCGAAAATTCCTGTAAAGTAAGAGCTTTTGGTTCATAGCCGTGATTGAATACCGCTTTTTATCCCATGCCAAGATTAATTGGCGTTTGCATATTGGTTCTTTGCGCTCTGATGGTTATCATAACATTATTACTGTCATGCAAAAAATATCTCTGGGTGACGAGGTGAGAGTGTTTTTTCCAGCTTCGGAAGATGTGGTTACCTGTTCAGAGAGTATACCCACCGATAAAAACAGTCCTTTAATGAAGGCTTTGCATTTAATACGGGAGATTAAACCCTCTTTGAAAAGATTTTGCTTTGAGATTCAAATTCTAAAACGCATTCCTCAACAGAGCGGCTTAGGTGGGGCGAGTTCTAACGCAGGCACTCTTTTGAGAGTCTTGAACAAGCTTTTGAAGCTGGGATTGGATGAAAAAGAATTAGTTAAAATTGCGATACAGTTGGGGTCCGATGTACCTTTTTTTGCAAGTGATTATGTTTTCGCTCTGGTTAGGGGAAAGGGTGAAGTCATCGTTCCCATTCCCGATCCTCCGCAAAGAGAGGTGGTCCTGGTTTGTCCATCTTTTGGTATTTCCACAGCCTGGGCGTATCAGGCATGGGACCTGAAGGTAGGAACTTCCCAAAGCTTTAGAGAAAAAGACGAGTGGAACAATGTTCTGGTTGTAGAAAGCGAGGACTCTCTTCTTCGAGATGTTCATAATGACTTTGAAGAGGTGGTATTTGCAAGTTATCCGGAACTGTTTTCCTATAAAAGAAAACTGTATCAGGCTGGTTGTGAAAAAGCTTTTTTGAGCGGTAGTGGTTCCACTCTGGTGGGTGTACTTCCTCAGGAGAACCACAGAACTAAAAACACGATAATGGAACTTTTCAGGGATGAACCCGTGCGGATCGTCTTTTGCAGGACGCTTTGTCAAGAACCAGCGTTACCTGCTTTTTTGTAGAGGGAGGGTATAGGATATGGCTGATGCTTTAATTCTTGCTGGTGGAGGGGAAGGGGAAATCGAAAAAAAATTTGGGGTTCGAAACCGGGCCTTGCTTGTCATTGAAGACAGGTTTATGATAGAATATGTGATAGAAGCCCTCAGAAGCGTTTCCTCGATAAATAGAGTAGTTGTTGTTGGCCCAGTCCGGGAGTTTCAGTCACGAATTGGTAAACTGGTTGATGCTGTTGTTGCTCCGGGAGATAACCCATTCCAGAGTGCCTTGCAAGGGTTGGAATTTTTGAGGACCCAGGAGAAAGTGCTGGTAGCAAGTTGTGATATCCCCTTGATAAAAGGGGAAATGATTGAGGATTTCTTTTTGCGTTGCTCAAAAAAGGAAGCCGATTTTTACTACCCCATTATTCGTGAGGAGTCTTATGTTAAGAAGTTTGGAAAGAGTCGCAGGACTTTTGCTGCTCTTCGTGATGGAAGATTTACTGGAGGCAATATCCTGTATCTGGACCCCAGCGTTTTTGAGAAAAAGCGAGATTTGGTAGAAAAAATTGTTGAGAGCCGCAAAAATCCCTTGACTATCGCAAGATTACTGGGCTTAACCATTATCGTTAAGTACCTGTTGCGAATGTTGACTATTGAAGAAATAGAAAAGAGAGTGGAAAAAGTAACTGGCATTAGAGGTAAGGCAATTATTACCCCCTATCCCGAGATAGGGTTTGATGTAGATCGAGCGGAACATGTGGAGATGGTTAAGGAATTTCTTAAAAAGAGAAGTTAGGAGGAGGTTGCCTTGAACGAAGAAACCAAAAATAGCGAAATAACTGTGGAAGAGAAGAAAAAAGAGGACGAAACCGTGGTCAAAAACGAAACTTCTGAAGACCTTGAAGAGATTGAAGAATTGACTCCCGATACAAAGGTTGAGACAAAAAGAAGCAGAGATGATGTAAGTCTGCAGTTTTCTCTGGCTGAGCTTAAAAGAAAAACCAACGCAGAACTTGCAGAGATTGCTCAGAGCCTCAAAATTTCAGGATATAGCAGGAAGAAAAAGAGCGATCTCATTTTTGAAATATTAAAGAAAGCAACGGAGTCCAAAGGGTATATTTTCAGCGAGGGAATACTGGAAGTTACTCCTGAAGGTTACGGCTTTTTGCGCACTTCTGACGATTTTGCGCCTACCGAGAATGATGTTTACGTTTCACCTTCTCAGATTAAACGCTTCGGTCTGAGTAGTGGTGATAAGGTTGCCGGCCAAGTGCGTCCACCTAAGGAGGGTGAGCGCTATTACGCTCTTTTGCGTATCGAAGCCATCAATGATGAAGAACCAGAACAAGCTAAAAAGAGACCCCTTTTTGAAAATCTTACTCCTACTTTCCCCAATGAACAGTACGTCCTGGAAACGGTGCCGTCAGAGATCTCCACGCGGATCATTGACTTGTTTGCTCCCATTGGCAAAGGGCAGCGGGGCTTGATAGTAGCACCACCCAAAGCAGGAAAGACCATTTTGCTTGAAAAGATTGCGAATGGTATCGCCACTAATTATCCTGATGTGGTGCTCATCGTGCTTCTCATTGATGAACGCCCTGAAGAAGTGACCCACATGGAGCGCTCAGTTAAGGGGCAGGTCATCGCCTCAACTTTTGACAAAAAACCAGAGAACCACCTGAGGGTTGCTGAACTGACTCTGGAGAGAGCAAAGCGCCTGGTTGAAGAAGGTAAGGACGTGGTAATTTTACTTGATAGCATTACCCGTTTGGCCAGAGCTAATAACCTGGTAGTGCCCAATACCGGGAAGACGCTCTCTGGAGGAATAGATTCTTTGGCTCTCCACTGGCCGAAGCGCTTTTTTGGTGCAGCCCGCAACATTGAAGAAGGTGGTAGTCTTACTATCCTGGCCACTGCCCTCATTGATACCGGTTCCCGTATGGACGAGGTTATCTACGAGGAGTTTAAGGGGACTGGAAATATGGAGCTTCACCTGAGCAGGGCACTTGCAGAAAGTAGAATTTTCCCGGCTATTGATATTCACCGTTCTGGAACTCGACGCGAAGAGCTGCTCCTTAAAAAGGAAGACCTGGAACGAATATGGATGTTGCGAAAGCTGCTTGCCAATGTGGACACCCAAGAGGCTGCACAAATGGTTATCGACCGTATTAAAAATACCCGTTCTAACAAAGAATTTTTGAAGATTATTGATCAGGTCTCGAAGACCTTGCGCTGAGTTTTTGACACCCTTTTTGGCTCTGTGATATAATAACCTGCACTTTTTGGTAGAGGTGATGAAGAAATGAAGAAAGGAATTCATCCCGAATATAAAGAGACCAGAGTAATTTGTGCTTGTGGCAATACCTTTGTGACCCGTTCCACCAAGTTTCCAGAAATCAAGGTGGAGATTTGCGCGAAGTGCCATCCTTTCTTTACCGGGCAGCAAAAGCTGGTGGATACGACGGGAAGGGTGGACAAGTTTTACGCGAAATATGGCGAAGATTACTGATCGTTCATGGAAGTATCGCTTATTGCGCACACCCCTGATCCGGAGCAGGTGGTTGCTCGCTCGGCCAGGGTGTGCTACAGTTTCTCCCCTCCTCAGGAAGTTCCAATTGAAGAAGCACGCAGATTAATTCGAGAACTGGTTTCCCGGGGCCACTATTCCGTTTTAGAGCATGCTTCCTTTACTTTTCTGATTAAAGGTCTCTCCCGGGTGGCTTCTCATCAGTTAGTTCGCCATCGTATCGCTTCTTATTCTCAGCAAAGTCAAAGGTACACAGATTTAACACGGACTTCTTTCGTAATTCCTCCTTCCATAGCCAAGAATCAAGAAGCAGCTGAAATTTTTCAGGAAGTGGTCAAAGTAGCTCTGGATGCGTATAATAAGATGGTAGAGCAAGGGTTGCCCAAAGAGGATGCCAGGTTTGTCCTACCTCAAGCAGTGAAAACAAACTTGGTATTTACAGCCAACGCACGAGAGCTCCTTCATTTTTTTAGCTTGAGGTTGTGCAGCCGGGCACAGTGGGAGATACGAGAGCTGGCATTTTTGATGCTTAACATTGTTAAAGAAATTGCTCCTTCCATTTTCGAAGAGGCAGGTCCCCCCTGTGTGAAAGGGGTTTGTCCGGAAGGAGAAAAAGGTTGTGGTCATCCATGGAAGAAAAATTAGGTAACCAGGATAGAATTGATGTGGGAGGACAGGCCCTTATCGAAGGGGTTATGATGCGGAGCCCCAGGCGCCTGGCTATAGCGGTGAGGAAACCGAAGGGAGATATTGTCCTTAAGAGTTTTGAAACTGTTCCTCCCTGGAAAAAACATAAATTTCTTTCTCTCCCTGTGATACGGGGAGTGGTTAATCTGGTGGACTCACTGGCCGTTGGTCTGCGCGCTCTTTCTTACTCTGCAACTGTGGTGCTGGAAGAAGAAGATGAAAAGCTTTCCCCCTTTGATATAACCATAGCTATGCTTCTTGCTGTAGCGCTCTTTGCTGGGCTTTTTGTCGCTCTTCCCACTTTCCTGACCTCCTTCCTGGATCGTTTTATTGGTTCTACTTTTGTTTACAACCTTGTGGAAGGCTTAATAAGAGTGCTCATTTTTATCATTTATCTTCTGGTAATTTCCAGCTTAAAGGACATCCGGCGTATTTTTGAGTATCATGGGGCAGAACACAAGGCAATTTTTGCCTTTGAACACGGGGAAGAACTTACCCCGGAAAATGCCCTTAAATTTACCACCTTGCATCCACGTTGTGGTACCAACTGGCTGGTCATTGTTATGTTGATCAGTATTTTTATTTTTTCCCTGTTAGGTAGACCAGGTGTTTTGACCAGAATAGTAAGCAGAATTCTTATCATTCCTCTGGTGGCTGGTTTGGCCTATGAAGCCATAAAATTTCTTTCACGTTATCAGAATAAAAGGATAGCGTACTACTTTTCACTTCCTGGCCTCTGGTTGCAAAAAATTACCACTCGCGAACCCGATGTTTCTCAGCTTGAAGTTGCCATTGTTGCCCTGAAGGAAAGTTTGAGGAAAGGTGAGGACTATGTGGAGGTCAAAAGTTGAGGAGCTGGTAGAGCAATACAAAGAAATCACTGCAAAAATGGCTCAGCCTGAGATAGCCAGTAATATTGCTTTATTGCGAGAGTATTCCAAGACGTTGAGTGAAATAGAACCCTTGGTTAAAGAGTATGAAGCCCTCCGTGAAAAAGAAGCCCGACTTCGGGAAGACCGAGAACTTCTTAAAGAAGAAAAAGACCCTGAGTTGCGCCTGTTGCTTGAGGAAGAAATAGAGGAGCTGGAGAAGGAGATACGGGAAAGCGAAGAAAAGATAAAAATTTTATTGCTTCCTCGAGACCCCCGCGATGAAAAAAACACCCTCATTGAGATAAGGGCTGGTACTGGTGGAGAAGAAGCAGCGCTTTTTGCTGCTGACCTACTAAGGATGTATACTCGCTTTGCGGAAAGACAGGGTTTTAAAGTTGAAGTTATGAGTGCAAGTCCTACCGAGCTTGGGGGTTTTAAGGAAGTTATTGTAGCGATAGAGGGAAAAGGTGCTTATAGCAAGTTCAAATACGAAAGTGGGGTTCACAGGGTGCAGAGGATTCCTGTTACCGAGGCTGGAGGGAGAATTCATACTTCCACGGCTACGGTGGCTGTTCTTCCCGAAGCTGACGAAGTGGATGTCGAGATAAAACCCGAAGACTTGAGAATAGATGTGTACCGTTCTTCAGGCCCCGGGGGACAGAGCGTCAACACCACCGATTCCGCAGTGAGGATAACTCACCTGCCTACGGGTATTGTGGTAACCTGTCAGGATGAAAAATCACAGCACAAAAACAAAGCTAAGGCGATGCGAATACTTCGCGCCAGGATTCTGGACTTGGAACGTCGTCGACAGAAAGAAGAAATTGACCGGGAGCGTAAGAGCCAGATTGGGAGTGGTGAACGAAGTGAACGAATCAGAACCTACAACTTTCCTCAAAACAGGGTTACCGATCACCGTATTAACCTTACCCTTTATCGCCTCGAAGATGTTCTCGAGGGAGACCTGGAGGAAATAGTAGAGGCGCTTGCTGCCGAAGAAAGAAGCCGGATGCTTGAAAAGGTTGGTTAGGAGTGCTTCAGGTTCGCGAGGCCTGGAAAGAGGCAGTTGGGTTGCTTAAAAGAGTTGGTGTTGTCTCACCCACAAGAGAGGCTCGGCTTTTGCTTTCTTCTGTGCTGGGAACTGATCCTTCGCGTGTGCATCTTTTCTGGGATTTTAGCCTTGAAGAAGAAAAGCTAAAGAAGCTACATGCCCTTCTTAAAGAACGCGCCAGAGGCGTCCCCATTCAGTATCTGATTGGAGAGTGGGAGTTCATGTCTCTCCCCTTTTACGTTGAAGAGGGGGTTTTCATACCACGTCTGGATACCGAGTGTTGGGTGGAAGAGGTCATCCTGTCCCTTAAAAAGGCCAGCGCAAGGGAACTTCTTCTTTGTGATGTGGGTTGTGGGAGTGGGGTTATAGGGCTTTCTTGTGCATTCTGGGTACCGCAGGTTAAGCTTTACGGAGTGGATATTTCAGAAAGGGCTATTGCTCTTTCCGAAAAAAATGCCTGCCGTCTTGGTATAGAAAACCGCTGTAGTTTTTTGAAGTCGGACCTTTTTGAGGTGTTTAAAGGCCAAAACATTCTTTTTGACGCTGTGGTTTCCAACCCCCCCTATGTGAAGACAGGAGATTGGGAATTGCTCCCCAAAGAAATTCGCTTTTACGAACCCCGGGAAGCCCTGCTTGCTGGAGAAGACGGCTTATTAATAATAAGGAGGTTGTTGCTGGAGGGAGCTTCCTGGATTAAAAAGGGAGGGCTGCTTTTCTTTGAACATGATCCTGCTCAAAGCGAGCTTATTCGTAAAGAGATTGAAAAACTGGAAACTTGGGAGTATCTTTATACCATCAGGGATTATGCCCACAAAGACAGAGCGACTGCTGTAAAAAGAAAGGAGTAGCCGGAGTGAAAATACTCATAGGGAGCGATCACGGAGGTTACTTTTTAAAAGAGGATCTCAAGGGATTTTTGAAAGAATTGGGACATGAGGTGATTGATTACGGAGCTTACAGCGCTGAGCCCTGTGATTATCCAGATATTGCTTTTCTGGTCAGCAAGGATCTTTTAGCAGGTAAGGGCGATAGAGCTATTCTGGTCTGTGGTACCGGAATTGGGATGTGTATCGCAGCCAATAAAGTGAAGGGGATAAGAGCAGCTCTTTGTCATGATGTGTTCTCCGCCAGAGCTTCGCGGGAGCACAACAATGCTAACGTGCTGACTCTTGGAGAACGGGTAATTGGTAAGGGACTAGCGCGTGAAATCGTGCGTAGCTGGTTAGGTGCTGAGTTTACAGGTGGGCGACACCAGAGAAGAGTAGAGAAAATTGTGGAGTTTGAACAAGATGGAAGTCAAAAGACCTGAATGGGATGAGTACTTCATGAGCATTGCCGAACTGGTGAGTTCTCGCTCTACCTGCTTACGCAGAAAGGTAGGTGCGGTGCTGGTCAGAGAAAAGCGGATTCTGGCTACCGGTTACAATGGTGTTCCTTCGGGTATTGAACACTGCACTCTGGAAACCTGCTTGCGAAGCAAGCAGGGTGTTCCTTCTGGCAAGCAGCAAGAGCTATGTCGAGGACTCCATGCAGAGCAAAACGTGATTATTCAAGCAGCACTTCACGGGGTAAGTACTCGGGGAGCTACTCTTTATTGCACTCATAAGCCCTGTATTCTCTGCGCCAAAATGATTATTAATGCTGGAATAGTGCGGATTGTATATCAGAACCATTACCCTGACCCTTTGGCTGACGAGATGTTGCAGGAAGCCGGTATAGAGATGATTCCTTTTTCTGGTGAATCTCTTTTGAGGAAATAGGTTCTTATGGGTAACCTGATTCTGGTTTTTATGCTGGGTTTTCTGGGTTCTATGATACTTACTCCTCTGGTTATCAGGCTCAGCCATCGCAAAGGCTGGCTCGATAGTTCTCAGGGCGTGCGCAAGATTCACACACGTCCCGTTTCTCGTCTTGGGGGATTGGCGGTTTACTTACCTTTCATGCTGATTCTCCTGGGAAGCAATTTCTGGTTTGGCTTGGAACTTCCAGCGTTCTTTTTCCTTGGTATTTCTGTGGTTTTTCTAACCGGCTTGATAGATGATTTTATCTCACTTTCTCCCCCGCTAAAAGTTTTTGGTCAGGTCGTAGGAATAGTTCTTTTAATGGTTTCAGGCGTGGTTATCAGTTTTTTTACTCTTCCCTGGGGGGCCATTCTGTATCTCGGTGCCTGGGGTTATCCTTTAACTTTTTTGTGGATGCTGGGTATAACCAATGCCCTGAATCTTATAGATGGTATGGATGGCTTATCTTCTGGCATTGCTGCTATTGCTTCCTTTACCCTGGGTGTAGTTGCTTTGCAAGAGGGAAGGAGTCTTGCTGCTCTCGTTGCCTTTTTGCTCATGGGAACAGAGCTTGGTTTTTTGTGTTACAATTTTCCTCCGGCTCGCATTTTTCTTGGAGATGGAGGCGCTTTGTTTGCAGGCATAGTCCTTTCAACCATATCCGTTCAGGGTTCCTTGAAAAGTACGGCTACCTTTACGCTCCTGGTGCCTATTCTGGTTCTGGGTATTCCCATCTTTGATACCTTTTTTGCCATCGTGCGGCGCAAAAAAAATCGCTTGCCCTTGATGTCACCCGATGAAGGACACCTGCATCACCGATTGCTGAAACGCGGCTACAGCACCAGAAAAGCGGTTCTGGTTTTTTATTCCATAAGCCTAATTTTCAGTGTGGTAGCAATTTTCATCAATCGCTATCTCCAGAACAGTACCTATTCACTTCTTTTGGTTCTGGTGGTGGTTTTCTTGTTTATGAGATGGGGCCTTCAACTTGGTGTTACTGAAGCAGGAGGAGAAAAACCTGTTGGGCAGAGCTAAAGCGCTTTTTGTTTTAGGCACCAGACCAGAAGTCATAAAGCTTGCCCCTCTCATTCTCAGGTTCCAGCGCCACAAGCACTTTTCCTGCGTGGTTGTGAACACTGGTCAGCACCGGGAAATGTCCAGAGAATTCCTTGATTTGTTCGAAATCACTCCTGGGTATGATCTTAGAGTCATGAGTGAGCGCCAGAGCCTGGGACGCTTGACTGGGAAATTATGCCTTCGTTTAGAAGAGATAGTAACGCTTGAAAAACCGGATTTACTGGTCGTCCAGGGAGATACCACCACTGCTTTCTGCGGAGCGCTTTCTGCTTTCTATTGCCAGGTTCCTTGTGTTCACGTCGAAGCGGGTTTACGAACTGGGAATAAGTTTCAACCCTTTCCTGAGGAGATAAATCGAGCTCTGGTGGCTCGCCTTGCTGACCTTCACTGCGCTCCTACCCAGAGAGCTAAGGCAAACCTGCTTCGAGAGGGCATAGACGAGGGGAAGGTTGTGGTTACCGGTAATACTATTGTCGATGCTTTGCAACTAATCCTGACTCAAAAAAAAGACTTTATAAACAAAACACTCGAAGAAGCACTCAAGATTTCCAGGAAAGTGATTACTGTAACGGCTCACCGGAGAGAAAACTGGGGGAAGGGGATTGAAGAAGTCGCTTTTGCAATTAAGGAATTATCGGAGAAGTTTGAAGATGTGAACTTCTTTTTTTCTGTTCATCCCAATCCGGTGGTCAAAGGCACTGTTTATTCCCTGTTGAGGGGTATACCCAATGTTTTTCTCTTTTCAACCCTCGCCTATTCGGACTTTATAAAGCTCCTTGCAAGAAGTAACCTGGTAATAAGTGATTCAGGGGGTATTCAGGAAGAAGCACCAGCGCTGGGAGTACCGGTTCTGGTTACCAGAGAGGTTACTGAAAGACCTGAGTTGCTCGAGGCGGGCCTGGGTGCTCTGGTTGGGTGTTCAAAAGAAAAAATAGTTGAGGAAGCAACAAGAAGACTTCTTGCCGGGGGAGAACGCATTCCCCGTTCCGTGTTCGGTGACGGCAAAGCAGCAGAGCGCATAGAGCGGGCAATAGAGAATTTCCTGGGTTTTTGTACTCAGGGGGTAGAGGAATTCAAAGGCTGAAGGAACACTTTTAGCTTCTTTTCTGGCTAAGTTCTTTGGCTTTAAGTTTTGCCAGAGAGAACAGCAATCTGGCCTCGAGGCGGATGGTTTCCGGATCTCCCCTTTTTTCTTGTATTTCTTTCCTGGTGTTTTCTAAGATTCTTCTGGTACTGAATTCGTCGATTTCGTTCCCCTTTTCACAGGTCTCAGTGAGAATGGTCACTGTTTCAGGAGTGATTTCTGCCACTCCGCCTGAAATGGCGTAATATTCTCTTTCTCCACCCTGAAAGCGCGCTTCCAGAACTCCTATGGCTAACTCGATTACCGCAGGAGCATGTCTTGGCAGAATGCCTCTTTTCCCGTCCGGGCATTCCAGAATAAGGTGGCTTACCCCGGAAAGGACTGTTTTTACCTCTGGTGTCAGCAGTATTACCTGAAGCTCTTTCATCGGCTTTTGCTCTTCAACTGGTCAAATTTTGCTTTTGCTTCATCAATGCTACCCACCATGTAGAAGACCTGTTCCGGCCAGTCATCGCACTCTCCCTCTACAATCATTTCTACTCCCTGCAGAGTTTCCTTAAGGGGAACAAAGACGCCAGGTAGTCCGGTAAAGTTTTCTGCTACGAAGAAAGGTTGCGTAAGAAAGCGCTGCAGTCGTCGGGCACGCTTTACTATTTTTTTATCTTCTTCAGAGAGTTCTTCAATGCCCAGAAGAGCTATGATGTCTTGTAGGTCCAGGTAGTGGGCAATAATTTTTCTGGTTTCTTGGGCGAGTTTGAGGTGGCGTTCACCTACAACCAGGGTGTTCAGGGCACGGGAACTGGATTGCAGGGGGTCCACTGCTGGGTAGAAACCCTGCTCAAAGAGTTTTCTGGAAAGCACTGTACTGGCGTCAAGATGTGCAAAAGTGGTTGCTGGAGCTGGATCAGTCAGGTCGTCGGCGGGGACGTAAACTGCCTGTACGGAAGTTATTGAACCGTTTACGGTGGAAGTTATCCTTTCTTCCACCATGCCAATTTCTTCCTGCAGTGTGGGTTGGTAGCCCACTGCTGAAGGCAACCTACCGAGCAGGGCCGAAACCTCAGCTCCTGCCTGAATGTAGCGAAAGATGTTGTCGATAAACAACAGAACGTCCTGAGAGAGCACGTCTCTAAAAAACTCGGCCATAGTAAGTGCTGAAAAGGCAACCCGGAAACGTGCCCCGGGGGGTTCGTTCATCTGTCCAAAAACTAAAACAGTGTGGTTCAGAACACCACTTTTTTGCATCTGGAGCCACAGCTCGTTGCCTTCACGCATCCGCTCACCAACGCCTGCAAAGACCGACACTCCCCGGTGGGCGGTTGCAGTGCGATGGATGAGTTCCATTATCAGTACTGTTTTTCCCACTCCAGCACCACCAAAGAGACCCGTTTTGCCACCCCGAAGATAAGGACAGAGCAGGTCGATGACCTTTATGCCCGTTTCAAATATCTGAGTTGAGGCTATCCTTTCGGTAAAAGGGGGTGCAGACTTATGTATGGAGCTTTTTTGAGGATTCCTTAGAGGGCCAAGTTCATCAATTGGTTCACCAAAAACGTTAAACACTCTTCCCAGGGTCTCCTTTCCAACTGGAACCATAAGAGGAGTACCAGAATCGTAGGCTTTTGCTCCCCGCTGCAGACCTCTGGTATCCTGAAGTGCCAGACACCTCACGACTCCTTTTCCCTGATGACTTTGCACTTCGAGTAGAAGCGGGGAAGTATCCCCTTCTGAGTTATTGCGTTGTTTGATGACCAGTATGTTGTGAATAGCTGGTAGTTCTTCTTCCGGAAAAGCTACGTCCACTACTTGACCGGCTATCCTGACCACTCTTCCAACCAAACCACTGCTTCTTTCCACTTACATTGCCCCCTCCACTATGGAAGCCGATATGACCTCGCTTAGCTCTCTGGTTATTTTTTCCTGTCGCCTTTTGTGGTAGAGAAGGCCAAGGGTTTCCAGGGTTTCCCTTGAGTGAGTGGTTGCGCTGTCCATAAGCCTCAAGCGGGTTGCCTGCTCGCTCATGAAAGACTGGATTACCGCTTCGTAAAGACAGGCACTGAAGTATTTTTCTTGAAGGGACCTGTACAGCGCTTCTGGATTAGCAAAAATTTCAAAGTCACTCTTTGAGGTAGTCTTTGTATCTTGTGGGAGATATTGCGATTGAGGATAAAAAGGATGTATTCTTTTTTGAGTCGGCTGGTACTGGGTAACTGAAAGGTAGGTATTGTAAAAAAGATAAAGAGAGTCAAAGCTTTCTTGGAATAAAAAGTTTTTTATCTGGTAACTTAACTCTCTTATTTGTTCGTAGCTGGGGATGCGGACAATATTTAAAGGTTGAGAAAAAGCAATTGGATAACCTTGGTTCATCAAATGGTTTCTGCCCTGCTTGCCCAGCACCAAAAGCTGAATTTCTCTGGATGGGCCCTGTGTCTCCTGAGCAAATTTGAGCATCTGTCTTGCAATGCTTTGATTAAATCCACCCACCAGACCCCGGTCTGAGAAAATCCCCAGAAGGGCCAGTTTCCTTTCTGAAAAGAGAGTCGATGTTTCCAGGTGTAAAACTACCAACTCCAGAGCCAGTTCCAGTTTCAAACGGAAATCCACAGCTGGTTGTAATAAATTGCGGCCCATTCTCCAGCGAATTGCTGATATGGTCTTCATGGTGCGAGTGAGGTGCTCTATGTCTTTAACCAGGTCTATTTTTCGCTTAATATCACTTAACCTGGTCATTGGATTTGCCCCTTAAGGTAAAGCTGGTTGAAATTCTGGATATAATCGCGCATTTTTTCTTCAAGTTCCGTGGATAAATCCCTCTCTTTGCGTAATCTTTCCAGAAGGTCCGGTTTTTCTTCTGCTACTTTTTTACAGAGAAGTGTTTCCCATTCTCGTAATCTTTCCAGGGGGATTTCATCAACCAGACCACGCGTGGCTGCAAAAATAACCAATATTTCAAGGGCAATATCGAGGGGTGAAAATGGCGGCTGAGAAAGAAGGGCAAAAACCCGCTTTCCGTGGTTAAGTTGCTTCTGGGTTACCTCATCAAGTTCAGCACTGAAACGAGCAAACTCCTCAAGTTCGAAGTATTGAGAAAGATCAAGACGCACCCGTCGCGCGACCTTTTTCATGATTGGGGTTTGTGCTTCACCCCCAACTCGGGATACTGATAGCCCTACGTTTATAGGAGGTCCAAAACCTCGCGCAAGTAAAGCACTCTCGAGATAAATCTGGCCATCAGTTATCGAAATGAGGTTGGTTGGAATGTACGCCGAGATGTCTCCTTCCTGAGTTTCAATTATCGGTAAGGCAGTCATGGAGCCTCCTCCATACTTTTCGTTTAATTGGGCACTGCGCTCCAGGAGGCTGGAGTGGATATAAAATATATCTCCGGGGTAAGACTCTCTTCCTGGAGGGCGTTTCATTAGTAAAGAAAGAGCGCGATAGCTTGCGGCGTGTTTAGTCAAATCATCGTAAACAATCAGCGTATCATACCCATTGTACATAAAGTACTCGGCAATGGCACAGCCGCTGTAGGGTGCAAGATATACCATTGCTGGTGGGTCTTCCGAGGAAGCACAAACTATTATACTGTAGTTAATTGCCTGGTAACGTTTCAAATTCTCTACCAGCTCTTTGACAACAGAAAGTTTTTGCCCGATGGCTACGTATATGCATATTACCTTTTTCTCCCTCTGGTTAAGAATGATGTCAAAAGCTATGGAGGTCTTACCAGTGCGACGGTCCCCTATTATTAGCTCCCGCTGCCCTTTTCCTAAGGGAATTACGGCGTCAATGGTTTTAATGCCTGTAAAAAGGGTTCTCTGTACGGGTCGACGGGCAGTAATCGGAGGTGCCTCAAAGAAAATTGGTCTCTTTTCTTTGCAAGAGGGGGGTTCTTCGCCGTCGATGGCCTTGCCCAGAGGGTCAATAGTTCTTCCCAACAGTTCTTCCCCGGCAGGAATAGTAAGCTGTTCTCCACTCCTAAAAACCTGGCTACCAGTAGAGAGCTGGGTATAGTCACCAAATATAATGCATTGCAGAGAGTCTTTTTCTAAAGAAAAAACCTGTCCCGGAATTTCTCCTTCGAATAGCACTTTTTCCCCCATGAAGGCTTCCTGGAGTCCATCCACAATCGCAATACCATCTTTGATTTCTCTTACATAACCAATTTCTCCGATTTCGGGTTCCAGTTTAAATTTTTTTACAGCCTTTCTTGCTTTCTGCAGGACCTCTGACACCGAAAACATGAACTTACAATAGCTCCTTTTTTAGCTTTTCCAGCTGAGTTTTGAGGCTACAATCAATGTAAAGATCTCGCCACATAATAATTACTCCCCCGATTAAAGAAGGGTCAACTTTTTCCTTTATTTTAAGATGGGTGTCACCAGCAAAAGGAGCGAGTTTCTGGAAGATAATTTGCTTTTGCCTTGCGGTAAGGGGAAAGGGAGTTATCACCTTTACTATTTCTTTTTTACTTTTCATGGGCTATACTCAGTCGGGATTCTATTCTATTTAACGCAGCGTCAAGCAGTTCGTCGATCAAGCGTTCCTGTATTTGTGGTGTAATGTGTTCCTGGAGAATTTTACCAGCTATAGCTATAGCAATTTCCGCTATTTCTTCTCGTAATTCCTTGTGTAATCTTTCGATTTCTTTTTGGGCTCTGGTTTCGTATTCTCTTTTAATCTTTTCTGCTTCCTGATATGCTTCTTCAATAATAGTAGCTTTCATCTGCAGAGCTTCTTGATTAGCTCTCTCCAGGGCTTCTTTGTATCTTTGCTGAATGGAGCGCTCTTCTTCCTCATACTTTTCTTTTAATTTTCTCAGTTCCTCGCGAGTTTTTTCTATTTCTTCCAGTTCGCTGCGTATTTTCTGAGAACGTCTATCCAGCGCTCTCAAAACGGGTTTAAAGAGAAAACGAACCAGTAGGAAAACCAGAACTATAAAATTGATAATCTGAAAAATCAGGCTACGATCTACCTCTAACATTGATAACCTTTTACTTGAAAACGTATTTTATAAGTGGATTGGCAAAAAGCAGTATCAGGGAAACCACCAGCACGTAAATAGCCAGTGATTCAAGCAGTGCCAGTCCCACAAATAGAGTTCTGCTGATTTCATTGGTTGCCTCCGGTTGACGGGCTATGCCCTCCAGAGCTTTGCTACAGGCTTTTCCCTGCCCCAGAGCTGGAAAAATAACCCCGATGGCGATGGAAAAACCAGCAGTGAAAACGGTGACGCATAGAAACAATATTTCTCCCTGCATCGTAATCCCCCTTTCAGATTGAAAAAAATTTATCACTAATGACCCGCTTTTTCAACCGAAGCGCTCAGATACACTACAGTAAGTATCGTAAATATATAGGCCTGAATGATTCCGGTGAAAATACTGAAAAGCATCATCGGCACCGGTAAAAAGAGTGGTGCCAGCATGAAGAGAATAGCAATGATAATTTCTTCCCCCAGGATATTTCCAAAAAGTCGCAGGGCCAGAGAAAGAGTGCGGGTTATTTCACCTATTATGTGGAAAGGAGCAAGGATTGGGGATGGAGAAATATAGGTCTTGAGATAATTCCGCAGGCCCTGATTGCGAATCCCGTAATAAGGAACGGCAAAAAAGACTATCAGAGCAAGAGCCAGGGTGGTATTGAAATTACCTGTTGGTGCTTGCAGGCCAGGCACCAAATTGGCAAGATTGGAGGTTCCAATGAAAAGAGCAAGGGTTCCTACCAGAGGTAAAAACTGTCTACCGTATCCCGGAGACATTCCTTCGATGAGATTGAGAATCGCTTCCACAAACAACTCGACGACGTTTTGTAGTCTTCCTGGAACAAGGGTCATTTTTCTGGTGAGCAATATTGAACCCACTACCAGGAAGGCCATTACCAGCCAAGTAGCAATTACGGTTTTGGTAACTGGAAGAACCCATATCCAGAAAAGCACGTGGGGGTTTAGCAATTCTTCCATCGATTTTTACCTCTAAACAAAAATTTTACATAAAACCACAGGAACAGGTGGTAGGTGAGGGGGAGGGTAGCGGTAAGGAATAGTGCGTTGACCTGCAGGGAAGATATTAAGAGCCAGCAAAAAACTACAAAAACACTCCACCTAAGGAGTTTGTCTTTGGTAGAGGGCAGGTTTCTCTTTGAAATCACTCTTTTGACTTCCCAAAAAAGCAAAGAAAGTATCAGGTTAACCAGAAGCGTACTTCCCGCCAGGGCTACAAGGAATTCTTCAATCATCTTTGTGGTTGACAGTATCTCTTTTATCATCGCTTTTGCGACTTTCTCGCATCAAGAAGTCATATAAGTTATAAAAACCCAGAAAAGCTCCCAGGGCTAACAGGGACAGAGTCCAGGAAAAACCCAGAGGGTACTTCCTGTCAAGATATTGACCCAGGAAGAGCCCAAATAATATAGGCGCCACACTCATCCAGGAAATATCCCAGATCTGACCCACACTTTTCCAAAAACTACCATTATCGGAAGCATTTCTTTTCATAGGAATAATTATAATCGACTATTGAAAAATTCAAATGTTCTGGTTATCATATAAAATAGGGAGCGGAAATAGCTCAGGGGTAGAGCATCGGCTTCCCAAGCCGAGGGTCGCGGGTTCGAATCCCGTTTTCCGCTCCAATTTTTTATTTTATGCACCTTCCAGTTTGTTCTCCTTGCTCTCAAATCCGATACTCATAGAAAGGTTATTCTAAGAAAGTTTTTCTCTTTTTGAACTTGATTTTCTCTTTTAAAGAGTGTAACCTGGAATTGCGCTTAAAGCCTCAGGGAGGGGATGCAAAGTGAAAATGCGCTTCGCGTTGCTGTTGGTGCTGGCATTTATTTTTGCGGTTTCCACCTGTTCGCTGGGCTATTCTGAGGACAAACCAAGTAAGGACACATTGTTGGGGGAAAATGTAGAAGCAACCTACCTGTCAGAGCCTGGCAGCCCTTTTGATTTAATAATAACCGACGTAGCCGGTGATGGAAATGAGTCAAAAGGCGTCCTTCGTCTTTTTACTGCAGATAATTTCACCTGGGAGTTCGATTTCTATTTTGAAGATGGCGGGTCTGGCAGGTGGGGCATTGAAGCATCTGACAGGGTTGAAAAAGTTGTAATATATCTTGAAAGTGGTGCAGTTTCTGTGGACCACGAGGGGAAACTAACGAAAGAAGTAAGGACAACAATGCCACCAGTGAAAGCAACGCCACCTTTTCCAGCTGGTTCTTTTTCCGCCAGCACCTTGATGAACATTGCAGGGAACACTATTAGAGGCAGAATCTATTTGAAAGACCATATATATCGTTACGATGTCATTCCTGAAGAAGAAAAGACTATTACCGTTGAAAGCCAGACCAAAGGTCAAGCTGTAAATGTTAACGTAGAAACGACTTTCGAAGTTAAAAATATTTCTATAGTGGTCGACAGACGGTCTCAAAAGGCGTTTATGATTGACCAGGATGAAAAAACGTATCTGGAAGTGCCTGTTTTTCATTTGACAAACCCACAGGATTTCAAGGCTTCTTACCTTTTCAGCCCGTTATACTTTTACAACCCTGTTGAAGCTCACTATGCTATGAGCTTAGTCTACGACGTTGTTGAAAGCGGAGAAGAGGATGTTGAAGGCCTTCTCTGTGAAAAAAAGGAATTGCAAGCTGGAAATTTCCTTGTTCAGAAGGCCTGGATTTCCAGAGAGTACGGCATTCCTGTAAAGCTTATCAACTATGTACAGGGCGAAACACAGATGGTCTTTGAAGTAAAGGATATTGAAGAAGTATCTCTGGATGCCAGTATCTTTGAGATTCCTGAAGGATACAGGCCGATGAAAGGGGAATAAAATTAAAAATACTATAATAGCGTTTGCAAGAGACTTTTTTAATTAATTAAGTTAGATCTTTCAAATTTTTCAATGTAATCTTTGTTTTTTCTCGTTTGGATAAAGCCTTTAAGTTTGTTTCTAAAGGAATTTGAAGGATTAAGCCAACTGGACCCCAGCGGACAAACAAAGCTCACTCTTTAGCAAAGTCGCGGACTTTCATAAAAGAAAACCCAGCTTCACCATCCAAAGATCCAGGAAATTCTTCTTTGGTGATGAACTCACGCGGAGCTGAAGAAGTGATTTGTTTCATAGAGTGAGATTTTTCTCCAGTTACGTTTTCAAACACGATAGACTTTTCCCTGGAACAATTCCGCTTTTTGTAGGAAAAAACTCTTTTTTTGACTCGATTATTAGCATAATATACTAAGTACAGCCCGATTTTGAAACCCAAAGAGTGTCCAATACACGATGTCGAAAACGAGTGTTTGGTAAAGAAGTATTGTGCGTTGTGAAAGGAATTTAGCCATAAATGGAATCTTGGGAATGTTTAAGGAGGAGTAAAGGTGGACAGGAAAAGAGCCCTCGGATTCGTTATTCTGCTTGGTCTGGTAAGCCTTTTTGGAGATGTAACTTATGAAGGTGCCCGCAGTATCGTGGGTCCCTTCCTCCGTCACCTTGGAGCGGGAGCTGCAGTGGTTGGTTTTGCAGCCGGTGTGGGAGAATTTACGGGTTACGGACTGAGAATCGTCTCCGGATTGCTGAGCGACAGGACGAAAAAATACTGGTTTTTTGTTATTTTGGGTTACTGTGTAAACCTTCTGGCAGTTCCGCTGCTTGCAGTTGCTGGAAACTGGGAAATAGCAATCTTTCTACTCATTCTTGAACGCTTTGGAAAAGCACTCAGGACTCCTGCAAGGGATGCTATGCTTTCAGGGGCTGCCGAGCAGTTTGGATTAGGGTGGGGTTTTGGTTTACACGAAGCCATGGACCAGATTGGTGCAGTGTCCGGTCCTCTTCTGGTTGCCTTTTTACTGGCTGCGAAGGGAAGTTATCGCCTGTCGCTTGCTTTTCTCGCTATACCTGCTTTACTGGCCCTGTCCTTTTTGGTGCTGGCAAAAGGTTTTTACCCTGCTTCTCGAGAACTTGCGGTAAAAAAATTATCGGTTGCTACTCGCGGTTTGACCTCTCCTTATTGGCTGTATCTTGTGGCGGTAATGTTGGTAGCTATAGGTTTTGCGGATTACCCCTTGATAGCCTTTCATATTAAAAACCAAGCGATATTGGGGGAATCTCTGATACCTGTACTCTATGCATATGCAATGGGCGTTGATGCTTTCAGCGCATTGTTTTTTGGGTGGCTCTTCGATAGGAGAGGCTTTCAGGCTTTGTTGGGGGCTGTTTTCTTATCCACACTCTTTGCCCCCTTCGCCTTTTCATCAGGTTGGTCCCTGATTGTGCTTGGCATGACCCTCTGGGGAATAGGTATGGGAGCTCAGGAGTCTATAATGAGGGCTACCGTTGCTCGTATGGCTCCTTCCGAAAGGAGGAGTTCTGCTTACGGAATATTTTTTGCTGCATACGGTCTTGCCTGGTTTGCGGGATCCTGGGCTATGGGTTTTCTTTACGAAAAGAATATCCTTTACCTGGTTCTTTTCTCGGTTGTTGCTCAACTTTTTGCCGCTTTAATTCTCCTCAAAGTGAAAGGTGCTCTACAGCAAACGTAATCAAACTTTAAGCCTGGGAACAAGTGAGGAAAGTCATGCTATAATTAAAAAGCAGCCTAGACAGGGGAGGATGGTGAAGCCTTGAAAGAAAGCACAAAAGGAATGGTTTATGCAGCCCTGGCTACTGCTTGTGTGACTGTGGTTACCATGAGCTTGCAGGTGCCCGTTCCACAAACCAGGGGTTATATCAACCTGGGAGATGCAGCTATAATGGTCTTTGCTTTGCTTCTGGGTAGAAAGTGGGGAGCTATAGCTGGTGGAGTGGGTTCAGCCCTTGCTGACGTACTCACTGGATATGCCCATTGGGCTCCTTTTACACTGATAATCAAGGGTCTTGAAGGCTTCATCGCAGGCCATGCTGCTCACCGAAGCAAAGGATTACTGGTCCAGTTTTCGTTCCTTTTGCTCGCGGGTTGCGAAATGGTTGCTGGCTACTTTTTGAGTGAAGTGGCAATGTATGGCTTGGGAGCAGCACTTGCTGAGCTCCCCGGTAATTTTCTACAAGCGGGTAGTGCGATGGTAATTGCACCTTTGCTGGTTACAGCAATTTTGAAAACCGAGAAAGCGTTGATGCATCACCGTACCTGAGCCTTTTGTTTTTGCTAACCTTGTTGGTATTATTAGTAAGGAGGGGAAAGCGTTGAAAAGTTTTCTGCTTTTGGGTTTATTGTGCATAGTGATTCTGGTTTGTGCAGGTTGTTCGGGAGAAACATCCATCTCGCCTCAAAGTGAGGAAGGATTGCCATCCGGTCTTCGCAGTTTGCTTGACGAAGCTCTTGCTAATTTCAATCAGTATTATGGGAACATTGGTACGGCTCTCTCCTACAGTTATTTGGGAACCATTGGTGACGTTGCCCAAAGACAGGAAGTGATAACCGAAATTACCAATCCATTGATGGCCAGAGTTCCCAAAATTACTTTTGAAGATACGTTGTTTTCCGGGAGTATTATTTCCCTGCAAGAAGAAACTATTTCTCAAGCAGAACTCAACGAGTGGCAAAATCTGGTTAGTTCGCTCATTGGAGTAGGAATGCACCTGGTGAGAATTTACTGGCAAGCTAATGGTGAAGAATTTTCCACGCTCTGTGTGGCCACTGCTGAGGACATTGTTTACGATAATATTCTTTCCAATATGGTGATTGTAGAAGGGCAGGAGCAGAAGCTTCGCTGTCTGGACTATACTATTTACTGGCTCTGGGGTGGAGAACGGGGAAAAATAATTGCTGAAGTGACTGCCTCTTGTGATGGAGTCATTAACTGTGGTCGTCACTGCAGCGCATCCATGACTCTTGGGGAAGCTCGCATCAACTGCCAAACTCGCACCCAGGGTAACTGCTGTGTACTTGAATACAGCTTTGCCTGGGCTACACCACTGGTCCAGATTTCAGTGGATAGTGACGGGTTTACCCTGCGTACTTCTGGATTGGGTTCTTCAGGAGAGGGAAACGGCAATTGTAGTGATTGCTGTGAGCAAGGTTTCGAAGGGGGTCCCACTACTCACGTAGAATAGATTTTTTCAAGTACTACCTTCTCTATTTTAGGAAATGCAAAAAGAAAGCGGTGAATGAGCTCCTTGAGGTTATCAGGTGAGGTAGCCTCAAAACGTAACGTGTAAACTGGTTCGGTCACTGAGTTGCGAAGCATCGCCCAGCCATCAGGCCAGAGAGCTTTTACTCCATCAATAGTAATTAATTCAGCCTCTGAAGAAGAAATAGTTTCCAGAATCTTTTCTACCAGGTGTTCTTCAAGATCTCTGGGTATTCGAATATCTGGTGTAACATGGGGTTCGGGATACAGGGCAAGAATTTCGGAAAGCGATGCTTCCTGCCTCGAGAGCAGGGCGCTAAAAAGAGTTGCAGCATAAAGACCATCGTCTCTGCCAAGATTTCCAAAAAAATAATGGCCACTGATTTCACCGCCCATGAAAGCTCCCTCTGTTATCAGTCTTCTTTTGATATAGGCATGACCTGAGCGTTCAGGAAGAGGGCGGCAATTCTTTTTCTTGAGTTCCTGAGGAATGATATTGGAACATTTTAAGTCATAGATAAAAGCACTTTCTGGAGGAACAAAATTGCGTATAAAGAAAATCATGCTGTGTTCGGCCTGCACAAACTGCCCTTTTTCATCGACAAAAACCACTCGGTCACCATCGCCGTCAAAAGCAATCCCCAGGTCTGCCCTATGGCTGTGGACCATTTCAGAAAGTTTTTGTAAATTTTGTGGCAAGGCAGGGTTGGGCGAACGATTGGGGAAAGCACCGTTGCGATCGCAAAAAAGCTCAATTACCTGGTGTCCAAACCCCCGGAGGAACCTGGTTGCAACCCCAGAGTAGCAACCATTCCCACAGTCAACAACCATTTTCAGAGGTCTATCTGGTGTGGGAAGCTTCTCTGAAAGATAGGAAAAATACAGTTTCTCCCAGTCTTCATTCATAGCCAGCAGTCCACCCTTGGCCCTTTTGAGGTTTCCCCCTTTTGCAACCAGCTTCGCAATTTTTTGAATATCTTCTGGACGGGGTGGCATTTTCCCAAAAGCAAGCTTTATTCCATTATACTGTGGGGGGTTGTGGGAAGCGGTTACCATGAGACCTCCAGAAGCAGCGGTGGTTTCTACAATGAAGTAGAAAAGTGGAGTGGGAACTATTCCCACGTCGATAACTTTCAAGCCACCCGCAACCAGGCCTTCTATGAGAGCTTTTTTCAAGGAGGGCGTACTTAAACGTACATCCCCACCCACCACTATCACACTTTGTGGCTCAAAGAAGGAAGCAAAAGCCTTGCCTATCTCGCAGACCAGGTTTTCGTTGATTTCCTCAGGATAAATACCTCTGATGTCGCACTCTTTAAATGCACTACTCATTGTTTTTGACCTTTAACACTCCCTGTTGCAAAAGGTAATTGGTAGCGTCGATAATCGCTTGCTCTGGAGAATAGGCTGGTTGGAAGTCCAAAAGCTCTCGAGCCTTTTCTATCGACATGCAACAACCCTGACGTACATGATAGTAAGCCTCTTCGGGAAAGCCAAATTGCTCCGTATATTCTTCGAGTTGAATACACCTGAAGCGCAGTTCTTTTCCAAAGAGCGAAGCGAAAAACACACCCATTCCGTAGAAAGTCATGGCATGTGAAGCTCCACAATTAAAGCTTTCACCAATTGCTTTTTTTCGATATTTCAGGGCTTTTACAAACAGTTGAGCAACATCGAAGGGATGAACATGGTGCAGGGTTGAAAATCCTCCATCAAGCAGAAAGATTTCCTCGCCATTAATTATTTTTTGCAGTGTTTCCGGGTTGTGGTCACCAAAGGGAGTAACCAGAGTTTTGCCAGCACCGGTTATGTGTCCAGGGTGTATCAGGACCACAGGGAATTTTCCCGCATGGCAGGCCTGAAACAGTTTTTCCTCTATAAGTGCTTTTTTTCGGGCATAGTCGTTCAGGGGGTTACGAGGATGGCCCTCATCAACTGGTACCTTTTGCACGGGACCATATACCCAGGCCGTACCGCAGGAAAGGAGTAAGGCATCACTTCCTGAAAGAAGTTCAATCAGGTAGTCAGCGCTTTGAGGTTCAAAACAAATCAAATCGATAATTGCCTCCGGTTGGTATTTCTTAATAATATTCTGTAATCGGCCACTCTGTTCATCTTGGTAACGGTCGATAATTTCAGTGCTAACCCTTGAGAAAAGAAAGTTATGAGGGAAAGGTTGCGTCAATCCCCTGGTCAAAACCACTACTTCATAGCCTTCGCTTACAAGCATCGGCACCAGAAAACTTCCTATATGGCCGGTACCGCCAATCACCAAAACCCTGCCCTTTCGAATCATCTTTTCAGTCTCCTAAATATGTATTGGGTTTTCTCTATTATATAAAGCCTCAGCTTTTGATACAATGATTACCGGAAGGACTTTTATCGAGAAAGTCGTTGGTTATATTTCTGAGTGTATCGGCGTTTATGGTGCTTACCAGATACATCAAATCAGAAAAGAGGTGTTTTCAAAAAATGCAACAAGAATGGAAGGAAACTCTAAAAGCGGCTTCGATTGGCAGGATTATGGAAGCAGCCTATCGGAAACACATCCTGGTTCCTGCTTTCAACATTGCTCACCTTCCAATGGTAAAAACCATATTTGATGTCCTGAGAGAAACCCGCACTTTTGCTTTGCTGGAAGTATCCCGTCCAGATATTATGCGTTTTGGTGCTGAAAGCTTTAAAGCGGTCAAAGAAGAATATGCTCGCTGGGAAGACCTTTCCCTGGCCCGTTTGCACCAGGACCATGTTCCGGTCATTGATGAAGAAGGGAATCCAGTAGACTGGAGAGAACTCATCCAAGAAGCGCTTCGTCTTGGCTATCATTCAGTAATGATCGATGGTTCCCGCTTACCTTTTGAGGAAAACGTCCGTGTTACTCAGGAAGTGGTTTCAATGGCTCACCCCCAGGGAGTATGTGTGGAGGCCGAGCTTGGAGCCGTCCTGGGACACGAGAAAGGACCTTTGCCTCCTTATGAGGAACTTTTTGCTTCGGGAAAAGGTTTTACTTCTCCCGAGGATGCGGAAAAATTTGTCAAGGCAACAGGGGTGGATTGGCTTTCAGTAGCAGTAGGCAATATTCACGGTGCAATAAGTGGAGCCGCAAAAGACCAGAAGAAGGTGGAAGCGCGTCTCAATATAGAGTGGCTGAAGGAAATAGCAAGACGTACCCAAATACCCCTGGTTTTACATGGAGGCTCGGGTATTAAGAAAGAGTATGTTCAAGAAGCAATTCGCAATGGTATTACCAAAATCAACGTGGGAACAGAAATTCGCCAGGCTTATGAAAAAGGCCTAAAAGAGGGTGGTAATATAGAAAGTGCTCGGAGCATTTTGAGAGATAAGTTGCTTGAATTGATAGAAGAGTATTATGAAATACAGGGCACAGCCCTCAGATTAGCTGAAGCCCTTAAGGAGGTTTCTTAAATGAAGTATCCTAATCTTTTTTCACCACTGACAATTAAGAAAGTAGAACTCAGAAATCGGATTGTAATGCCACCTATGGCTACTAACCTGGGTAGTGCTTTTGGGGAAGTTACTTCGGAACTTATAGAGTATTACCGTCTCAGGGCTGCAGGCGGAGTGGGACTTATTATTATCGAAAATGCGCAGGTAGATATGTACCAGGGAAGGAGCTTAACTTCTCAAATAGCTGTAGACGACGACAAGTTCCTGGCAGGATTAAAAGCTCTCGCTGAGGCGATACACGTTGAGGGAGCAAAAACCTTTTTGCAAATTCAACACGGAGGGCGGCAATGTACACCTTCGACAACCTCTGGTCTCCAGCCAGTAGCTCCATCTCCTATTGCCTGCAAATTTCTCGGTGTGGAGCCAAGAGAGCTAAGCACAGATGAAATTAAATCTCTTGTTGACAAATTTGTTCAAGCTGCCTTGAGAGCAAAGCTGGCAGGTTTTGATGGGGTGGAAATTCATGCCGCGCACGGCTACCTGATCAACGAGTTTCTATCTCCCTACACCAATAAGCGTTCCGATGAGTATGGAGGAAGTTTCGAAAACAGGTTGCGCTTTCTTGACGAGATAATCGACGGTATAAGACAGCTGACCGGAGAAGATTTTGTGGTAGGAGTACGTCTTAGCGTTGACGAGTTTGTGCCGGGAGGAATTGATCTTGAACAGGGTAAAGCTATTGCCAAACACCTTGAAGAAAAAGGGATTGATTACCTTAGCGTAAGCTGTGGAATATACGAGTCGGTCAGCACCATTGTAGAACCGGTAAACTATGAAGAAGGCTGGCGAGTGTATTTGGCCGAAGCCCTTAAGAAAGAAGTTTCTCTACCCATCGTAACGGTTGGAGTTATAAGGCATCCTGAATTTGCGGAAAAAATTCTTGCTGAAGGCAAGGCAGATCTTGTAGCGGTAGGGAGAGGTTTGATAGCAGATCCAGAATGGCCTAAAAAAGCGTTTCGGGGAGAAGAGGAATATATTAACTACTGTATAAGCTGTAATGTAGGATGCATAGGAGAGCTGTTTGCCAACGGTAAGGTTCACTGTGCAATAAACCCCTGGGCAGGAAGAGAATTTTCTTGGGGCAGGCAGGACTTGGCTACTTGCTCCAAAAAAGTAGTGGTTGTTGGTGGAGGTCCGGCTGGAATGGAAGCAGCAATGCTCTGTGCTCAACGGGGGCACGAGGTTGTTTTAATAGAGAAGGAAGAAAGACTTGGTGGTCAACTCCTCCTGGCAGCCACTGCACCAGGCAAAGATAAAATCCGCTGGTTCCTCCAATACCTGGAGAGAATGCTTCAGAAGCTTAAAGTCCGGGTAATTACCGGCGAAGAGGCTACCCCCGACAAGATTCTGGCTATGGAACCTGATGTGGTTTTTGTTGCGACGGGTGGTGAGCCCATAATCCCCGAATTTTCGCAACTGGAAGCCGCTATCAGCACCACAGCCTGGGATGTTTTAAAAGGTAAAATCACTCCTTCTAAGAAGGAAGTAGCAGTTATAGGCGGAGGTATGGTAGGTTGTGAAACCGCACTGTATCTTTCGGACCTGGATAACAAAGTGTACCTTTTAGAAATGCTACCTCAGCTTGCCCAGGATGCAGAAGTTATAACCCGCATAGAGCTTTTGAAGGAACTGAATGCAAGAGGCAATATAATCATTATGAGTAATACCAAATGCATGGATGTAATTGGGGGGAGGGTAGTGTACCTCTGCGAAGCCGATCCCCAAACATCTGAATTGCATGTTGATTACCTGGTTTTTGCTCTGGGCACTCGACCACGGAGAGAGCTCTTTGAAGCGTTGAAAGGAAGGATCAACGAAGTATACCTTGTAGGTGATGCAAGAAGTCCTCGCAAAATTTATCACGCAGTTTTGGAAGCAGCAAACTTTGCACGTCAGGTGTGAATAAATCGGACCCCAAGGTGCATGCATTGTGTTAGAGGTCTTTGTAGTCGCCTTTGGATTAGGGCTCGACGCTTTTTCACTTTCCCTGGTGTTTGGGATGTGCCAGAAGGTATGTCCTCTGGGAGCAAAGTTGCGTCTCTCACTTTCTTTTGGGGCATTCCAGTTTGGAATGCCCATCCTGGGTTTTTTTGCTGGAGCTACAACCTTGCACTATGTCTCAAGTTTTGATCACTTAGTGGCTTTTCTCATTTTGCTTTTTGTAGGCATTAAAATGTTTTGGGAGGGCTTAAAAAACAGACCTGAGGAGAATGTGGATTTCAGCAAGGGAATACCACTGCTGTTAGCTTCTTTGGCTACCAGCATTGATGCCCTGGCAGTGGGATTTTCCTTTGCGTTTATGGGAAATGCCATATACGCACGCGCTCTGATTATAGGGGTGGTATGCGCATTGATGAGCTACCTTGCGGTGTCACTGGGGCATCGCTTCGGTAAGGCTTTCATCCCCCATCCCGAGCTCCTGGGTGGAGTGGCTATCGTAGCAGTAGGAGTTAAAATTCTGCTGCAAGGGTAACTAACACTACCCTTGCAGCAGCCCGGTGTGGCTTGTCCCTTTTATTTTTCTATTCAACCTCTTTTTGAAGCAGAATAGTCGTCAACTGTTTTTCGAATAGCTTTTATGTGCTCAGCCGTGGTCCCACAACAGCCTCCGATTATATTCACTGGCACTTTGATTAGTTCCTGAGTTACCTGGGCGAAATCTTGGGGAGTTTCAGTATATAGAATTTTATCTCCCTCGATCCGGGGTATCCCTGCGTTAGGTTTGCAGGAAATAAAGCCCTCCTGGTAATGTTTGCGCAATTCTTGCACGAGAAAAAGCATTTCATGGATGCCGGTTCCGCAATTGGAACCAATGGCCGCTACGGGTAAATCCTGCAAGGTAAAGGATACTCTTTGGGGGGTTTCACCCATCAACGTGGTGAAGGTGCCATCTCCTCGCTTTTGAAAGGTTAAACTGACTATGATTTCAGCCTTCAACTCCAGAGCCACTTCTACAGCGATTAAAGCTTCCTGTAAAGAAGAAAAAGTTTCCAAGTGAAAAATTGTAATACCTTCTTCTCTCAAAATTTCCATCTGCTCCCTGAAAGTATCCCTGGCTTTTTCTCTGGTCAGGTCACCAAAAGGCTCCAAAAACTCTCCCAAGGGACCTATTGAGGAAGCAAGTAGAACATTTTCTCTAAGAGCTTCTTTTGCAATTTGCACTGCTTTTTGGTTAATAGTCTTTATCCTATCTTCGAGTCCGTGCCTTTTAAGCTGCAAGCGGTTCGAACCAAAAGTATTGGTTTGAATCATATCTGAACCGGCTTCTACATAACTTATGTGTACAGCTAGAACCTCTTCAGGATGCGAAATGTTCCACTCATCTGGTGGATGTCCAGCTTTAAGACCCCTTTCCTGGAGGCGAGTGCCCATCGCACCATCGAAAACAACAATTCCTTTTTTCAACCTTTCGCGCAGCATATTTTTCCTCCTCATTGTCTTAGTTGCCCTTTCAATAATGATACAATAAAAAGAAAAATATTCTTGAGGAGAGGTGTAAAATGTACCTTTTGGGAACAGACATTGGAACTCAGGGAACCAAAACAGTAATGGTTGATGAGAAGGGTAACTTTATTACCGATGCCTTTCGTGAGTATCAGGTGATAACCCCTCGCCCTTCCTGGGCAGAACAGTGGCCCGACGTATGGCTTGAAGCAGTGGTGGAGACTATCGCTGAATGTGTAAAGAAATCGGGAGTTAAACCTCAAGAAATTGCTGGGCTGGCTTTGAGTGGGCTTTACGGAGGGTCCGGAATCCCGGTAGATGATAAAGTACAACCCCTTTATCCCTGTCTCATCTGGATGGACCGGAGAGCCCGCAAAGAAACGCAATGGGTTAAAGATAATGTGCCTCTGGAAAAGATTTTTGGTATAACTGGCAATTATGTGGATTCCTATTATGGTTTTACCAAAATGATGTGGATACGCAACAATCTTCCTGAGATATGGAACAAAATCTACCAGTTTGTTACTCCTAAAGATTACGTCATATATCGTTTTACAGGAAATTTAATTACCGATTTTTCTTCGGCCGGCAATATTGGAGGAGTTTTTGATATTCACAAGCGCACTTGGTCAGATGAAATGTGCGAAATCCTGGGTATTCCTCGCAGGATGCTGCCTGAAGTAATCATTAAATCTTCGGATGTAGCTGGCAAGCTCAACAAGGAGTTTGCTCAAGCTATGGGACTTTTGGAGGGGACACCAGTAGTAGCAGGTGGTGTGGACGCTCCCGTGGCGCAACTCTGTGCAGGGGTTCTTGAACCGGGAGAACACGTTGCCATGGCAGGTACCTCCATGTGTTGGGGAACTGTACATGGTGGAGAGTATTTGACTCCGGGTTTGGTCAGTTTTCCGTACGTTGTTTATGATGATAAACTCATTTATACTTTTGGTGGTAGTGCCACCTCTGGTGCCCTTGCCCGCTGGTTTAGAGACCAGTTTGGTCGTTACGAAAAAGAAGTGGAGCAGAACACTGGCATATCAGCTTATACGTTGCTTGAGTTGCAGGCAAAAGATATTGCTCCTGGCAGTGCGGGCATTCTGGTTCTACCATACTTCATGGGCGAACGTTCCCCCATCTGGGACCCTGACGCGAGAGGAACCATTCTGGGTCTTTCGCTCTATCACAACCGTGCCCATGTCTATCGGGCCATGCTTGAAGCAGCTGCCTATTCACTGCGTCATAACATGGAAGAAGCCCTTAAGACTGGAATGAAGCTCAATCCCGAGTGCTGGATCGTGGGAGGTGTTGCTCGCTCCAGTTTCTGGGTACAAATATTTGCTGATGTAACCGGCTTTAACATGAAGCGCCTTTCCAAAGATGTCGAAGCACCTTTCGGAGATGCTTTTCTCGCCGGTCTTGGTACTGGAGTGATCGACAAGCCAGAGAGAATAAAAGATTGGGTAAGCTTTAGACCGGTCATTGAAGTCGATGTTGAACGTCACCAGATTTACACTCGCTACTACGAACTGTTTAAAGAGCTTTATCGGTCAACCCGGGAAGTAATGCAGAAACTAGCTGAGCTTTCAGGTAGCGTTTGATTGTTTTCAGAAAGTGAACCTAAAAAGGTCCGCTGAGGAACTCCTCAGCGGACCTTTGAGAAGGAGGAAAAAAATACCAAGATGAATCTTGATGCGCTTTTTTCGGTCAATTGTGGAATGTACGTTATTTCTTCCGCCCTCGAAGAGAAAAGAGGCGGTTGCATTGTTAACGCTGTGGTTCAGGTCACTGCCTTTCCCCCTCAAATCGTAGCCAGTGTAAACAAGGAGAGTTACACTCAAGAACTTATCAAGGAAAGTGGTTATTTTGGAATTTCGGTGCTGGAAAAGGACACACCTCTTCAGGTCATTGGTCTTTTTGGGTTTAAAAGCTGCAGGAATATTGATAAGTTTGCCGAAGTAAAACATTTCAAAGGCAAGACAGGAGTACCCTTGCTTTCTGAGTACAGCGTAGCTTACATAGAGGCCAAAGTGATCAAAGTTCTGGACGCAGGCACTCATTTTATATTCCTGGGTGAAGTAGTCGAAACGGATTTTCTGGATTCTTCTAAGGAAGTCATGACCTATGGTTATTACCGCGATGTGAAAGGGGGCAAGGTACCACGTACTGCGGCCACCTACCACGAAGGAGAGGAAGCCGCAGCTATTTCAGAGCGCTATCGCTGCAAAATATGTGGCTATATCTACGATTCCCGCTTTGGCGACCCTGACTCAGGTGTCAGCCCCAACACCCCATTTGCAGAGTTGCCCGAAGATTGGGTCTGTCCTATATGTGGAGCTGGCAAAGACCAGTTTGAGAAACTATGAGTCCTAACAGGACCTCCAGTGAACTTCCGCAAGCGGAGCGAATTAAGGATTACGTTTAAGGAACTGAAACCCATAGCTATTTCGGCAATTACCGGATGCAAAACTCCCAGGAAAGCAAGAGGCAGGGCAATAAGGTTATAGAAAAAGGCCCAGAAAAGATTTTGCTTGATTTTTTTGAAAATAGCTTCGGATAAGAGGAACGCTTCTTCTAAGGAACGCAGGTCATTGCGCACAAGAATTATATCGCCGCTTTCCTGGGCTATGTTGGTGCCAGCTCCCATGGCAATCCCTACATCGGCTTTCTTGAGAGCAGGAGCATCGTTAATGCCATCGCCAACCATGGCCACTTTTTTACCTTTCTTTTGATGCTCTTCGATGATCCTCATTTTATCCTGAGGTAGGAGCCTGGAGGCTATCTCTTCTATGCCAAGGTTTTTAGCCACCTCGAGAGCAGCTTCTTCGCTGTCGCCAGTGAGGAGCACAACCTTTTTGCCCATGTTTTTCAGACGGTTGATGCTTTCTTTGCTCCCTTCTTTGATGGTATCTCTAAACTTGAAAGCTCCCCAGAATTCCTTACGAGTAAAAATGATCACTGTAGTACCCGCTCTAGCAAGAAATTCTATAAAAGAGAGGTCGAAGTTCTCAGGCTGGTTCTCTTCAAAGAAGCGATGATTGCCTATAAATATTCTTTCGCCGTTTACAAGACCCGTAACGCCCCTTCCCGGTTCTACCCTGAACTCTTCTACCTTTGGAAAGGTGTCGGACTTCAGCCCCTTTTTCTTCATGTACTCAACGATTGCTTTACTCAAAGGGTGTTCTGAACGCTCTTCGAGTGCGTAAACTGCCTCCCAAAAGCGGTTTGGAGAGAGTGCGGGGTTTAAAACGAACTCCGTCACCTCTGGTTTTCCCAGGGTTAGAGTTCCTGTTTTGTCAAGAAACACAGTTTTTATTTCTCTAAGGAGCTGGATAGCGCGACCATCCCTAAAAAGGATACCACGTCTTGCGCCAACTCCGCTTCCCACCAGTAAGGCCATTGGTGTTGCCAGTCCCAGGGCACAGGGACAGGCAATAACCAGGGTGGAAATGCTTGCAAAGAGAGCTCTCGAAAAAGGATCAAGATCTGGAGGTACCCAGGGCAACAGCTTGCTCCAAGTCAGAACAGCATTTTGCAATACTCCCGGTAAGAAATACCAAACCACAAAGGAAGCCAGTGCCAGGCTCAGAACCAGAGGAGTGAAAATGCCCACCACTTTATCGGCAAAAGCCTGTATTGGTACTTTAGTGCTCTGTGCTTCCTTAACCAGCTCGATAACCTGACTCAAAAAGCTTTCTCTTCCTATTCGGACGACCCTGGCTTCCACAAAGCCTTCCAGGTTAATGGTGCCGCCTATGATAAAATCGCCTTCCTGCTTAACAGCGGGAAGAGGTTCTCCAGTAACCATGGATTCGTCCACAGTGGTTCTACCCGAGATAATTATCCCATCCTGGGGAATTTTTTCGCCAGGTTTTATCACTACTCGATCGTCAACCTTGAGTTCTTCCGCAGCCACATCAATAACTTCTCCTTCGTCCTTTTTCAGGTGTGCTATTTGGGGTTTCATTTCAATCAGGGCAGCGATTTCCCGGGTAGCGCGGTGTCTGGAGGAGGTTTCGAGAAAGCGCCCAATGAGGTGAAAGGAAACGATCATTGCTCCGACACCGGCAAAGCTCTCCACTGGTTTTCCTAGTAGTCTGATTACGCCAGAAAGATAAGCGGCTAAAGAGCCAACAGCGATAAGAGTATCCATGTTTGTTTTGCCCTTTAAAATTAGCTTCCCGGCTCGGCGTATACTGTCATAGTTAACGACGAATATGACTGGAAAACTCAGGAGCAACTCCCAGCCAAGATAAAAAGCTACTTCAACTCCTGCCACCATTTTAAACAACATCAAAACTACCAGGGGCGCGGTGAAAACCCAGCTTAGGATTAATTTTTGTCTGGCCTTGGAGAGCTCTTTTTGATCACCCTCGGGCTGGTTGTTTTGATCCTCTTTAACGTGGTATCCAAGACTTTCGATAAAATCTCTTATGGTTGAATATTGAATTTTTTCTGGCTGAAAAACGATAGTTGCGGTACCTGGGAGAAGCTCTATGTGAACCTCTTTAATTCCTTCCAGATTCTTTAGCGAACTCTCAATTCCTTTGACACAACTCGGGCATTTCATACCCTCAATTCTCAGATGAATCTTGGTTAGCTCTGATTCATCTTCCACCTCATACCCAAGTTCTTTTATTTCCTGTTTGATGGAATCAAGGTTTGCGTTTTTTTTCACCTCAAGTGTTGCGGTCTGGGTCGTGAAGCTTACAGAAGCTTTCAATACGTCGCTTCTCCTGGCAAGGGTTTTTTCTATGCTGGCAGCACATCCTGAGCAATGCATCCCTTTAATCTTTATTTGCAATCTTCTGGCTTGCTGATTTTCATTTTTTCTCATTTTCAATCCCTCCCTATGGGGGTGTGTATTTAATTGTACACCCTCCCTACGGGGGTGTCAAGCCGGAGCGATGCTGGTTGAGAAAAACCAGCAATTTGGCTGAATGCTGTATAATATCAACAAAACGCTTTGACGCGGAGGGAAGAATTATGCTCAACTTCGAATATCAGAATCCTACCAGGGTAATCTTTGGGAAAGATGAAACGAAACGGGTGGGTAAGGAATGCAAAAAGTATGGCGAAAAGATTCTCTTCATTTATGGTCAAGGAAGTATCAAAAAAACTGGCCTCTATGATAAGATACTGTCCCTCCTTAAGGAGGAAGGGTTGCTGGTTTATGAGCTTGGTGGTGTCAAACCCAATCCCCTGATTTCCAAAGTTAGAGAGGGAGTTAAAATTTGCAAGCAAGAAAACATTGACCTGGTGCTCGCTGTAGGTGGAGGAAGTGTTCTGGATACTGGAAAAATAGTCGCTCTGGGGGCAAAGTACGATGGTGACCCCTGGGACTTTTTCACAGGCAAGGCCGAGCCTAAGGAAAAACTTCCTCTCGCCTGTGTACTCACGCTTGCTGCAACAGGTTCAGAGATGAATCGCAATGCAGTCATCTCTAATGAAGAGACCCAGGAAAAACTTGCGGTAAAGCACCCGGTCCTCTTTCCTGATTTTTCAATTCTAGACCCGGTTAACACGCTTACTGTGCCCCGAGAGCATACCGTGTATGGCATCGTGGATATCATTGCCCATGTTTTCGAACAGTATTTCCATCCAGTTCCCGAGACACCACTCCAGGATCGCTTTGCAGAAGGAATAATGCTTACGCTGATTGAAAATACACATAGGGTTCTGAAAAAACTTGATGACTATGATGCCAGAGCAAATATCATGTGGTGTAGCACTCTGGCTCTCAACCACCTCATTGAAGCAGGAGCCTGTGGTGATTTTGCAACACACCAGATAGAACACGAACTCAGCGCTCTTTATGATATTCCGCATGGAGCAGGGTTGGCAATTCTTTTTCCGCAGTGGATGAAGTATGTCATAGATGTAATACCCGAAAAGTTTGCACAATTCGCAGAAAAAGTATGGGGTATTTCTCGAGAAGGTAAGGACGTGAAAGAGATTGCACTCGCTGGCATTGAGCGGACCAAGCAATGGTTTTCTGAAATTGGGGCACCGGTTAGTCTGAAAGAAGTGGGTATTGGGAGAGAAAACTTGGAACGCATGGCCGAACACGCTACTCGTCTGGGACCACTTGGTTATACCAAAAAACTTTACAAGCAAGACGTGCTTAACATTCTGGAAATGTCACTTTAGGTTTACACTCTACTATATGCGATATCCTTTCCGGTTCCCGGTTTATCCCGGGAACTGGAAAGTTGTAGCATTTCTTTTGAAAGAAGCTCCTTTTGCACCTAAAAAGCCTGATAAAAGATTGATTTCTGGCTTCTCAGACTTTCGGGAATAAATCTTCCCACTTTCTGGGTTATGAATGTACATGGATAACTTTTTTGGAAAAGTCCTTATAGTATTTTTTATACTGATTATTCTTCTTGCAGTATCTTCTTCTGCCCTCGCTGAACAGCCGATAATCTGGGTGCCTCTCAAAGATATTCCTGATGTGGGGGCAGTGGAATGGGGTTTGGCCAGCTTTGTAAAGAGAGCACTGGAAGAAGCTCAAAGACGTGACGCTCAGGCAGTGATATTTGAAATCGACACCTTTGGTGGTAGAGTGGACGCCATGCTTTTTATAAAAGACCTAATTTTTAAAGCACCCATTAAAACGGTAGCTTTCGTAAATTCAAAGGCCTGGTCTGCAGGAGTGTTCATAGCTCTTTCCTGTGAAAAAATTTTTATCACTCCTGATGGGAGTATTGGCGCCAGCGAACCTCGTTCTGGACAAGAAGATGTAGAGAAACCAGACCCTAAAACTGTTTCTGCTATCCGTGCCCAGATAGAAGCACTGGCTCAGGCAAGAGAGCGAGATCCCACTATTTTTGCCGCTATGGTTGACCGCAATGTGGAAATCGAGGGATTGAAGGAAAAGGGAGCGCTTTTGACTCTCCCTGCTTATCTGGCTCTGCAACACAAGGCGGTTGACGGTATAGCTCGCACTCAGAAAGAAGTTTTGGAACAACTGGGGTTTGATGGTCCCTTGATTTCCCTTACTCCTTCCTGGTCTGAATTGCTAGCTCGATTCTTAACTCATCCTGCGATAGTTCCCCTTCTCCTTCTACTTGCTTTCGGCGGTATCTTCCTTGAAATCATGACTCCTGGTTTCGGTATACCTGGGGCTGTGGGAATTACTGCTACAGCTTTATTTTTTGGAGGAAGGTATGTAGCAGGGTTATCAGGATGGGAACCTCTGATTCTCTTTATTGCCGGAATTACTCTTTTAGCTATTGAAATCTTGGTAATTCCAGGTTTTGGCATTGTTGGTGTGTCTGGCATTGTCGCTTTGGTGATGTCGCTGTACCTGGTGCTGAGAACTACCAGAATTCTCTTCCGAGGAACAGTTATTCTTGAAATGCTCCTTTATCTTGCCATCATGGGAGTAATCTTTTTGGTTGGACTTTTCTTCCTTCCCAAAAATCCTATCTGGAGCAGGTTGGGGCTTCAGGAAAAGGTTTCTCCTCCAGAAAAAAATCAAGAGACTTCACCATACCGGGCGCTGTTGGGCCAAGTGGGTACGGCTAAAACCATACTTCGTCCAGCTGGAGTTATAGAAATCGATGGTAAATCCTACGATGCTATCAGTAGGGGAGAGTTTATCAGAGCTGGTGAGAAAGTGGTGGTAGACGAAGTGCGGGGTAACAAAATAATAGTCATCAGAAAAAAGGAGGACTGAGGAGAGTGGACTTTGGTTTGTATCTCTTGCCGGCAATAATAATTCTGGTGCTCGCAGTAGTGTTTTTTACCCTGGTACCCCTGGGGCTTTGGATTTCGGCACTGGCGGCGGGAGTCAAAGTGAGCATCGTAACTCTTATTGGTATGAGGTTACGAAGAGTCCCACCGGCAAAAATAATTCTTCCTCTCATTAAAGCTACCAAAGCGGGTCTGGACCTCAGTGTGGGAGCACTTGAGGCCCATTATCTTGCTGGAGGAAACGTGGACAGAGTGGTGATTTCCCTTATTGCTGCAGAGAGAGCAAACCTTCCTCTTTCTTTCCAAAAAACCTGCGCTATCGACCTCGCTGGTCGCAATGTCCTCGAAGCGGTCCAGATGAGTGTTCTCCCCAAAGTAATCGAAACCCCAGTGGTTGCAGCGGTGGCCAAAGACGGCATTGAACTCAAGGTTAAAGCCCGAGTTACGGTAAGGACCAACATAGATCGCTTGATTGGAGGAGCTACCGAAGCTACAGTCATTGCTCGAGTTGGAGAGGGAATTGTTACCACTATCGGTTCCTCAAGGAGCCATAAGGAAGTTCTGGAAAATCCGGATATCATTTCCAAAACAGTTCTGGACAAAGGTCTTGATACAGGTACTGCCTTTGAGATTCTTTCCATCGACATTGCAGATATTGATGTGGGACAGAATATCGGCGCCCGACTGCAAACCGACCAGGCTGAGGCTGATAAACGCGTGGCTCAAGCCAAAGCCGAAGAGAGAAGAGCTCTGGCAATCGCCAGAGAACAGGAAATGAAAGCTTACACCCAGGAGATGCGGGCAAAGGTGGTCGAAGCTGAAGCAGAAGTTCCTCGAGCCCTGGCCCATGCTTTGAGAGAGGGAAAGCTTGGGGTTCTGGACTACTACTCACTTCAGAATTTACAGGCTGATACGCAGATGAGAAAGAGACTGGGGGAGGAAGAAAAGAGTGAATAATCCCGAAAAAGGCAAAAAGGAGCGCCTGCATCTCAACATTTCTAAAAGCGAGCTGCGTTCGTTCTACGTTTTTCATGAGTTAATTTCTGAACCCAGGTCATTTAAAATCAATCCCCAATTGCAGCTGTGGAACAAAAGGTTCAAGAGGAGAATTACTGTAAAATAGAGTAAAATACGGCTTCTACAGCTTAGTGGAAAAGCTTTTGACCATGATACAGAGTTTCTTCCTAATGACAAAGAGAATGGGAATGAAGTTGAGAAAGACACATGGCTGGTTTGGTAAAGGAGTGAGAATTTTCATGCTCTCTTGTCTGGCAATTTTTGGGTTGTTTGTATCGGATGGGTTTTCAGGTGTTGAAGGCAAAGCTTCATCCGTGGTTTCCTCCCCAAACCCGGAAACTGCCGATGAAAATCCCACCTGGAGAGGACCGGGTTTTCTGGAAATATCCTTTAAATTTCAGAGAAAAGGTATTGCTTCTAGCCAATACGCAATATGGATAGAGGATAAGACCGGTAATTTGATAAAGACGGTTTTTGTAACCAGCTTTACTGCCAGAGGAGGGTACACTTTTCGAAAAGACTGTCTGCCGACGTGGGTAAGTAAGGCAAGGCCTCAGTTGAAGAAGACTGAGGTTGACGCTGTATCGGGGGCAACTCCGCCCAGCGGAAAACAAGTGTATGTCTGGGATGGTAGAGATCAGCGTGGAAACCCGGTTATGCCTGGTGAGTATCGCTTTTATCTTGAAGCCACACTTTACTGGTCGAACCGAGTGCTGTACAGTGGTACTTTCTTTCACGGAGGTCCATCTCAGGAAAACATTCCCATTTCAATTTCCTACTTTGGTAACCAGAAAAACAAAGACATGATACAGGAACTCAAAGCAAGGTATGTGTCCAGCCAGTTTTAAAGTCCTTGAGTTAAGAAAGGGTGTTAGGAATGAAAAAAGGGGAAACTTCCAGTGCATTCATCCTGATTACACTTCTCTTGTTTTTTTTGCTAACTACTGCGGGTCTTGCAGAAACAGACAATGATTCCCTGGTGAAATCAAGCGGTGTTCTGGTGGAGGAAAACAAGGCAGAAGAGCAGAACCTGGAACTTAAATCTGAGCTCATCAAAGCTACCTTAGGCGCCATTTCCATGGAGATAGACCGCTATGAGAAAAGAGAAGACGAACAGAAAGAGAAAAAAATAGATTATCTTGAAAAGATGCTGGATATATTCGAGAACATGAAACCCGAGGAGTACCTTCTCGAAGGTCAGGAAAGAGCTATAGACCTCTTTGACGAAAAATTCGGAGTACTCATGCCACCTGAGTTTCGGGAAGCAGAAATTGTGGTTCCCCCCTCTGGTATAGGTTCCATCCTTGAAGTTGTTGGAATGACCCGTTCCGGTCCGTTTTACCATGTTGCAGGTGTAAGGGGAAACAATCTTGATGTATTCAAGGCTCAAACTCGTTATAAGTTGGAAATTTATCTTATCTACAAAAGAGAGTACGCATGGAATATACCTGATTACTACGTATATATCGCTGCTTGGCAACCCATTGAGGATGCGAAACCATCCTGTCTGGAATAAAGAAGGAAATATAAGAAGCTATAATTTTGACAGCACTCTTTGAGTCTCGAAAAATGCCTTGAGTATGGTTGCTCTATTTAGTAAGTTCCATATGAAAGAGCCTCTTCATACATAGCAACGATATTTTGCGGTGGGACATCAGCTTGAATGTTATGTACTGTGCAGAGGACATATCCTCCACCAGGCGCCAGTTCATCTATCCTGCGTCGGACTTCTTCCCGTACTTCCTCAGGGGTTCCAAAGGGAAGCACTCTCTGGGTATCAATGCCACCCCAAAAGGAAAGCGCTTCTCCAAAATTCTTCTTAAGCCATTTGGGGTCCATACCACTCGCAGAAACTTGAACAGGGTTGATTACTTCAACACCTATTTCTACAAGATCTTCAAGAAAATCAGCGATTGCTCCACAGGAGTGATAAAGAAGGGGCGCAGAAGTCTTTGTTTTGATAAACTCGTAAAGTTTTTTCTGTCTGGGTTTGACATACTTGCGATACATCTCAATAGATATTAAAGGAGAATTTTGGGTAGCAAGGTCATCTCCTACCAGCACTAAATCTATTAAAGTACCCGCTTCTTGAAGAAGCAAATTAAATTGCTGTAACTGAAAATCCAGCATGATATCCATAATGCTACATGCAAGTCCTGGTTGAAAGACAAGATCCATCATAAACTGAGCAAAACCGCGTAAATACCAGGCGAATTCAAAACAAGAACCGATACAATTTATAATAACTGCTTTATCGCTGTTTTTCAGTACCTCGGCTTCGCCTCGGGCCTTCTTAAAGAAATCGATTGATGGTTCAGGTGGCACGTACTTTTTCAGTTCTTCCAGACTACTTACTTTAGCTAAAGGGTGCGAGGTCATATCGTAGTAAAGTCCAGTAAAGCGGCGTTCCACGCCCCAACTGTCTTTCCAGGTCGTTCCTTCTGTGTCGTGGGACCATACCTGGTAGGGTATTACATCGTATACGTAACGGGTGTCAATATCAAATTGTTCCAGAATTGTCGAAGCCGGCTTGGCAAGGTACTGAACTCGATCAACCAATGTTTCTTCCTCCTGAATTCCCAGGAACTTGCAAAGATTACGATGGGCATAGAGGGTAATTCCCGAAACGATACCTCCCAGGTCAAGAGGTACTCTGTCTGGTTCTTTATGAGCCAAAGCTGTTTGCAAACGTTCCGAGGAAGTCATTTTTGATTCCTCCTTTTTGAGGAAATACTTTATCTCAAAATACTCCTCCCAAAGATGATTATAAACCGCAAACAGTTTTCGACTAATAAATTATTGATCTCGTCGAGTTCAAATGTTCTTGCTTCAATCTCCTTTCAGCCTTGCTTCTTAAAAGTGCTTATGAAAGCTTTCCAGAAGGCTATTGTGGTGAAATTTTTTTATTTCCTGTTGCTATTGCAAGTACTGTCGAGAAGGATAACTGTGGAAAATGAAGTTGCTGGAGCCTTGAAAATACTGGTGGGCGAAGGAGGACTTGAACCTCCGACCCCTTGCTTGTAAGGCAAGTGCTCTCCCTCTGAGCTATTCGCCCACTCTTTTTGCGCTAAGCATTATATCACAAAAATTTCCAAAGACCAAAGAAATTAACCATTGCGTCTTGCAAATTCTTTCATGAAATCAACCAGCACCTCGACTGCTTCCAGCGGAACACCATTATACAACGAGGCGCGACAACCACCTACTGAACGATGCCCTTTCAAACCCACCAGACCTTCACGGGTGGCTTCTTCAACGAAAAGCTTTTCCAGCTCTGGAGAAGGGAGATTGAATACTACGTTCATCCAGGAACGATCTTCGGGTTGCACCGGGTTGCGGTAAAAATCCTGACTGTCTATGTATCCGTAAAGCAGGTTTGCTTTTTTACGATTTATTTCTTCCATGGCAGCCACTCCACCAATGTTTTCCTCCAGCCAGCGGGCTACTTTTTCTACCACGTAAATTGCGAAGCAGGGAGGGGTATTGTATAAAGAATTTTTCTCTACAAAGGTAGTATAGTTGAGCATGGTAGGTAGATTTTTAGGAATGCGTTCCAGCATATCTTTGCGAATGATTACAATGGTTACTCCAGCCGGACCAGCGTTTTTTTGGGCTCCAGCATATATGATGCCAAAGGGACGAGGATCAAAAACTCTACTGAAAATATCAGAAGACATATCTGCTACCAGAGGAATGTTTCCCGTTTTGGGAAACTTCCACCACTGGGTACCCTTTATGGTGTTATTGGAAGTAATGTGCAAATAGGAAAAGTTATCATCTATGGGTATCTCCTTGGGAATGTAAGTGTAGTTTCTATCCTTCGAGGAGGCCACGATGCATACATCATCAACGATGCGCTGGGCTTCCTGTATTGCCTTGGTAGACCAGTACCCAGTATCCACATAGGCAATAGGTTTTCCAGGCTGGGCACAGTTCATAGGAACCATTGCAAACTGGAGACTTGCTCCCCCCTGGATAAATACCACCTCAAAATCGTCATTAAGGTTTAATAATCTTTTGATTCTCAGGACGGCAGTATTTAATACTTCCTCAAATTCCTTGGAGCGATGGCTTATCTCCAGAATTGACATGCCTGTTCCCCGAAAGCTGAGCATTTCTTCTCTGACTTCTTCCAGCACCGGAATTGGTAAGGCTGCTGGTCCAGGATTAAAGATGAAAACTCGTTTTTCTTTCATGACTTCTTCACCCTTTGAGTTTTAATTTACAGTCTCCCAACTGGTCTTCGGATAAAGTATTTCTAAATTATACCAAAAATGCTACCTGTTAAGTAAATTACGGTTCTTAGAAAACAGCGTACTTCAAAATTGAAAGGAAGAACACAGGAAAGCAGGGAGGCTCTTGCTCCGCCTCGCTACATTCTACATTTTGCGGTTTGCACTTCCAGAGTGTAGGGCTATTAGGAAATAATCGAACTTCTTGATTTGTTTTAACCTTGGAGGTGAAAGTCTGTGGAAAATCACCATCACCACCACGAGGGAACAACTTCTCTACACCATGCGCATGGTGGGGAAATCAGTCATCATTCTCATCACGAACACCACATGCAAATGGTTAGCGATTTTAGAAAAAGATTTTGGGTGTCTCTGGTTGTAACCATACCTGTTCTTTTGCTCTCACCGATGATCCAGAACTTTATGGGTTTCGAGCTAACTTTCAGAGGTTCCAGCTTCCTTTTATGGTTACTTTCGAGTTTTATTTTCTTTTACGGAGGGTTACCCTTTTTACGGGGTGTTTTCTCCGAGCTGAAAAAGCATAACCCAGGAATGATGACGCTTATTGCCCTGGCAATAAGCGTTGCCTATGTTTATTCAAGCTTGGTTGTATTCGGATTTCGGGGCAAGTTCTTCTTTTGGGAACTGACTACCCTGGTCGACATCATGCTTTTGGGACACTGGCTTGAAATGAAGTCGGTTCTGGGGGCCTCTCGAGCGCTGGAAGAACTGGTAAAAATCTTACCTTCAGAAGCTCATCTTTTGCTTGACGATAACTCTGTAAAAGAAGTGCCTGTTTCCGCTTTGAAACCTGGTGACCTGGTTCTGGTTAGGCCTGGCGAGAAAATTCCCATCGATGGGGAAGTGGTAGAAGGTCACTCCAGTGTGAACGAGGCAATGCTTACCGGGGAATCCAAACCCGTGGAGAAAGCACCCAAAGACAAAGTGATTGGGGGTTCAGTTAATGGAGAAGGTACTCTCAAAATTCGAGTAAGCAAGACGGGGAAAGAAACTTATCTTGCTCAGGTCATAGAACTGGTGCAGAAGGCTCAGGAAACCAGGTCCAGAACGCAAGATATTGCGGATCGCGCCGCTTTGTGGTTAACTGTCGCTGCCATTGTTGCAGGACTTTCGACTCTTATTAGCTGGTTGGTTTCCGGAGCTGACTTCGCTTTTTCTCTGGAACGCATGGTTACCGTCATGGTTATTACCTGTCCTCATGCTTTAGGTTTGGCTATCCCCCTTGTAGTCGCGGTGTCTACCAATATATCAGCACGTCGGGGATTGCTGATAAGAGACCGTACCGCTTTTGAAAACGCTAAGGATGTTGAAGCAGTGGTTTTCGATAAGACCGGAACTTTAACCGAAGGCAAGTTTGGAGTAACCGATATAATTCCTTTTGATAAAGGTTTGAATAGCGAAGAAATTATTGGCCTTGCAGCCAGTCTGGAGGTTTTTTCGGAACATCCCATTGCTCAGGGAATCGTGAGAGAGGCTAAAAATCGGGGTCAAAAGCTCGTGGAAGTCAAAGATTTTCGCTACTTTCCAGGCAAAGGAGTAGAGGGCAACATAGGGCAAAGCACCTATCGTATAGTCAGTCTTACTGCTTTTTTGAGAGACAAAAGAGGGAATAACATTCCCGAAACTATCCAGAAAGTTGCCGAAGAAGGTAAAACAGTAGTAATCCTGCTTCAAGGAGATGAACCTGTCGGCGCCATAGCTCTTGCCGATATTGTTCGTAAAGAATCGAGAGAAGCCGTTTCTATGTTAAGGAAGTTGGGCAAAAAAGTGATGATGTTGACTGGTGACAGTCGTTCGGTTGCTCAGTGGGTAGCAAAGGAGCTTGACCTCGATGAATTCTTTGCCGAAGTTTTACCCCATGAAAAGGCTGAAAAAATAAGGGAATTAAAGGGGAGAGGTCTTAAGGTTGCTATGGTAGGTGATGGGGTTAATGATGCTCCTGCTCTCGTTGAGGCAAACCTGGGCATAGCCATTGGTGCTGGTACAGAAGTGGCCATCGAGGCAGCAGACATAGTTTTAGTCAAAAACGACCCCAGAGATGTGGTTGCTATTTTTGAGCTTTCAAGACATACTGCCTCTAAAATGCAGCAAAATCTCCTTTGGGCCACCGGTTACAACGTTATAGCCATTCCTCTTGCTGCCGGTATGTTTTATTCTTTTGGCATTCTTCTTTCTCCAGCCGTAGGTGCCATTTTGATGTCTCTATCGACTATTATCGTTGCTTTGAACGCCCAAAATTTGAAAAGCAAGCTTTCTAGGCGGGTTTAAAGCGGAATTGCTCATAAGAGTTGGAAGGAGATACTAACTGGGAAACCTATTCTGTGACCTGAATTTGGAAAAAGAGTTTTTTCGGTTTTGGACTGAGCGATTTTTTTTAAGCCTTTTCCCTTTATGATATGAGCATCGGATTTGGGAGAGAAGTAAGGATTTTTTGGGAAATCCAGGATGAATTGCAAGGGCTTTCCAAACTTTCTGGGGTGAGCGAGGGGACTCGAACCCCCAACCCCTGGAGCCACAGTCCAGTGCTCTGACCGATTGAGCTACGCTCACCACAGCACAAATATTGTAACAAATTTTAATTAATAATCAAGCGTTCTTTTGCTAAGGTTTCTCGGTGGCAAAAACTGCTCCTTTTTCTTTAATGCCTTGGATTTCCTGATAAAGCTCTTGGAGCACAGCAAGATAGTCTTTATCTCCTTTTTCTACCTGGTCCATTAATTCCTCAAGTAGTCTACTGCGCTCTTCAGACAGAAATTCAGAAAACTCCTGAGCCAGATAGTCTGCAACCCTTTGACCTTTTTGGGTGGGAATAAGACGAAAATTCTTTTCAACCACATACCCTCTCTCAAAAAGGCGGTTAATCAAAAACGAGTAGGTGGAGGGTCTTCCTATACGCCGTTCTTTCATTAGTCTTACCAAATCTGCCTGAGTAAGGAGCGGCACTTTCGGCACTCTCTTTACCGAGATAGTTGCTTCCTGAAGGCCTTCGGGAAGAGGTTTTTCAACGGAAACAATTTGTGGATAGAGCTCGAAAGCCTTGCCGTCAACAGACACAACGCGTGTTATCTCCTTTGTTAAACCCGAGCCCCTAAAATTTAGTGAGTATCGGAGCGTTAAAAGCCGCACTGGTGGACACTGGCTGGCCATAAATCTTTTAAAAACCAGATCATACACCTTAAAATCCCGGTAGGAAATGACATCCGAGGTTCTGATAACTCCCTCTTCGATAAGTTCCCTCAAGGTTTTCCAGTCTATTGCTCTGGTCGGGCGGATGCATTCGTGAGCACCTTCGGCTTTTTCCTGCCATTTTCTCCCTGCAAAGTGTTCTTTGAGATAAAGGCGCGCTATTTCAAGACCGGCATCAGAGACACGAGTACTATCAGTACGATGGTAAGTTATGAACCCGTTTTCAAATAGCTTTTGGAGTGTACGCATGATTTCCTTGGAACTCAGCTTAAACAGACGATTCGCTTCGTCAAGAAGAGTATCAGTAGTGTAAGGGGGAGGGGGAAGTTTCACTTCTTGGCTTTCTGCAATTTTCTCAATAAATAGTGTTACTCTATCTCCGTTGTTCATTTCAATTTTAAGGTCCTCTTCGGTTCCCAGGGTTATTCTCCGACCTTCTATTTCAAGATAGTAAAAACGCACTTTTTCCTGGTGTTTGCGGTAGTTTTCTACAATCCATTGCAAAAGAGGGGTCTGTGCTCTGCCAGCCGAAAGATTGGTTCCATTAAAACGTTCTCTGAGAATGCTGGAAATTTCAAACCCAATCCAGCGATCTTCGATGCGACGTACCAGTTGTGCCTTTACCAAGTTGTGGTTAATATTTCTTGGAGACATTAAAGCTTGTAGAACCGCTTTCTTAGTGACCTCGTGAAATTCGGCCCTCCTGGCACGCCGCGCAATTGCTGTTAAGCTGGCAACATCGTAAGCGATTTTTTCGCCTTCGGTATCAGGGTCAGTAGCTATAATCAGGTTTTCAGCTAACCGACTAACCTTCACCAGGTTGGATATGCGCTGGTGGGAGTCAAATGCAGGAGGTTCACCACAACGGGGGCATGTTTTATAAGCCACAAATTGGTCTCCTTTGGTACATTTTTTGATAGAACCATAGTAAGGAATAAACTTTCCATTGTCGATTGTGACACCATGATATCCTCCTTCTTCCACAAGGTCTACCAGGTGGCCCAAAGAAGCAGTTATCACCAGCAGATGTTCACCGGTAGCTACCTCATAGAAAGGTTGTTCCCCAAGAGAAAACATAGATGGATGACCAAAAAAACGAGCAATTTGCTTTGCTTTGGTAGGACTTTCTACAACAAAAAAGAGTGGATAAATCCAGTCTTTGTTTTCCTTTGAAGAGGCATAACGAGCCCTGCTTTCATCGAGACGTTTCTTAATCGAAAGAAAGTCTATTTTTGAGACGTCACACGCTGATAGTTTCTTGAAGTTGATTTCATAGTACATTGCTCTTTGCAGAAAAGCTTCAAAGAAAGTCTCTTTTTCCAGAACAAAGCTAATCCCATAAGTCACGCCTCCTGCAAAAAGGCGCGAAGTTCTCCCTGAAGCCTGGATGTAGACCGGGAGGTTGGGTATTAGAAGCTGGTTGTTTTCAATAACTACTTCCTTTACGGTCCTTGTGAAATGTTCATCAAAGAGAAGTTTTTTAATTAGCATTTTAACCTTCTCACGGGAGTTCTCGCGTTTCCTGAGGTAGGGTAGCTCCTTTTCAATTTCCGGATGACCCCGAAACGCGAAAGCAAGAAGAGCGAGCATACCTGGGCTTAAATCGTCTATACTTCCAAATGATACTTTTAAGAACGGAGCTCCCCAGAAAAGCGTGTATCGAAAACATAAAGGGTAATCCAGTCCCCTGACCAGGATTCCATAAGGAGCTGCGACACCAAGAAGTAAATCCTTTTTGCCCTCTTCAAACTCTTGAATTGTTTTTTGGAGCTCCTTTCGGGTTGTTTGCGAAGTAATTACGCCGCATTTCAAATGCTTTGAAAGAAATGTCGCCAGCTCTTCTACTTCCTGCTCGGTGTTGGCGAAGATCAGTCCTCCATAACCCAAGTTTTTCGTAATGCACAAAAGTGATTCCAATTTCTCTTGCTGGTCGTCACAGTATATTGCGTAGTCGTCAATGTTCCGCAGATTAAAGTGTGTGCTTCCAACGCTGAAATGAAGGAGATTGGTAAAAATTCGAGCTTTGGGACCCGGTCTTGAAGTGGCGGTGGATACAAGAAGCTGACCATGTTTTTTAGAAGTATCGGGTTTTTTCTCTTCAATTTCCTGTTGGGAAAAACCGAGCAACATAAGCACTCTTTCAATGTTTCGAGAGGCCTTGAGAAGTGCGTCAACATCGTCAACCAGGATAAAGTCAAATCGCAGTTGGCTTAAGCTATCAAAGTGTCTACCCAAAAAAGCAGTAGTGGTCAAAAGTATATCAAAATCGCCCTCTTGAAGCCTTTCTAAAAATTTTTCGCGTTCTTTTGGTGATTTGTTCTGATAGAAAAGAATGGAACTTTTGGTCAATTGCTTAAGTCGCTCAAAGCTCTGATTTGCCAGAAGAACAGTAGGAAAAAGGAGATAACACTTTTTGCCCTTTTCCGCAAGATAAGCGCTGTAAACAAGCCCCAGGAGGGTTTTCCCATAGCCTGTAGGAGCAAAAGCAGAGAAACTCAGGCCTGAAAGTAGTTTTTTGGCAAAATAGCGCTGCAAAGACTTGAGTTGCATTCCAGTCCGCTCTTCAAAAAAGTCGCTAAATTCCCGAAAAGAATCCTCCTCAAGGGAGAGAAAAGTTGTGCCAAGTCGGTTACAGTTACCGCTTTCTATTTCTTTCCACTCGAGGTCCCCACCACACACCGGACACAGGTTTTTATAAACCAGCGCTATGCTCATGGCTTCTAATAAACTCTCACCCCCATCTAAAAGCAGCGAAAACTAAGTGGAACCAAAGTTGTTACCTCTCCATTTTTACTATAACTCATTGACTTCTTTTTAGCCAGAATCGTAATAATTGCTGTTTGGAAAACCTGAAAGTGAAAACTTAAGTTGAACTTCAGCGATTTTTGAGTAAATTTTGCTCAAAGAAGCGAAAGGCTTTTTATTTTAAAACATGAAACCAAAAAACGAGAAAAATTTCTTAGGTGGCATTTTTTACTTTCTACGCAGCAGTGCTGGAACTTGCCCGCTTTTAGGTGTTTCGTTGTAACTGTTAAGTAAAAGCAGGAAAGAACCAACACTCTCTATGAATCCCTGACCAAAAATATTTATGGTCAATATTGACTTAACCCCTTTTAAGTTATAATATATTTTTGCTCAAAGACATACTTTGAGCAAAAAATTGATAGGAGGGGTTACACATGTCGAGGTTAAGTTTTGTCCTTCTGGTGTTTGCCTTGCTTGTAGTAATCGCTGTTCCCGCCTGGTCTCTTCAAAACATGCAAATTGATAAAGCACCTTGGGGTAGCACTGAAGATGGAACTCCTGTAGAACAATACACTTTGGTAAACCAAAACGGGATGATGGTCAAGATAATAACTCTGGGTGGAACAGTAACAGAACTATGGGTGCCAGACAAAGACGGAAACTTTGCGGACGTTGTCCTGGGTTTTGATGATGTAGCTGGATATGAAAGCCCTAATAACCCTTACTTTGGATGTATTGTTGGTCGCTACGCAAACCGTATTGCCAATGGTCAGTTTACCCTCGATGGCAGAACCTACACCCTGGTTCAGAACAATGGTCCCAACAGTCTGCATGGTGGAGTAAAGGGCTTTCATTTGAGAGTTTGGAAAGCATATCCTCTATACACCCCAGATGGTCCTGCTCTCAGGTTAAAATACTTAAGTCACGATGGTGAAGAAGGTTTTCCGGGCAACCTGAACGTAACGGTTACTTATACCTTAACCAATGACAATGCTTTACGCATAGATTATCTGGCAACAACCGATAAACCTACGGTTGTAAACCTTACCAACCATAGTTACTTCAACCTTAAAGGCGAGGGGAATGGAACCATTTTAGAACACGAGCTGATGCTTAATGCTGACCACTATACACCAACTGATGATACGCTTATCCCAACGGGGGAAATAGCACCAGTTGAAGGCACCATTTTCGATTTCAGAACTCCTCACACTATCGGAGAAAGGATTAAGGAACTTGCTGAGCCTCCGTTTAAAGGATACGACCATAATTTTGTCCTCAACAACCCGGAGGGAAAACTCATCCTTGCTGCAAAGGTGAAAGAACTAACTTCAGGCAGGATAATGGAAGTTTATACTGACCAGCCTGGTGTGCAGCTTTACTGTGGCAACTGGCTGGATGTGGTAGGGAAGGGCGGTAAATATTACGGGCAGTACTACGGCTTTTGTCTTGAAACTCAACACTATCCAGACTCTCCTAACAAGCCCAACTTCCCCTCTGTGGTGCTTCTTCCCGGGGAAACTTATAAAACCACCACTATTTACAAGTTTCTCGTAGAGTAGACCCGTGAATGTGGCACCCTGGCTGGACTTTTCAAGACTCCAGCCAGGGTGCCACCTCCCTCTTATTTACTCTTATTTCTTTCAGGTTTAACACTTACAGAAAACTTTGTTCTTTCAATCACTTTAAAATTTTGTTTCCGCGTTCTGAAGTTTGAGGTAATATAAAAACACCAACATTCCTAAAAGGAAAGGAGCAGGTATTGATGCAGAAGTTGGAAGAGCTTGAGCGGTTACTTGATGACTTTAACCCCGAGGTTCGCAGAAGTGCCTTTTTAAAAATATGTGATATGGAAAAAAGAGGGGAAATCACTTTCCAGCCCCCTTTGCCCATTTTTAATCTTCACTTCCATACCTTTTTCTCCTTTAACGCTTATGGCTATTCACCTCTCCATATTATTTACAAAGCAAAGAAAGAACGTCTTGAGATGGCAGGAAGCGTAGATTTTGACGTGCTCGATGCCATGCCCGAGTTCTTATGGGGTGGGCTTAGCATAGGCATTCGAGTGGCTTCGGGTATCGAAACCAGGATTTACCTTCCTGAATTTAAAGAGCAGGAATTAAGTTCTCCCAACGAACCTGGTGTAGCATATTATATGGGCAATGGCTTTACCAGGTTGCCAACACCCAATAGCACAGCAGAAAAGACTTTAACTCGGCTTCGTGAGATTGCCCAGAACAGAAACTTAAAGGTCATAGAAAAAATAAATGCTTATCTGCCGGAAGTAGCTATTGACTATGAAAAGGATGTGCTTCCTCTTACTCCAGGTGGTAACCCCACTGAGCGCCATATAATCAAAGCTTATGACTCAAAAGCTGAACTTGTTTTCCCCAAGCTGGAAGAAAGGATAGAATTCTGGTCACAAAAGCTTTGTGCTGAACCTCTAAAACTGAAGAGCTTAATTAACAACAAACCAGATTTTTACGACTTTCTTCGTACGAAACTGGCAAAATTTGGCGGAGTTGGGTACATTGAGCCTGACGCTGGAGATTTTCCAACTCTGAAAGAGGTCAACTCGATGATTTGGGAACTCGGAGCCATCCCTTCCTTTTCCTGGCTCGACGGTACCAGGGACGGTGAAAAAGATCCCGATTTCCTGCTTGACTTCTGCCTGGAAAAAAATATAGAAAGTATATTTCTTGTTCCCGACCGCAACTGGAACCTCGAAGATCCTGCAGAGAGGAAAACAAAAGTGGCTAATCTTTACGCCATAGTAGAAGCAGCTAAAAAGAGAGCAATGCCCATTTTCGTAGGAACCGAACTCAATAAGTACGGTCAAAAATTTGTTGATGATTTCGACTCTCCTTATCTTAAGCCCTTAGCGCCTTACTTTCGTGAAAGCGCGATGATACTCTGGGGACACACTGTCTTAGAAATGACATCCCAGCGCGGCTATAGCAGCGATTGGGCTGCCAGACATTTCTCCAACCGTTTACACAAAAATGAATTCTTTGCCAGATTAGGAAAGAGCATTCCACCAGACAAAAAAACAATTGATCAGGTAGGACAAATGAATACTCCAGAACTACTACAAAAATTTGGGAGTAAGTAACCAAGACCTGTAAGGAAAGTCTCTTTTTTGCACATAGGAAAGGTTACGAACTCCCAACTATTGTAACTTTCGAAATAATTTTCAGGTTGTCGGAAGAAAAATTACGTATTCATTGTCTTTCAATCCTTAATAATGCTGTTTCGATGATGGTTTGTAGCAATTCGGAGTAAGACATGCCACCTATGGCTGCCATTTTGGCAAGATGTCCGTCATAACACCAGCCGGGATTGGGATTAATCTCCAGAAGGCGAGGATATCCTTCTTCATCCAGCCTCCAGTCGAGCCTCACGTAATCACGACACCCAAATCTTTCAATGAGTTTAAGAGAATGCTCTACAATTAACTTCTCGATGCTCTCTGGAATTTCAGCCTTGACCGACCTTACCTTCCCATACGGAGAATCAGGGAGCCATTTGGCTTCATAGCCACATATGCGAGGCAAATCGGGAGGAAGTTCTGAATAGTCTTCCTCAGTAATTGGTAAAACAATGTAGTTGTCGGGAAGATTACCAATAATTCCCACACTCAAATCCTTGCCAGTAAGAAATTCCTCTACCAGAATAGGTTGCGTATAACCGAGCTTCTCACGTATCCATGCGATTGCCTCGACAAGTTCTTCTAAAGAAAAGCAAACACTCTTTTCAGTTATGCCAAAGCTCGAATCACCAAAGTTAGGTTTGACGATTACCGGGAAAGCAATGGGAATAGAAAATGCCATATCCTCGGGTTTTATAAAACAGGCTCTGGGCACGGGAACACCCATTTCCCTGGCTACACCTCTTACCAAAGACTTGTCGTAACAATAGGCCAGACATTGTGGTCCAGAACCGGTATAGGGTAGATCAAGCATTTCGAGTAAAGCGGGAATATGCAACTCCTTATAGGGATCATTCTTGAATCCTTCGTCACAAAAATTCAAAACCAAATCAACCTTACCCTTCAGGCCTATAAGTTCCCTAATCAACGTCCCATGGTTATCAAGAAAAGTGAAACGAAATCTCTCCAGCCTGCTTAATGCTTCTTTAAGTTGCTCTATGGTATAAAAGTCGTCCTCGTCAAAGACGGTTCCAGGTTTTAAAAAATCCTTTTGCTTGGGATCACCAAGTAAAACCACGATTTCTTTTTGAGAACGAATTAAGCCTTTCTTCTGTACACGCTTTTTCTGTTTGTTGACACGGGCAGTAACCAGAATGCGCTGTTCCATCATGCCCAAATCCTGATTCCGTGAAGACTGAGGGACAAATTCACCGTGGAAAGTTATTTCACTAAAACCTGATTTTTCAAGAAGTTCTTTCAAACTTTTCTCAGAATATAATCTTTCACTATAGAACTGGTCCACAACAACCCCTTTCTGAGCATGTATTACAATTTCTCGAGAAATGAGACGTGTCCTATCCGTAGAAAGTGACCGCTCTCTGCACACAAAATACCTTTTATCAATCCATTCCCAGGAACGAGCTTTGAAATTGTTGCGAAGGTATTCACCATCTGCTACATCAATAAAAACCTTACCCATGGGTTTTAAAACTCGCATGACTTCGCGGAGAACCAGAATATCATCCCTGATGCTTTCAAAGTAACCAAAACTGTTTCCGAGAAGCAAAACATAGTCAAAACTCTCATCAGGATAAGGTAATTTCCGAGCGTCACCTTCCTTGAAAGCTACATTAAGTCCCTCTTTTCTGGCTTGGTTCTTAGCTTTCTGAATGAGATATCTGGAGCGATCCAAAGCACAAACTCCGGTATAACCCCTTCTGGCGAGTTCCAGAGAATGTCTACCTTGACCACAACAAAGATCCAGAATAGCTGCATCAGGAGAAGGTTGCAAAATTTCCAATATCACATCAACTTCCGTTCGGGTAAGATTCGTGTCCTCGACTACATCACCGTCAGTTTTGAGGTAAACAGGCCCAAAAAGAGTTCTCCACCAATCTGGCGGAACGTGTTCTTCAAGGTTAGCAACCGGGCCTAAAAATTTAGTTTGTTTTCTGGGGCGTCCTCGATGAACACCCTTTTTAAAAGAAGCGGATTTTTGAGCCACTCCGACTGATACCACCTTTAAAAGAGATTTATTTTTGGATAATTTTAACGCTGTTTGGGCAAATGGTATCCCACCCTTTGAAAATTTTTTGATACTACAGTCTGCTTTACCATAGTTAGAGAAAAGTTTTTTGTGTTATAGTCTTGACTGAAAGGGGAGGTACTATAGGAAATGGATCTTGTAGCAGGCATAGATGTGGGCACGCAAGGAGTACGCTGTATTGCAAGTGACTTGAAGGGCAATATTGTGGCTGAAAGCAGAGAAACGATAACTCGTTCCTGGCTGGAAGGGGTGTTTTTCGAACAAGACCCTGAAGAATGGTGGGACAAAACGCTTGCCTGCCTAAGGCGATTGCTATATCGTCTTCGTCAAAAAAACAGTAATCATGCTTCGATAAAAGCATTGGCTGTGGATTCCACCTCGGGTTCAGTTATTCCGGTCGACGTAAAAGGAAGAGTCTTGAGAAGAGCAATAATGTATAACGATACCAGGGCGAAAGAGGAGGCTTTCTTGATCAATCAGTTCGCAAAAACGTTTATCGAAAACCTTGGCTACAAATTTGGAGCGTCTTTTGCCCTATCCAAAGTATTGTGGATAAAAAGAAATGAACCCTCCATTTTTGAACAAACTCGCTTTTTTATCCATCCTACAGATTTTATCAACGCCAAACTAACCGGTGAATGGGGTATTTCTGACATTTCGAACTGCCTCAAAATGGGGTATGACCTCATCAATAACTGCTGGCCAGAGTTCATTGAAAAAGATTTAGGCATTCCCCTCTGCAAGTTACCCAAAGTAGTTCCAACCGGTGAAGTCATAGGCACGGTTTCCAAAGAAGTTGCTGATGAACTCGGATTATCTCCAAAAACTCTGGTTGTAGCAGGAGCTACTGACGGTACGGCTGCTTTTTACGCTTCTGGAGCACATGGTTTAGGAGACCTTTCTTCCACCCTGGGGACGACGCTGGTCTTAAGAGGGATATCAAAATCGCTGATTAGAGACCCCCGGGGTAGAATTTACTGTCACCGCCATCCCGAAGGAATGTGGTTGCCTGGTGGTGCCAGTAATACCGGTGGAGAGTGTTTACAGAAGCTTTTCCCCGGAGAAGAGTACCGGGCTTGGGACAGAAAGGTTAGTGAAAGTGTTTCCCTACCTACCGGAATTGTTTTTTACCCACTGATGAGGGAGGGCGAAAGACTACCTTTTTCCTGTCAGGAGGCACGCTCATTTAAAATAGGCAAAGAAAATACTCAGGAAGAGCTCTATGCAGCTTGCCTTGAAGGAGTAGGCTATGTAGAGCGCTTCGCCATAGAACTTTTGGAAAGGCTTGGAGTTGATAAAGTAAAGAAGATATTCGCTTCAGGAAGCGGTGCAAAAAGTGAACTCTGGTGCAGAATCAGAGCTTCTATAAGTGGCTTACCGCTTTGTGTTCCAGCCTCAGAAGAAGCAGCAATGGGAGCCTGTGTAATCGCCAGCGCTCAGTATTGGGGAGGGATTAGCAAAGCGGTGAGAGAAATGATACGCATTGAAAAGGTTTTTGAACCGGACCCTGCTTTGCAGGAAGCGTATCAGGAAAAATATGCTTGCTTTGTCGAAGAATGCGAGAAAAGGGGGTACGCTCTTGACTGAAAAAAGATTGGAAACTGCGCTGAAAGTTGCTCACCAGGCTGGTGAATTTTTACTTTCTAAAAAGGAAGCAATTCTGACCATTGACCAAAAAAGCAGCTGGGCAGACCTGGTAACCAATGTCGACTTAGAAGCTCAGGAATTAATTATCAGTCTCTTAAAAACTTCCTTTCCAGATGACTTTTTCTTTGGGGAAGAAGGCTCTATTTCTCTGGAACACTTAAATAAAACCTGGGTCATTGACCCAATCGATGGTACAAGTAATTTCATATACAGGTTGCCTTTTTTCTCGGTTTCTATAGCTTTTTTCGAGCTTGGCGTACCAACCATCGGCATCGTTCACATACCCGAACTAAGAGAAACCTTTTGGGCTGCAAGGGGCAAAGGAGCCTACTTAAATGGCAAGAGAATTTGCATTAGCGGAAAGAAAACCCTGGATAGTGCGCTGATTGCTACTGGTTTTCCTTATGACATTGCGTTGAGAGAGAAAAGCGCTTCCCTCTACACAGAGCTTCTTCCTGCAGTTAACGATCTGAGGGCTTATGGAGCAGCTTCGATCGAACTTTGCTACGTTGCTTGTGGTCGTTTTGATGCATACTTCGAACCCCAGGTGGCTCTCTATGATATAGCTGCCTCTTTGGTTGTCTTGAGCGAAGCTGGCGGAGAGTTTAAAAGCCTTGATGGAAAAGAGTGGGAACCCACTTCCACCTCCCTTATTGCTGCAAATCACCACCTTTTACTGGAACTGCTTGAATTCCTTGCCATGAGAAAAAATAGACCCAATGGGAACCTGTAACATATGTGGTCGCAAAAGCAGACTTATAAGTGAAGTGCTTGCTTTGTGCAGGAAGTGCATCCTACAACATCCTCAGAAAGCTTTGCAAAGAGCGGACCAGGTGCACCGACTGGTCCGTAAAGAACTGGACCTTCCTGAATACCCACCACGTCAAGGCAAAGTAAGGTGTTCCCTATGCTTCCATCAATGTGCAATGCGCGATGGAGAACATGGTTACTGTGGGTTGTACGAAAACCGCAATAACCGTCTTCGATACCGTACTGGTAACCCTCAGAAGGGACTCCTGCATTGGTACTACGATTCCTTGCCAACCAATTGTGTAGCCTCATGGATTTGCCCTTATGGGAAAAAAGCAAGTTTTTCCTTACCTGATTTAAGAAAATACTACAACCTGGCTATATTCTACGGAAGTTGTTCTCTGAATTGTCTTTTTTGTCAGAACTGGCACTACCACCATCTGCTACAAAAAATGGAACCGCTATACAGCGTCAATGAATTGCTTGAGAAAGTAACCAGACAGGTGGCTTGTATCTGCTTTTTTGGAGGAGACCCTGTACCCCAACTCCACCATGCTATTGCTCTCTCCCGACTCGCAATTCAAAAAGCAGAAGCAGAACAACGTCTTCTCACTTTGCGCATTTGCTTTGAAACCTGTGGCAACATGAACGAAAACCTCCTGTTCCAGGCTTTCAAGGTTTCCGCGCATAGCGGAGGATGTATTAAGTTTGACCTCAAGGCTTTTAATGATACACTGCATCGCGTTCTTACTGGCTTCTCCAATCAGAAAACCTTGGATAATTTTGCCAGAATTGTAAATTGGCGTAAAACGCAAGGAGGAGAGGCTTTTCTTTTAACTGCAAGCACTCCTCTGATTCCAGGATACGTAGAAGAAGAGGAAGTGTATGAAATAGCCCGTTACATCGCCAATCTGGATCCTTCGATTCCCTACACCCTGCTGGCTTTTTCACCCCAATTCTATTTTTACGATTTGCCCCAGACAAGCAGAAAAACTGCTTTGCGCTGTCTGGAAGAAGCTCGAAAAGCAGGACTGGAGAGAGTAACTATAGAAAACGTGTTTCTCCTGAACTGAGAGACCAGTTGAGGCAAGAACTAAAAACCCATTCTTTTGACAAAGCGGTAACCTGGTATAAAAATTACAAACAAGGAATAAACAAACTGTGCTTTTGTTAATTATCCATTCGAAAACAAAAATTTTTTGAAAAAACTATAAAGATACAGAAACAAAAACCGATATATTAAGTAAAATACTTCTAAATAAAAAACTCAAGGGGTGAAAGACAATGCATAGTATTACTGGTAAAAGATTTAAAGTTTTAGCATGCCGCTCCATGTGGCGTGAAGTTTCTCTACTTGCTTCGCAGTCACCCAATGTGTGTGATGTTGAGTTTCTCCCTCTGGGACTTCATAACGATCCTCCGAGCTTGCGCCAGACACTTCAGGAAAAAATACACGCCACCTCACCCCAAAAAATGAGTTATCAGCAGGAAGGCCTTGAGTTTGAGTACGATTATGATGCCATTGTGCTTGCCTACGGTTTGTGCAGTAATGGTACCGAGGGACTTAGCTCAAAACGCTATCAACTGGTTATCCCGCGGGTTCACGATTGCATAAGCCTGCTCCTTGGTTCTTCAGAACTATACCACTACTACTTTGAAAAATACCGGGGAATCTACTGGTATTCGTCGGGATGGATTGAACACAGCATTCAACCCAGCAGGGAACGAAGAGAACTCATCTATCAAATTTTTAAAAATAAATTTGGTGAAGAAAACGCAGCTTTCTTAATGCAACTTGAAGATAACTGGCAAAGAGAGTATAGCAGAGCTATATACATTAGCTGGGGATTCTCCGTAGACGAGAAATACTGTCGCTTTACCCAAGAGTGTGCAGAATTTCTGGGCTGGGAATTTGAGGAGGTCAGAGGTGACACAAAGTTACTCTCTGACCTCCTGCGCGGAGCCTGGGATGAGGAAAGATTTTTAATAGTAAAGCCTGGAGAGGTAATAGAAGCAAGCGGCGACAAAAATATTTTTTGTAAAAGGTGCGTGGTTGAGTAATCAGTAAATTCATTGCTTTTGCAAAAATCCTTTAGTTACCGTTGCAGTTGCTTTCAGATATTGTCACTGTCCGAAGTTAAAAAGCACTTTGCCTCCTGAACCTTCCTCAGCTACCTGAAAAGCACTTTCGTACTCCTCGATGCTGAAACGGTGGGTAATAACCTGCTTCAAAAACTCACTATTTTGTTTTGCCAGAGCAGATACTTTTTCCCAGGTATCCCAGATTCGTCTGCCAAAAAACCCAACAATCTCCAGCTCTCTCAATACGATTTCCGGGGATAACTGCAAAGAAAGTGCTTCCTGACTGTGACCAATACACATCACTTTCGCCCCGACTCTGGTGGCAGCAATTGCCTCTTTGAGCGTTTTCACGCTACCCGAAGCTTCAATAATCACACCCAGCCCTTTCTCGAAACCCAGAGTTCCATCGAGTGTTTCTCTCAAAGAAGACTGCCGAACGTCAACACTCACATCGGCACCCAACTTTTTAGCCAGTTCCAAACGATAGGAGTTTATATCAGCGGCTACAATGCGCGAAGCACCCATAAGACGTGAAAAAGCAATTGCAAAAAGACCTATAGGGCCACAACCTATCACCAGAACTGTCTCGCCCTTCACTTCTCCTCGTTCCACTGCACGAAAGGGAATACCCATGGGTTCAAAGAGACAACCAGTTTCATAATCCACCTCTTCAGGGAGGGCAAAAACGGCTCTTTCTGAAACAGTAACATACTCTGCAAAACACCCATTGACCTGATGTCCAAAAAGGAGCATGTTCTCACAGGTATGGGCCCTTCCATTCAGGCACTGCCAACATTTACCACAAGAAATGTGGGTATCCACAGCTACTCGGTCGCCAGCTTTAAAGTGTTTGACGTTCTTGCCTACTTCCACAACAGTGCCTGAACATTCATGCCCAGGAACAAAAGGAAGCTTTTCGACCAAGGAACTTACTGGGGGCATCCAGTGAAGGATCTTTAAATCTGAGCCGCAAATAGCGCTCTTTTGAACTTTGATAAGCACTTCATTTTCGAGCGGTTCAGGAACCGGCATATCAGCAATTTCAAGACCTGGCCCTTGATGGGTTTTAAGAAGAGCTTTCATGAACATCCTCCTTCTGCAAAAGATGGAAATTAACCGAGTGAAGGGGTGGCTTCCCTTGCAACACCAAAATTACGTTTTTTGCCGACACCTCATCCATGTTTCTCACTGCTTCCCTGGTATCAGCGCCTATATGAGGTGTAGTTATCACATTAGGTAGTTCTAAGATAGGATTATCAAAGGGTGGTTCTTGAGAGAAAACGTCCAGCGCAGCACCTGCAATCCTGCCTTCTTTTAGAACGTCGTACAGTGCTTTCTCGTCAACTATCCCTCCTCTTGCAGTATTAATCAGAAAAGCCGTTCTTTTCATCAAAGCTAACCTTTCACGGTTGATTAGCTTCCTGGTTTTCTCGTTTAAAGGAAGATGCAGGGTAACAAAATCAGAGGTCTGTAAAAGCTGTTCCAGGTCGGTGTACTGGAATTGTGGGTGTGACGCAAGCTCCTGGTCAGGCACAAGGTCATATCCCAGAACCCGCATGTCCAGAGCCATTGCTTTTTTAGCCACTCTTTTCCCAATTCTTCCTGTGCCAACGACACCAAGGATTTTGCCTTCAAGTTCCATTCCCACCATTTTCCCCCATTGTTTTTTTCGCAAATCCTCGTGTAGTTGCACAACATGGCGGGTAAGCATGAACAGGAAAGCAATGGTAAGTTCAGCAACCGCATTTTCATTACTACCTGGAGCATTGGTAACCACAATACCTCTTCGGGTAGCTGCTTCAATATCTACGTTGTCCACACCTACCCCATGTTTAGAGACAACCTTTAAGTTTTTTGCTTTTTCAAAAACCCTTTCGGTAAGTAGTTCCAGGCCGAAAATAAGAGCGTCAAAGGGCGCAATCACTTCCAAAAGCTGATTTTCTGTTAAGGGATGAGGATAAGGAGGAAAAACAGGTTCTATACCGTTTTCTCGAAGAATTTCCTCTGCTTGCGAAAATTTACCAAAAGAAGCCTGGGGAGTAATAAGAACCTTTGCTTTGCTCATCATCTCAACCCTTTACCGCCCCAGCAACAATGCCCATTCTCACAAAGCGCTGAACAGTCAGGTACAGGAGGGCTGGTACCAATCCAGCGAATATGGTAGTTGCTGCCAACGCGCCAGGGTCAACAATCTCGCCACCATAAAGAAAGAATCCAATATGCAGAGGTAGAGTGTACTTATCAACATCGTTTATGAGGACTGTGGCAAAAATAACATCCCCCCAAGAAAGCACAAAGGAAAAAATGGCCACAGTGACCAGACCCGGAGCTGCCAGAGGGAGGGTAATCCTTAAAAAAGCCTGAAAGCGCGAACAGCCATCAACCATCGCTGCTTCATCGAGTTCCCGGGGTATACCCATAAAGTACCCGCTCAACATGTAGGTAGCGAAAGGTATGGTATAAGCAAGATGCACTATACTTAAACCAAACAGAGAATCAGTAAGACCTATTCTTTTTAAAATAAGAGTCATAGGAACCATCAGGATGAAAGGAGGAAAAACATACGCAAAAAGAATCAATGAAGAGGCAAACTTTTTGCCTGGGTAAACAAAACGTGCCAGGTTATAACCTGCAAGACTGGACACCACCATGGTAAAGGTTACCGCGAGAACCGAAACCCAAAGGGTATTCAAAAGGGGTCGGTTAATGGTTGAAGAAATAGTTAACGACACTCCAGTAACTTCTTCCATAGATATTTCGCCAGGGGCTAATTCTCTTTTCCCAGAAAAAATCTTCCTGAAATTGTTAAGAGTCAGATTGCTCGAGGGCGCCAGGTTCCAGGCCTCTTCCTCAGGGGAGAAGGCAGTTTTAATAATCCAGTAAACTGGTATAAAAATCCACAGAAGGAGGATCACACTGAAAATGATAATTTGAATATTTTTTGAAAAATTTCTTTTCCTCATTGCGAACCTCCCATCTGGCGAAGAGTGAAGAAGATGAGGATTGCAAATATGGGCAGAATGCTAACTGCATAGGCAGAAGCCAGAGGATAGTTTAATCCCAGCAAAAAGGCTATTTTGTAAGTAGCTATCGGAATGGTCAGCGTTGCATCGGCAGGGCCGCCTCCGGTCATCATCTTGGGAATAACAAAATCCCCCATGGTCCACATCAGCGAGAGACTGCAAACAATCCAGAATACAGGCTTCAGTATGGGGAGGGTAACATAGAGAAACTTTTGCCAGGAAGAAGCACCGTCGATGGAAGCGCTTTCATAGAGCTCTTCAGGTATGGCCTGCAAGCCCGCCAGAAAGCCGAGATAGAAAAAAGGCCATCCATGCCACACATTTACAAGGATTATGGAGGGCATAGCATATTCAAAGCCCAACCAGTGAATGGGCTTTAAACCAAATAAAGAGAGCAGAAAATTACCTATGCCTCGATAATCATAAATGAACCAGAAAAGAACAGCACAAATGAAAGGAGGAAGTGCCCAGGGTAGAATTGAAATAGCTCTTAGGAAGCCTCTCCCACGAAATTTTTGATTTAAAAAGACAGCCACTGCTAACCCGATTACTGCCTTAATGCCGACTGCTGGAAAAGCATAAAGAAAAGTGTTTTTTAAGCTCTTGTAAAAAAGCGCGTCCTTCAGGATGCGGGTAAAGTTTGCAAAACCAATAAAAACAGCTTCTCTGCCCAAAGGCATTTTATAAAAGCTCAGAGCAAATATATAAACAAGGGGTATTATCAAAACGAAAGTCAAAAAGAAAAGAGCCGGTAGAAGATAAAACCAGTCATCTAATCTTTTTAGAAGTCGCAAATTCATCAACCCCTTCTTGAGAGAAGGGGGATTACAATCCCCCTTCTCTCAAGTTTCCTGATTAGTTACTCTCCGTAATTTTCTTTGGCCATTTCCTTGAGTTTGGCATCGTATTCATCAATTAACTTGTCAGGATCTTCGCCTCGAACTACAGCTCGAATCACCATATCATTAATCATCCAACCGTTTTCAAAGTCTTCCATCACCGAAGTGGCTTCGCCAAGTGGATAGGTCATCGGCCATTCATCAAACTGGATGCGCATCGCCGCTTCATAGGGATCCATAAGCATTACCGGGTATTTTCCCTGTTTCCAGTTTTCGCTCAAAACCTGCATCTGGCTCTTAAAAATGGGCAGGTTGTAGAGCTGGGATTGTTCGCACCATCCCTGGCGATATTTTTCTTTATCACCAAGTATGACCATTAACGCTTCCTTGGCAAGGTCGGGGTTTTTGGTGGATTTAAAAATGAAATTCGACTCCTGACCTAAGTTGATGGGAAAGGCATCAGGAACTATCAGTGTTTTAGGAACCAACTCTGGTTTTCCAGTCATAATTGCATACCAGATGCTCATGGGGTTTGAAGTCATGGCCACTCTGCCATCCAGGAAAGCAAGGTTATTGGAAATATCCACCCACTCACCGGAGTCAGGAGGTGTAAGTCCTCTTTCGTAGATATCTTTAAAGAATGCAAAAACTCTCTTGGTAGCAGAACGATAGGGCTCTTGCCCAAATACCACTCCTTTGGAAGAACGCTCAGTCATCATACCTCCACCAAAACCGTACCAGTAAAGAAGAAAGGTCCAGGCACAGTCATAACCCGTTCCACCTAAGGGAAGACCAATTCCATAAACTCCTTCTTCTACACCGGTGAGTTTTTCTGCAGCTTGCACCACTTCTTCTTCGTTGTCAAAGGGTAAAAGATCCATTACTCCCGCCTTCTCAAAAAGGTCCTTACGGATATGGAGCCAAGTTATTTCCCAACCCATAGGAATAGCATAGATTTTTCCATTAATGGTGCCCATCTGGAGTATAACTTCAAAGAAATCATCTCGACCCAGCTGGTCAACAACATCATCAAGAGGCAAAAGGAGCCCTGATTCAGCAAATTTGGTATAGGGCATACCACCGATAACCATGTCGGGTTCGGTCCCTGAAGCAACAGCGGTAACCACTTTTGCTGCAATATCGCCCACTGGAATCCAGGTAATCTTGACGTCAATTCCCTTTTCCTGAGCCCATTCGTAAAGCACTGAATTTACCCAATAGGCCTGAGCAGGAGCAAAGGAAGCTCTTCCCCAGATGTTCAACTTAGGCTTTTCCTGGGCCAGAACAATACTTCCTACCAAAATCACACCGACTAAAACCAGCGTCAACAACATCCATTTCTTCCAGAACATCACAATCCCTCCTTCACGGCCAAAGAGTTAATCGAAAATAAAAGAGTTGACCAACAAGCGTTTTCCTCCTGATTCCACCTCCCTTTCAAAAGTTTATTGTATGTTCTCAAACATCTGGAGCAAGAAAAGCACTGAAGAGTCTGCTGCGTTTCCCGATACGTCATTAGTTGTAGGTTCTTTTATATGTAAATTGGCCTTTTAAAAATGATACGTTTTTATCTCTTCTGTGTCAACAAAAGTGAATTACAGGCTGACAAGGGTGAGAGAATCAAGCAACACGTGAGGAAGTTTTCTTCTGAAAGTAATTGCGCAGGAATATGGAAAGTGAGTTAAGAGAAAGAGTTATAACCAGAAGGACCACAATACCCGCTGCAGCGTTGGCGTGAAAGCCCTTTTGCGGACGCGATACCCAGTTAAAAATCTGAATGGGTAACGCAGTAAAAGGTGCGTTTAGACTATCAGGAAGGAAAGCAATGTAAGTTAAGGCTCCTATCATTATCAAAGGTGCGGTTTCTCCTATGGCGCGGGAAACAGCAAGAATCACTCCAGTGAGGATGCCCGGGATAGCCACTGGCAATACCTGATCTTTGATTACCTGCCAGCGAGTAGCTCCCAGAGCAAAAGCTGCCTCCCGCAGGGACAAGGGTACTGCGCGAATGGCTTCCCGCGTGGACACTATGATGATAGGTAACACCAGCAAAGTAAGAGTAAGCGCCCCTGCTAGAAGGCCCCGTCCCAGTCGCATGGTCCGCACAAATAGCTCGAGCCCTAAGATACCATATATGATAGAAGGCACTCCGGCCAAAGTAGAAACATTGATTTCTATGAGCTTGCTCAACCAATCTTTTCTCGAATATTCTTCAAGGTAAATACCCGCTCCAACACCCAGGGGCACTGAAAAGCAAATGGTTAAACCTACTACATAGATACTACCCACCAGAGCAGGTAATATACCAGCTCGTTCTGGGCGTCGGGAAGGGAAGCTGGTTAAAAATTGCCATCCAAGGCGAGGTATTCCATCATAAAAAACATCGATGAGAAGGACAAAAAGAGCTATAAGCGAAAGAAGTAAAGCACTTGTGGCCAGAATCAGAAAAATTTTTTCTTTAGTTTTTTTACGCTTCAAAAATAAATCCAGTTCTAAAGATTTGCTTTCACTCATAAGCTTCTCTGAACCTTTTGCGCAACCACTGGGCAACCAAATTAAGAATCAAAGTTAGCAAAAAGAGTACCATCCCAACTGCAAAGATGGTCTTATATTCAAGGCTTCCTGCAGGGGTGTCACCAAGACTAACCTGGACAATGTAGGCAGTCATGGTTTGAATGGGAACCAAAGGATTGAAGGTTAGCTGAGCCATTTGTCCGGCAGCAATGGTAACCAACATAGTTTCACCAATCGCACGGGAAATAGCCAGAATAAAAGAAGTGGTAATTCCTGAAAAAGCAGCCGGAACAACAACTTTAAGAGAAACCTCCATTTTGGTGGAGCCCAGAGCATATGCTGCTTCGCGCAAACCTTGAGGAACCACGTACATAGCGTCTTCGCTAAGAGAGGAAACGAGAGGCAATATCATGATACCCATAACTATTCCTGGAGAGAGTGCATTGAAACCCGAAAGAGAAGGTATTATCTTCTGCAAAAGGGGAGTGACGAAAAGCAGAGCAAAATACCCATACACCACAGTTGGTACTCCAGCCAGTATTTCCAGTATGGGTTTACAAATACGCCTTACCCGAGGGGAAGCATACTCACTCAAAAATATTGCAGTAAGCAATCCTAAAGGGCCTGCAACCAGCATAGCAATAAGAGAAGTGAGCAATGTTCCGCAAAGAAGAGGCAAGATACCGAAATGCTTATCATAAAAAAGAGGTGTCCACAGGGTATCAGTGAGAAATTCCAAAATCGAGACTTCCTGGAAAAAGCCAGCAGCTTCAAAAATCAGAACAAAGACGATTCCTAAAGTGGTAAAAATAGAAACCAAACTAAAAATAAAAAACACACTTTTGACAATTTGTTCCTTTCTTTTGGCTTGTAAGATAACTAAATCTTTATCCTTTTTCGAAGTTTTTCCCAACATCGTCTCCTGTTCACCTAAATGCCAGGAGATTATTCCTCCTGGCATTTAGGTAGTCTACCGAAAACAACTTTCTTTAAATTGTAGCCACTCCGGTTTTCATCTGTCAACCAAAGTCAGAGATTATTCTCCTTCCATCTGCAGAAGCTCCTCAATTGAAACTCCTACTTTCGCTCCTTGACTACCGAAAACAGTGCCAGTTTTGCGCTCTTCAAATCTCTTTAGAGCAAGCTCATAAACGCTATCGGGAAGGGCTACATAACCTATTTCTTCAACCAGCCATTTGGCATTCTCAAGATAGAAACGCACAAATTTTCGAACCTCTTCGCGGTCAGCGCTCGCTTTGTTGACGTAAATAAACAGAGGTCTGGAAAGTGGTTGATACAAACCTTTACTGATGGTCTCAAAAGTGGGTTCAATTGGTCCTTCTCCATTTTCGGCGACTCCATCATCAATAGGCACCACTTTTAGGACATCCTGGTTCTCCAAATAATAGGCGAAACCAAAGTAACCCAGGGCGTATTTATCTCTGGAAACTCCCTGTACCAGAACGTTATCGTCTTCACTGGCAATAAAATCTCCTCTGGATGCTCCAGCTTCTCCAACTATGGCTTCAGTGAAATAGTCAAAAGTACCCGAGTCTACGCCAGGACCAAACAAAGTTATTTTACCTTTTGGCCATTCTGGCCTTATATCACTCCAATAAAGGACTTTGCCCTGGGCCTCGGGTTCCCAGATCTTCTTCAATTCTTCAACCGTAAGGTAGTCCACCCAATCGTTCCCCGGATTAACCACTACAGCTATTCCATCAAATGCTATAGGCAACTCGATGTATTCAATGCCGTTTTCTTTGCAAAGCTCTATCTCGGAAGCCTTAATGGGCCGAGAAGCATCGTTAATGTCGATTTCACCTCGACAGAACCTCTTGAAGCCACCACCGGTTCCAGAAATGCCTACTACCACTTTAATATTGCGATTCTCCATCTGAAATTCCTCCGCCACCGCTTCGGTGATGGGGTAAATAGTGCTGGAACCATCTATGCTGACAATCTTGTCCGCAGCAGTTGCTACCTGCAAACTTAAAAATGCTGACAGTAATAAGGTCAAGACCAGGAAAAACCTCTTCATTTTTCAGACACCTCTTTCTTGTCTTTTTTGAAAGGTAAGAGTTTGTTTCCCAATAAAACACACTTCAAACAGACGCTCTGATCACTGCTTGGACCTTGAAACCTCTGCCCAAATTTCCTCCCCCCTTTCTCTTTTTGTCTCTTTGTTTCGAGAGGGAGTATACAGAAGTAAGATTAAAGCTTTTTAAAATGAGTGTAAAGTTTTCTTAATCTTTCGCGCACAAGGAATGGCAACAAAAAGTTTACAAAAGAGTTTGAAAAACCTACTTTAGCTTGCATTGCTGTCTTTAGAATGGTATAAAATTGAAAACTATTGTATAAGGGGGGTTTGTGTAATGAGAAAATTTGGGTTAATTTTTGTAACCTGCTTTTTGTTCGCCTTTCTGCTCTCTGCACTCGCCTACGCACAGGAGCCTATAAAAATAGGGGTAGTGATGGGGTTAACTGGCCCCTGGGCTTCCATTGACACACCGGCTCTCAATGGAGTAAAACTTGCTGCTGAAGAAATCAATAAGCAAGGAGGAGTTTTGGGAAGACCAATTGAACTCAAAGTGGTGGACACCAAAGCAGATGAGGGAGAAACCGTTGCTGCAGTAATCAGATTAATTGAAAACGAACAAGTTTCGGCACTCATTGGATACTGCGACACCCACTGGGTTAATATTGCAGCACCCCTTGCTCGTGAATATGGTGTTCCGTTCATAACTCCTGGTGCAACTCACCCCCGTATTCCTGAGCGTACAGGAGCCTGGCTGGCCTGTTTTGGAGACAATGCTCAAGCCGCTGCTATAGCGGAATACGCGGTCGAAGACCTGGGCCTCAAGCGAGGGGCAATCTGGGTAGATACCGCTGTTGATTTTTCGGTAGCCGTTTGTGCCTACTTCGCAGATGCCCTGAAAAACTATGGTGGAGAGGTGGTTTACGAAGACTACTTTGAAACCAGCTGGACTGATTTTTCAGGCATGGTAGCCCGGTTGAAAGAATATCAAGACCGGGGAGAAGTTGACTTTGTATACGTAGGAGCCATTCCTTCCAACTGCGGTCTAATAGCCAAGCAACTTCGTGAAGGCGGTGTAACCATACCTATTTTTGGTGAAGACGGCTTTGATACACCTCTTCTGGTAGAAACTGGTGGCGAATACGCCGAAGGCGTCATTTTCGCTACCCACATGTCTTTGGAAGATCCTGATCCCCTGATTCAGGAGTTCAAAAAGAACTATGAAGCAATGTTCGGCAATCCCCCTGAGAATGCCTTCGCAGCACTGGGCTACGATGCGATGAAAGTTCTTGCGAAAGCCATTGAAATTGTAGGCACTGACGACCCTGCCAAAATTCCGGAAGGCTTAGCCCAGATCAAAGGCTTCAAAGGTGTATCAGGAGTTATTTCTTACGAGGAGGGAAGCCAGGTTCCGAACAAATCAGTGGCAGTGATAGAAGTACAAAATGGGAAGTTTGTAACCATAAAGCAGGTAACTCCCAAGTATCTCCCGGATCCCAAAATAGCCAAATAAGTCTACTATTAAAGCAACCGGAAGGGATGGGTATCCCCTTCCGGTTGCTAACAAAGGTGAAACGATGGACCAACTAATACTGAAAGTAGAAAACTTATGGAAACATTTTGGAGGAATAACAGCCGTAAGTGGTTATGAGCTTGAATTACCAAAAGGAGCAGTGTTTGGCCTTATCGGACCCAATGGTGCCGGTAAAACAACCATATTTAACCTCATAAGCGGTGTTTTGAAACCGGATAAAGGTAAAATCCTGTTTAAAGGGAAAGATATTACCCATACTCGTCCTGACACCATCGCTTCAATGGGGTTAACCCGCACTTTTCAAAATCTTCGTCTCTTTCCCAGTTTAACTGTGGAAGAGAACCTTAAAGTTGCTGCACACATTCACACCTCCTACAGCTTTATCCACACCCTGCTCAGTTTGCCTCGCCTTTATAGTGAAGAGAGAAAAACTCTTGAGCGAGTGGAAACCATACTGGAGCTTTTTGACATGCAGGCACAGCGCAACGAAATCGCTTCTAATCTTCCCTATGGCTTGCAGAGAAAACTGGATATTGCCAGAGCACTTATGACCGACCCAGAAGTGCTCCTGCTCGACGAACCTTCGGCGGGCATGAACACTCAGGAAGCCGAAGAGTTAGCGCTGACTATTAAGAAAATTAAAGAAGAGCTTGACTTAACGATGATCATTGTGGAACATCGTATGCCGTTTGTAATGGGACTTGCTGAGACTATACAAGTTCTGGATTATGGCTCGGTAATTGCGGTGGGTCCACCTTCTGAAATTCAGAAAAACCCGAAAGTAATCGAAGCTTATCTTGGGGCTGGTGATGTCGTTGCTTGAACTCAAAAACGTAGGGGTAAAGTACGGAGTCATTCCTGCCATCCAGAGGATAAATTTAAAGGTGAAGCAGGGGCAAATTGTGTCGTTAATTGGAGCAAATGGAGCAGGAAAAACAACGACTTTGAAGAGTGTTGTGGGCGTTTTGAAGCCTTTCCAGGGACAGATTTTCTATCAGGGAGAAGAAATAACCAGTAAACCCACCCCCTGGAGGGTACGCAAGGGAATATGTTTGGTGCCTGAAGGACGGGGTATTTTTAATCGACTCTCGGTAAAAGAAAATCTACTTATCGGTGCCTACCACCGCCAGAATGAAGCAGAAATTCAGAAAGACCTTGAGATGGTCTATAACCTCTTTCCTCGTCTCAAAGAGCGTGAAAACCAGATTGCTGGAACCCTAAGCGGTGGAGAACAGCAAATGCTTGCCCTGGGCAGGGGGTTGATGTCTCGTCCCCAGTTGATGCTACTTGATGAACCTTCGCTGGGTCTTGCTCCACTGGTGGTCAAGGAACTTTATGAGCTCATTCAAGAAATTCGCAAAAAGGGAGTGACTATTCTCCTTGTGGAACAGAACGCTGTTATGGCCATTAAAGTCTCTGACTACGTTTATGTTCTCGAGACGGGAGAGGTGAAGATGGAAGGACCCCCGGAAGAAATTGAGTCGCTTGAAGATGTAAGACGAGTTTATCTGGGAGGATAAACACCATGTTTTCGATTGGTTATCTGGCACAGCAAAGCATGAACGGGGTTATATTGGGATGTATTTACGCACTGCTTGCTCTTGGAATGACTGTAGTATATGGCATTTTGAGGTTGATAAACTTTGCCCATGGAGCCCTGATCACACTGGGAGCATTCTTTTTCTACTTTGTTTTCTTTAAAGCAGGTCTTCCTTTTGTTGCTACCGTTTTTTTGCTTCTGGGTTTTGGAGGCGTAATGGGCATAGTGCTTGATACTGTGGCATACAGGAAACTTCGAGGAGGACCCGAAGTCGCTTTGTTAATTACTTCTCTCGGTTTTTATACCTTTATAGAGAATTTCATGAAAATGTTAGTCTCACCTCAACCCTATGCATTCAAAGTACCCCAATACCTGGTGACTCTCCACCGTACTTCTTATCTCACCTTTCGCACCATCGATATTTTTATTATCGTTGCTTCGATTCTCATTATGTCACTTTTTCAATTTTTTGTGAAATACAGTAAAATGGGCATCGCTATGCGAGCAACCAGCGAAAACCTTGAAGTGGCTGAAATAATGGGTATTGAGATTAACAAAGTTATTTCCATTGCATTTCTCATTGGGTCGGCAATAGCCGCCTTCACTGGTTTTATGTGGGGTGCCAAGTATGGGCAGATATCATACGATATGGGTTTTCTAACTGGAGTTAAGGCTTTCGTGGCAGTCGTGGTTGGTGGAGTAGGCAGTATTCCTGGAGCAATGCTGGGAGGATTCATTCTGGGTCTTGCCGAGATACTTTCCATCGCCTTTTTACCAACCACTTTCGCTGAGTATCGGGATGCCATCGTTTTCGCCATACTTATTATGGTTCTGCTGGTACGTCCCTCTGGCATAATGGGAATAAAAGAAGAGGTAAGAGCATGAAGAAAAAAAAGGTTCCAACTGAGATCTGGTTCATCGTTGGTGGGCTGTTGCTTTTTTTAGCCCTTTTTGGTGCTACCAGGCTTTTAAACCGCTATATCCTGCACATAGTAATTCTGATTGGCATTTATTCCATCGCTACGGTGAGTCTGAATCTTACAAATGGCTATACTGGTCTTTTTTCGCTTGGGCATGCAGCCTTTATGGCTGTTGGAGCCTACACATCGACCCTCCTCACTTTTCCTCTTACTTTGCGCAAGGCTTATGAACTACCTTTATTGCCTTCTTTGCTTGGTGGTCCCGAGGCTGCCTGGCCCTTTCTGCCTGCACTCATTGCTGGTGGGCTCATGGCTTCCTTTTGTGCCATTTTGATAGGTGCTCCTGTTCTGCGCTTAAGAGGGCACTACCTCTCGGTAGCTTCTCTTGGATTTATGGTAATTGTGGTTACCTTGGCTAAAACCCTCCGAGGTATCACCAGGGGATCCATGGGTATTAATGCCATACCGTCTTATACCAACATTTACTGGACCTATCTGTGGCTGCTTGTAACCATTTATGTCGTGTGGCGTGTTGTTAACTCCCGCTTCGGAAGAGCGATGATTGCCATCCGGGAGGACGAGGTAGCTGCCCAAGTCCTCGGTATCTATCCCATGAAATACAAACTCCTTTCCTTTGTAATTGGCGCTTTTTTTGCTGGAGTAGCAGGAGGACTTTACGCTCACTTTACCAAAGCGATTCGGCCTTTTGAATTCTCTTTCTTTCTCACCTTTCAAATAGTGGTTATGTTGATTATTGGGGGCATGGGCACTATGAGTGGTCCTGTGGTAGGCGCTGCTTCTCTCATTGCATTGCGCTATGCACTCAAGCCTGTCGAAGAACACTTTAAGCTCTACGGTTTTATCGAACTGGTTTACGCAATTCTTCTCATAGTGATAATGCTCTGGAAACCCGAAGGGATCATGGGAAAAAGATTGAAAAGATGAGGGGGTTCCACCATGGAAAAAAAAGTTTTTCATCCTGAAATGAATTACTCAGATTTCAAAGAAAATCGCTTTGACAAAGCCATTCTGGCCGTGGGTTCCGCTGAAAACCATGGCTTCCACTTGCCCTTTGGAACTGACACCCTGGTAGCTCAGGCTTTAGCAATGGAAGTTGCCAAAAGGGTAGAGGGAATGCTGGTGCTTCCACCTATTCCTTATGGGGTCAGTTTTCATTACCAGGATTTTCCGTTTACGCTCACTCTGCGCCCGGAAACCCTGATTGAAGTACTCAAGGACGTTCTTACTTCCACTATTGAGCAAGGCATAAACAGAATCATAATTCTCAACGGGCACGATGGAAACATTGCACCTCTTGAAGTTGCATCACGGACCATCAAAGTTAAACATCCTGACGCAGTAATTGCTGTTCTGGACGCCTGGTGGGTAAAAGCTGGCGAACTGCTTCCCAAGGATACCTTTGAAGTCTGGGATGGTTTGGGGCATGCCGGAGAAGGCGAAAGCTCCATCATGCTCTTTCTATACCCACAATTCTGTCGTATGGAAAACGCAAGGGGTGTGGTACCTGAGTTACCCGAGGGACCAGATATCAAATGGAAATTTAACGAACTAACCCCCTACGGGGCAACAGGAGATCCCACAAAAGCCACTGTCGAGAAGGGTCAGAAAATGTTTGAAGCCCTGGTTAGCTATGTGGTCTCTTTCATCAGAGAGATGGACAGAGAAGGCTGGAGATATGGCTTGAAGAAAAAGATATAAAGGAGGCAACAGTGGTGGAGGTTCCCTGGGTATCTATTGAGATGTTACCTCAGTATGTGGGTAAAAAAGTGGAAATCCGAGGATGGCTTGCCAATAAGCGCTCCAGCGGGAAAATTGCTTTCCTGATTTTACGCGATGGTACTGGTTTCCTACAAGCCACTGCCTTTGCAGGTGAGCACTTCGACAGCGAAGAGGTTAAAAACCTGAAGCGTATACCTCTTGAGTCTTCCCTGATAGTCCAGGGTAGAGTAAAGGAAGAAAAAAGAGCCATCGGGGGCTACGAACTGGAACTCGAAAAGGTAGAAATTATCTCTGAAGCCGAGGACTATCCCATCCAGAAAAAGGAACATTCCATAGAATTTCTGATGGAAAATCGACACCTCTGGCTACGTTCGCGCAAACAAAATGCCATTCTACGTGTTCGCAACCAGGTCATAATGGCTATTCACCACTTCTTTCAGGAACGAGGGTTTACCCTCATTGACCCACCCATTCTTACTCCTGCAGCTTGTGAAGGAACCACCACACTTTTTGCCCTGGACTACTTTGACCTGGGGAAAGCTTACCTCTCACAGAGTGGGCAGCTTTATATGGAAGCAGCTTGCATGGCTTTTGGTAAGGTGTACTGTCTTGCTCCCACTTTTCGAGCTGAAAAATCCAAAACCCGCAGACACCTTACGGAATTCTGGATGGTAGAACCGGAAGTGGCCTTTTACAACTGGGAAGACAACATGGAACTGCAGGAGGAATTTGTTTCTTTTGTGGTGCAAACGGTGCTTGAGAAATGTCCACGTGAACTGGAAGTTCTGGAAAGAGATTTAAAGCCCCTGGAGCGAGTCGTTCCTCCTTTTCCCCGTATCTCTTATGACGAAGCTTTACGCATACTTAATAGAAAAGGTTTTCGGATTGAGTGGGGAAATGACTTTGGAGGCGACGAAGAAACAGCCATTTCCGAAGAATTTGACCGTCCAGTATTTATTCACCATTACCCCAAAAAGGTGAAAGCCTTTTATATGCAGCCTGACCCTGAAAACCCAGAACTGGTCCTCAACGACGACCTGATAGCTCCTGAGGGCTATGGCGAAATAATCGGTGGGAGTGAGCGCATCCACGACCTTAATTTGCTTAAAGAGCGTATTAAAGAACACCATCTTCCCGAAGAAGTATTTGACTGGTATTTGGACTTGCGACGGTTCGGGAGTTGTCCCCATTCAGGTTTTGGCTTAGGAGTGGAGCGGACTGTGGCCTGGATATGCGGCATTCATCACATCCGTGAAGCAATCCCCTTCCCCCGCCAGATTTACCGGCTTTATCCCTAAAAACTGCTTTGGCCCATCCGGGCCAAAGCAGTTATACCCACTTTTACCTAAGGAGTAACTGTACAGGCTGGAAGACTTGCAATCGTGCTAAATTGATTACCGGCTGCATCCTGGATATTCATCAGGGGGTTATAGATAAAAATTACCACTATCTGGTCACCGGCAACCAACTGGTCGCTCATCCAGTTACCGGTTAAAGTCACCGTTTGATTATCAGCTCCCAGTGTAACCTGGGTTACATTAAAGACTGAGCTACCAGGACATACCGTGCAACCCACATTCCAAAAAGTGGGTGTTTCAAAAAGGTTGACATCGCCTACGGTAACCGGCTCGTTAAACTGAACTGTAATGGTCGGTGCATCCCCTAAGGGGGTGTCCGCTTTGGCAGAGCAAGAAAGGAGATAAGGCGGAGTTATATCTACTACAATCTGGAACTGAGTCTGGGTGCTTTCAGAAAGTCCCCCTGCTTCTGCCGTGAAGCCAAAAGTAAAAGTACCTTCAGTAGTTCCACTGGTCCAGGCCCAGGTAAAGCTTCCTGCATCGTCGGTGGTAGTGCTATCAAGGAGTGTTCCATTTAGGTATATTCTTATGATGGCATTGGCCGGCCCACTTCCGGTGAAAGTAACCGTGATGCCACTCTGTATGGAATCACCACTTTGCAGATTTCTCACTCCATCGTTCACAGTGATTAGCTGAGGTGCCTGGGTCTGATTAGGAGTAGGCGGAGTGGTAGTTCCCGAAGGAGCACACCCCGCAAGCAAAGCCAGAAACGCGGCCAGAAAAGCAAAAACTAATATTCTTTTCATAAGTCTTTCCCCCTTTTGAGATTCGATGATTTTATTTTACTCCTTTACACCTTAAGAAGCAAGCCTCCATAGGCTATAAAACGCTTCTAAAGCCCTTTGAGAGTAAAAAGAAAATCTATGCTTGGAAAAGTCTTTTCCAGTTGACAAACCCCATTGAAAGTGCTACTCTTAGTGCAAGCTTGCGCAAGCTGTAACTTTTAATATTTCAGGAGGTTTGTATTTCAATGGCAACAGGTAAGGTCAAATGGTTTAATGCCCAGAAGGGTTACGGGTTCATCGAATCCGACGAAGGCGGAGACGTTTTCGTCCACTATTCTGCTATTGAAGGAAGCGGTTTCAAAACTCTCGAACAAGACCAGCTGGTTGAATTCGAAGTCCAGCAAGGGACCAAAGGTCCTCAGGCAGTAAAGGTTCGTAAGCTGAGTTAAGAAGAAAAGCGTGTTACAAATTAAAAACGAGTGATAAAAAAACCCGGGCATCCCAAAGCCCGGGTTTTTGTTACAACACTAAATCCTGCCTTCAAAAAACTTTTTGCAAAATTCACCTTTTTACCAGCAACTATACATGCTGGTTGTTCATGGTAAAAAGAGCCGGCTGGTGAAAATAGGCTTCACTCAGGTAACGTTTCATCATGCGGTGGCTGTTAAAATAAGGAGCCAACTTGCCGATAGCGTTTTTCATCAATCGTATCCAGTGCTCCCGATGATTATAGAAAACAGGTAAGATGGCATATTCAAGCTTTCCATAAAAATCTTCAACTTCTCTCCGAGCTTCGTTATCAGTCTTTTCGTCAGGCAGAGAACCAATGGACCAGCCAGTTATACCTTCAAGACAACCTTCAATCCACCATCCATCCAGAACGCTGAAATGGAGAACACCATTGTGAGCTGCTTTCATACCACTGGTTCCCGAAGCCTCAAATGGTTTCTGGGGTGTGTTCAACCAGAGATCCACCCCAGAAACCATTTTTTTGGCAATTTCAAGATCATAATCCTCCAGAAAAGCGATTTTAAGATGAGGATGCAATTCCTTTGCTTGCTTAAAAATTTCCTGAATAAGCCGTTTGCCTTCCCAGTCCTGGGGATGTGCTTTACCCGCAAAAATTACTTGAAAAGGTTGCCTTTCAACGATCCTGATGAGTCTTTCTCGATCTGCAAAAATGAAGGTAGGACGCTTGTAAGCCGTCATTCTTCTTGCAAAACCTACAGTGAAAACTTCTTCCTCCATGAGTATCCCGGTTTTCTCATAGACCAGGTCAATAAGACTTTTCTTTTCTCTCTGGTGAGCCCTCCACAAAAGCTCATCAGGAATTACGTCTACACGAGCCAGAAGTTCAGGTTCGTGCGCCCATCCCGGAATGTAGCGGTCGTAGAGTTCCCGGAAAGCTGGTGAAGTCCAGGTAAAAGTGTGCACACCGTTGGTTATGGAGTGAATCACATAACCAGGAAACATGTTGCGAGAAACCTCACTATGTCTTTTGGCTACACCATTGACATAACCACTGAGATTCAAAGCTAAAAGAGTCATGTTAAGCTCGTCTTTACCACCCAACTTTTTAAGCAAGTCAATGGACAATGGTTCGCCAAGGACTTCTCGAACCAGGTCATAGGAAAATCTGTCGTGTCCAGCTTCAACTGGAGTATGAGTGGTAAAAACGCAGAGATTCCTTACCTCTCGTAAGCATGCTTTTTCTTCTTTTTGACAGCTCACTTCGCCCCTTAGAAGTTCCAGAGCAAGCAAGGCAGCGTGGCCCTCGTTGATGTGGTACTTGCGCACCGAAAGCTCCAGTGCCTTAAGCATTCTCACACCACCAATGCCCAGAACGATTTCCTGCTTGAGTCGATAACGCCTGTCACCTCCATAAAGATAATGGGTTATGGTCCTGTCACCTTCTGCATTTTCTGGCAAATCGGTATCGAGAAAAATTACTGGTACCTTACCACCGGTGACGCTCCTCCACACATAAACCCAGGCACCAACCACAACTTCTCGCCCTTCGATGGTAACCCTGACTTTCTGTGGGAGAGGGGTTAACAAACGTTCAACATCCCAGACGACAGGATGTTCTATTTGATTACCGTCTGGAGTAAGTTCCTGACGAAAATAGCCCTTACGGTGAAGGAGAGTAATCGCCACAAAAGGCAAGGAGAGGTCAGCAGCAGAACGCACTGTGTCTCCAGCAAGAACACCCAAACCTCCACTATAGGTTGGTATTTCTTTGAAAAGAGCTATTTCCATGGAGAAATAAGCAATGATTTCTTCTTCCTTCAAATAGTTAAGAATTTCCATAAGATTTCCTCACCTTCCTGTTGAGCCAAGCCCGCCTATTCCTCTCAGAGAAGAAGACAAAACCTGAGCTTCAACTATGATCACTCGTGGCACCTCACGCAGCGCACCCTGAGCTATTCTATCTCCCTTCTTAATCTGATAGGGGTCATCTCCTAAATTAAACAGCCTGACAAACCAGCTTCCCCTGTAACCAGAGTCAATGGTACCAGGATGGATAACAATACCGTGCTTGATACCCATGCCACTCCGAGGGCGAAGAACTACCTCATAACCCGGCGGGAACTCAGAAGCTATTTTGAGGTCTATTACAGCGCTGCCTCCAGGAAGGATAACCACGTCTTCAGGACTGAAAATATCAAAACAAGCATCATCAGGATATGCAAAACGTGGTAAAACGACATCCTGAGCAAGTCTTTTGAAGCGTATAACGACCTCTTTCTTCATCTTAACCTCCATTTTTACTAACAGAATTTATCCTGAGAAAACTTTTTTGTCAAGCTTGGCAAAGCTTGTTGCATAAACGCTATTTGAGTTAGAATAATAAAAAGAATTGAAGATTACCTGACTATGGGAAAAATACTGTATTTTAATAGCCCTACTCAAGGAAGACTGTCTTTTGAGGAAGTAGTTAATTCGATTATATCGTTCATGCGGGAAGACCCCGATGTTTCCTATCGCCTTATAATCGGGACTGATTCCCGTGAGCACCGGGAAGGCTCTTCCATTCAGGCTTTCGTAACAGCTTTGATTATCCACAGGATAGGGTTCGGTGGTCGATATTTCTGGAGAAAAACTTTTCGCAGAGGAACCCGAAGCATAAGAGAGAAAATATACGCCGAAGCCATGCTCTCACTGGAAGTTTCACAACAGTTCCTGCAAATTTTTAACAATCTGTTTCAGGATGAACTTTCAGATTACAAGATAGAAATTCATGTGGACGTGGGTAACAATGGTCCCACCCGACACCTTATTCGCGAGCTGGTGGGCATGATCGAAAGTTTTGGCTTCATTGCTCGTGTGAAGCCAGAATCCTTCGGGGCTTCACGTGTTGCACACCGCCATACTTGAGAGGAAGAAACCCGATGTTTTTTCTGGAACAGCTTAAGAAAGAATTCGCCAAAGAATGGAATGCACTTAAAGAACATCCCTTTTTAAAAGACCTTGCCCAGGGAACGCTTCCCCAAAAGTGCTTCTTCTACTACTTGAACCAGGACGATTACTACTTGGAAGACCTTCTTTCTGCAGTAGGAATGCTGGTAGTAAAAGCTGACGATAAAGACCTCAAGCGCTTTGCGATAAAACTTCTTAAAGAAACGGTAGACGGCGAGCTAATGATGCACAAGTTGTTGGAAAAAGAAAGCGAATTCGGCAAATCACCGAAAGGGAAAGTGGCTTCATGGTATGGAGATTTCTTGATGCAGGTCGCCTTCAAAAAAAGCCCTTTTATAATCATTGCTTCAATGCTCCCTTGCTTTGTGAGTTACCTTGAAATCGGTACCTATTATCTGAAAAAAGCCTTACCCGGCATACCGGAGCTTTACAAAACCTGGTTGGAAAGCTATGCGGGAGGACCCTATCAAGGACTGGTCGAAGAGCTGTGCCGCTGGTTTGAAAAGGAAACCCTGGAGGCGAAAGATAAAGAAAAGCTGGAAGCAAAAAACGTTTTTAAGCGAGCTATTGAGCTGGAATGGCTTTTTTGGGAAGAAAGTTATAATTGTGGGAAGCTGACGTTTAAATTCTGAATCATCAATATTAACTCAAAAAGCGGGGATGGAGTCCCCCCTTAAGCGCCATCCAGACTGATGACTCCTGTACCTAAAGGTACAGGAGTTTTTGTTTATAGCCCGAAATTTTAAATGTATTCAGAAAGGAGACCCAAAATGAATTACCTCGATTCCAGACTGAGAGAATATCTCAACAAACCTGGATGTCCTTTATGTCATCTTTTACGAGAACAGGATCAAAAATATCTTGACAGCATTTTTTGGGAAATGGTAAACGATCCCGAGCTGCGAACCCAGCTAATAAGAGATGGCGGCTTATGTGCTGATCACCTGCATCTGGTTTTCGAGGAACGTCCTTCGGTTCTTGGTATTGCCATCCTCTTCAGAGATTTGTTGATACATCACCTTCAAGGTGAGTTACCAGATTTCGGTAACATAAAGTGTCGCCTTTGTGTCAGGGATCAAGAAATGGAAAAGAAACTGTGCAAAGCTCTCACAAAACACTGGTCAGAGTGGAAAAAGCAATGGGGAAAGTATACCTTCCTTTGCAGGAAACACTCCCGTCTTTTGCCGCCGGAAGAAAAAACTTCCATTGAAATACACAGCTTCTCTGAAAAAGCACTGCATGAAGTGCTAAAACTTGTTAGTTCTTTTATAGAGAAATTCGATTATCAAAAAAACTATCTCCCTTTTTCTGAATTTGAAAAAGAATCCTGGCAGTATCTTCTGGAATTCTTTGCTTCCAAACCTCTTAGTAAAACTCTTCGAGGAGGAAAAATTTTATGAATGACTTGATACTAATTGCCACAGGTGGAGCAATTGGTGCAGTAGCGCGCTTTCTCCTGAGCGGCTGGTTCCAAAGTCTAATATCTTTCTCCTTTTTTCCCTTGGGAACTTGGTTGGTAAATCTCATTGGAAGCTTTTTGCTAAGTATAATCATGTACACAGCGGAGGCAAGTGGAATGCTCAGCCGTGAATTTCGGGTCTTCCTTAGTATAGGTTTTTTGGGTTCTTTTACCACGTTTTCGACCTTCGCATATGAATCATTCCGATTGTTCGAAGAAAAAGAGTACCTTTATTTCTTTTTAAATTCAGGGGGTGGATTCGGAACAGCTTTTTTCTCAATCTTCTTGGGTAAAATAGTAACAAACCTTTTATGGAGGTAAATCATGAGAAAGGAAGAGAGAGCTATCCTGCTGCGCATCTTCATTGGTGAATCCGATAAATACGATGGTAAGCCAACTTACCAGTATCTGCTTCAGGAATTCAAGAAACTCAAGCTGGCTGGAGCTACCGTGTTGCGAGGCATAGCAGGATTTGGAAAGAAAAGCTATCATATACAAACTACGTCGGTACTCAGGCTTTCCTCAGACCTTCCAGTGATCATTGAAGTGGTGGATACTGAGGAAAAAATAGCCCAAATCAAACCCCTCCTGGACAAGGTAGTCAAGGAGGGGTTAATCACCGAAGAAAGGGTTACTATTTATTTTTACGGAAGCAATGTTTAAGCTCATAATTAACTTCCGGCTTTCTTTTTGCACTTTTCCTCCAGATACTGGATAAATTCTCGGTAGGGGAGAAAAGCAAGACCAGTGTATCGATCCGCAGCACCATAGTAAAGGCGTATTTGGTCATTTTCTTCATCGACAATTGCCCCGGTTGGAAACACAACTCCAGGAACATCTCCCAGCCATTCAAAGCTTTCTTTAGGGCTCATAATCCACTCGTCAGTCCTGCATATAACCTGAGTGGGGTCTTCAAGGTCGAGTAGAGCTGCTCCGACTCGATAAAGGCTTCCCGAAGCAGTTTGCCGCACTCCATGATAAAAAATCAACCAACCCCAGGGAGTTTCAATGGGTTGAGGGCCAAGTCCTACTCGGGTATGATCCCACCACCCAGGACGAGTGGGTATCAGTATTTGATGATCACCCCAGTGTTTAAGGTCAGGAGAAAAAGAAATCCAGATATGTGCTTCCCCCCTGATGATGGGGCGATGTATAAGTGCATAGCGCTTTCCATGATCGGTTTTAAACCTGCGTGGAAAAAGGCAGGCATCCTTATCTTCAGGAGGAAGAAGCGAACCATGTTTGACAAAGTTTTTGAAATCTTCAGTGAGTGCCAGAGAAACCACGGGGCCACCCCTACTGAAAGAAACGTAGGTAACTGCATACCTTTCTTCTTCCTCAAGCCATGTGATTCTTGGGTCTTCCAGCCCCCATTGCTCCTCGTTAATGTGGGCCTCCGGATAAAGAGCAGGTTCGGTATCAATTTCCCAATCTTTTATTCCGTCTTTACTCCGAGCAAGAGTGAGATGCGAGAAACCCCGACAATCTTCAACCCGCACCAGAAGCAGGGTCTCGCCCCTGAAAAGCGTTGCTCCCGGGTTGAAAGTGGCATTAGCTGGGTAGGGCCAGCCATCCGGAGATAAGATTGGGTTCCCTTCATAACGCCTAACAAAGTTATTAAGCCCCAAAAAATTATGATTCACCAAAGCCATCACCTTCAAGCATAGCAGTTTGGTAGATTTCTGTTTTTAGAAATGACAAGTAGATTTATTATAGTATAATTTTACTGGCTTTATCCAGCTATGTTCGCTAAAAGGGAGGTAGACAGGTGTTCAAAATACTTGAGAAACAAGTACTGACCCCAGAGATTAAATTAATGGTAATTGATGCTCCGCGCGTAGCCAGAAAGGCGAAAGCTGGCCAGTTTGTTATCCTTAGAATCAATGACCAGGGAGAGCGAATACCTCTGACCATTGCAGACTTTGATCCGAAAAAGGGTACGGTAACCATTATTTTTCAAGAGGTAGGCAAAACCACCATGATGCTTGGCGAAATGGAAGCAGGCGATACCATACTGGACTTTGTAGGTCCGCTGGGCAAAGAAATGGAAGAGAAAAACTTTGGTCATGTAGTTTGTGTGGGAGGAGGTGTGGGCATCGCCCCTACTTTTCCCAAAGCCAGAGCTCTCAAAGAGGCTGGTAACAAGGTAACTTCTATAATAGGTGCCAGAACGGCAAGTATGCTTTTCTGGGAAGATAAAATGCGGGAGGTAAGCGATAAGCTCTACGTAACCACCGATGACGGTAGCTATGGAGAAAAGGGATTTGTAACCACCGTTCTGGAAAGAGTTCTTGAACAAGAAAAAGTAGACCTGGTAATAGCCGTTGGCCCAGTTATGATGATGAAGATGACCAGTTTGTTGACCAAAAAACATGGAGTGCCTACTCTGGTCAGTTTAAATCCCATAATGGTTGATGGAACCGGAATGTGCGGTTGCTGCCGAGTTAGTGTAAATGGACAGTGCAAGTTTACCTGTGTCGACGGACCTATCTTTGATGGGCATGCTGTTGATTTTGACGAGCTTCTGTCTCGTCAAAGGATTTACCTCGAAGAAGAAAAACGCGCTTTAGAAAAGTATCTGGCAACCAGAGCAAAGGAGGAAGCACACTATGCAGAATAGACTTTCTGGTCGTCCCAAAATGCCTCAGCGCCCTCCAAAGGAGCGCATAAAAGACTTTGAAGAAGTGCCTCTCGGATTACCCGAATGGGCAGCGGTTGAAGAAGCAAAACGTTGCCTACAGTGCAAGAAGCCACAGTGCGTGCAGGGTTGCCCTGTGGAAATAGACATTCCTGGTTTTCTCAAACTGGTTGCCGAAGGACGCTTTGAAGCCGCAATTGCCAAAATCAAGGAAAAAAACAGCTTGCCAGCCATTTGCGGAAGAGTATGTCCTCAGGAAACCCAGTGCGAAGAAAAATGTGTTCTTGGCAAGAAAGGACAACCCATTGCCATCGGTTATTTAGAGCGTTTTGTAGCTGATTATGAACGTGAAAAAGGTATCCAACCACCCTCGGTTCCTTCCTGGAATGGACATCGTGTAGCTGTTATCGGTTCAGGTCCTGCCGGCTTGACTTGTGCGGGAGACCTCGCAAAGATGGGCTATCGGGTTACCATTTTTGAAGCTCTACATGCACCAGGTGGAGTTCTGGTTTACGGAATACCCGAGTTCCGCTTGCCTAAGAGCATCGTTGCTCAGGAAGTCGACTATGTGCGCTCTCTTGGGGTGGAAATAGAGCTGAGCTGCGTAGTTGGAAAAACTCTAACTATCGACGATTTGAAAGAAGAAGGGTATGAGGCTTTCTTTATTGGTACTGGGGCCGGACTACCTTATTTTCTTAACATTCCAGGCGAAAATCTCAATGGTATATATTCAGCCAACGAGTTTTTGACCAGAACAAACTTGATGAAAGCTTACCTTTTTCCAGAATTTGATACTCCAGTCAAAATAGGCAGAAGAGTGGCAGTCATCGGGGGAGGAAACGTGGCTATGGATGCAGCACGCTGTGCTTTGAGGCTCGGAGCAGAAGAAGTATGCCTGGTATACCGCAGAACCAAGAAAGAAATGCCAGCTCGAGTAGAAGAAGTGGAAAGAGCCGAAGAGGAAGGTGTAAATTGTATAATTTTAACCAACCCGGTGAGATTTATAGGCAATGATAATGGTTGGGTCACCGGAATAGAATGTATTCAGATGGAGCTGGGAGAACCGGATGAATCAGGAAGAAGAAGACCAGTGCCTATCCCCGGTTCCGAATTTGTAATTCCCATAGACACAGTAGTAGTAGCCATAGGCCAGGGACCCAATCCTTTACTACTTGAAACCATAAAGGGACTTACCCTCAATAAAAAGGGATACATTGCTGCTGATCCCCAAACTGGGGCAACTTCTTTGCCAGGGGTTTTTGCAGGGGGAGACATCGTCACCGGTGCGGCTACTGTCATTTCGGCAATGGGTGCAGGCAAGCGTGCAGCCCGTTCTATAGATCTTTACCTGAAAGATCCCAATAAATTTCCACAGTGGAGGTAAAAACATGCGTGAGTTTGACCTTTTAGTGATTGGTGGCGGTCCAGCTGGATATGCGGGAGCCATACGTGCGGCACAAAGAGGGTTAAAAGTAGCGTTAATAGAAAAAAGAGAGTTAGGGGGCACTTGCCTCAATCGGGGTTGTATACCCACTAAGGCTTTATTTAAGGCTCAAGAAGTGCTGCATCTTGTGCAAAACGCTGCTCAGTTTGGGGTTAAGGCAAGTTATGAGGGTCTGGATTGGAACCAGGTCCTCAAAAGGAAAAACCAGATAGTAAAAAGACTAACAGGTGGAGTAGGTTTTCTCTTGCGCAAAGCTGGAGCAGAAGTTATTCAGGGAGTAGCTCGTTTTGTGGATGGTAACCAGATTGAAGTTACCAAGGCGGATGAGAGCAAGGAAGTATTGAAAGCGAGGTTTATCTTTCTGGCTTCGGGTTCCAAGACTGCTCTACCACCTGTTAGGGGATTAGAACTTGAAGGAGTAATCGACAGCGAAGAAGCACTATCTTTACCCTCCTTACCCGAAAGGCTTGTAGTCATTGGTGGAGGGGTTATTGGCATGGAATTAGCATGTATTTTTAACACTTTTGGTGTCCAAGTAGAAGTGATTGAAATGATGCCCAAGATACTGCCTCCGGTTGATAGCGAAGTGACTGCTTTGCTTACCGAAATGGTCGAAAAAAGAGGCATGAAAATCCACCTTGAAGCCAGAGTTAAAGCGATTCAAAAAGTAGCAAAGAGTCTTAAGGTTACTTTTGAGAAAGAAGGCCAGGAAAAAGAAGTACAGGGCGACCTGGTTCTCGTAGCAACAGGCAGAAAGCCCCTTTTAGAAGGGTTGAACGTTGAATCTACCGGGATACAGGTCGAAAACGGCATTCCCAAAACTGATTCAACCATGCGCACCAATGTACCCAACATCTATGCAATAGGAGATATAAACGGAAGACACATGCTGGCCCATGTTGCCTATAAAGAAGCTGAAGTAGCCGTGGCTAACCTGTTGGGTGAAAAAAAATACATGGATTACCGAGCCGTACCCAATTGTGTTTTTTGTTCACCCGAGGTTGCTTCAGTGGGCCTCTCCGAGGAAGAAGCCATCCAGAAAGGCTTTGATGTGAGTATCGGCAAATTCCCCTTTCGAGGCTGTGGAAAAGCGCTTATTGAGGGCGAGAGTGAGGGTTTTGTCAAGATCATCGCCTGTAAAAAAACCAAAGAAATACTCGGAATACATATCATTGGCCCGCAAGCGTCTTCTCTTATTGCAGAAGCCACGTTAGCCATGGCTCTGGAATGTACTCCCCAGGAGATTGCCGAAACTATTCACGCACATCCCACCCTTCCTGAGGCAACCATGGAAGCAGCAGAAGCCGTTTTTGGAGTTCCACTGCACTTTTCCTGAAGGAGGTATCTCTTGAGAAAGCTCCCGCTGGCCCACAAACATCTTGAAATCGGCGCAAGAATGGGGGGATTTGCAAGCTGGGAAGTGCCTCTTTTCTACAAGAGCATTCGCGAAGAATATTTCACCTGCAAAAACAACTGTGGCCTTTTCGACATTTCCCATCTGGGCAAATTCATAGTTCAAGGTAAAGATGCGGAAGCTTTTATGGAGTTTATTTCAACCCGCCACTTTCCAGAAAAAGTCTCCCCACGAGGTAAGGTGAGTTTCTTTTTAAACATAAGAGGCGGCATTATTGATATGTCTTTAATCTACAAAATCGAAGATCGAAAGTTTTTGATATTCACCAATGCTGGAGCTCGAGAGAAATTTTTTCTATGGACAAGTTATATTGCAAATCAACATCATTTTGACATAGAAGTTGAAGATCATACTGAAGGAAGTCTCCTTTTTTCCATACAGGGGCCAAAAAGCCGGGAAGTCGTGAAAAGAGTTTTTTCTGAAAATCTGGACTCCTTGCCCCGTTTCGGGTGGAAAAAGCTTGCAGCATCCAACCACAGCCTGATGATCATGCGAAGTGCTTTTTCTTACGAAGACGGTTTTGAAATATGGCATCAGGGGATAGACAACGGAAACATCTGGGAAACTCTGCTTAGGCAGATTACTGAACAGGGAGGTTGTCCCTGTGGTTTTGGAGTTCGGGATCTTTTACGCTTTGAAGCCTCATTGCCACTTCACGGGCAGGAAATCGACGAAACGGTAACCCCACTTGAGCTCAAAAAGGAATATCTTATAGAATGGGGAAAAGAAGACTTTATAGGCAAAAGTTCCCTGTACCTTGAGCGGAAAATCGGACCCAAAAAACAGCTGGTAGGTATAGAAATTATTGAGGGGAGAAAAATACCCCGTTATGGCTATCCTGTATACAGTTCCCAGAATCTACCCTGTGGCTACATTACCAGTGGCAACTATTCTTTTATGTTTAGGAAAATCCTGGGGCTTGGCTTTCTGGACCAACAAAGTTATTCCCCTGGGGAAGAGCTGATTATCTCAGCTCCGGGTGGTAAAATAAAAGGCAGGATAGTAGATATTCCCTTCATTACATCTTTTCCGAGAAAGGAGAATGAGAAATGAACATTCCAGAAGGTTTGCTTTACACCAAAGACCATATCTGGGTTAAAAGAGAAGGGGATGTGGTAACCTGTGGCATCACCGATTACGCCCAAAGTGAGCTGGGTGACGTGGTCTTCATAGAACTTCCCTCTCGCGGTCAGAAATTTAAAAAGGGGCAAAAAATGGGCAGCGTAGAATCGGTTAAAAGTGTGTCTAATCTCTATGCTCCTGTTTCTGGAGAAATAATGGAAGTGAATGGCACCTTAGAAGAGAAGCCCGAAACCATCAACCAAAAACCTTACGAGGGATGGATAGCCAAAATCAAAATCGAAGATGAAAAAGAACTGGGTGAACTACTCACTGCAGACCAGTACAAAAAATTTATCCAGGAAAACTGACCTAATTTTAAGAGTTATATTTGATGGCAAAAATTCTGGCTTCTGGAACATGGCCCAGGATGAAGCTTTGCTTAGCCTGGGAGAAACAATAGAACAGGCTGTCCCTCCCACTTTGCGGCTTTTCTCATGGGCAGAACCAACCCTCTCAATAGGGCGTTTCCAGAGAACGGACAGCCTAAACCTTTCTTACCTTGAGAAAAAGAAGATTCCCTTGGTTAGGCGTCCTACTGGAGGAAGAGCTATACTACACGACAACGAGATAACCTTCAGTCTGTACCTTCCACTTCCTAAGGAAACCCTAAACCCCCTTGTTCTCTACTGCTCCCTAAAAGAAGCGTGGGTAAAGACTCTGCAGAAAATAGGTTTGTTTCCTGATGCAGAGAATAATTCTAAAAACTACTTTGCCTCACCTTATTGTTTTTCTCTGAACACTGCACACGAGATAACCATCAAAGGAAAGAAAATAATCGGTATAGCTCAGGCAAAAGCGAAAAGAGGAGTCCTTTTTCAGGGCTCATTCATCCTATCTGGTAATCGTGAAGAAATAGCCCGCTGTTTTATAAATTGCGAAAAAATCCAACAGGAACTCTGGTCAAACTTAATTACTCTCGAGGAGTTGACCTCCAAACCGCCAGCAAAAGATGAAATCACGAACATATTCCTCAATACTTTGGCAGCAACTCTCGAGATGCCCTGGTACAGAGGAGAACTCAGCGGAGAGGAACAAAAAAGGGCTGAAGAGCTCTTCCAAACCAAGTATGCACCCCTATCTCCTTACCACACTGAAAGATAATCCCGTAAAGTCAAAGAAAAATCCACAAAAATCTTCTCAACCACTTGCCAAAGAGCGGCAAAGTAGCTAAAATGTTAACTGTCTTGAGCGGGGTCGTGGTGTAGCCTGGCCTAACACGTCAGCCTGTCACGTTGAAGATCGCGGGTTCAAATCCCGTCGACCCCGCCAGAAGTTTGTGCCGAGATAGCTCAGGTGGTAGAGCGATGGACTGAAAATCCATGCGTCCCCAGTTCGACTCTGGGTCTCGGCACCATTAAGCGAGCGGAAGTAGCTCAGGGGTAGAGCATCACCTTGCCAAGGTGGGGGTCGCGGGTTCAAATCCCGTCTTCCGCTCCAGTGGCGGCATAGCCAAGCGGCTAAGGCAGAGGATTGCAAATCCTTCATTCCCCGGTTCGAGTCCGGGTGCCGCCTCCAGAAAAGTCTGGTGTGGGCGGCTAGTTCAGAGGGAGAACGCTTCCTTGACGCGGAAGAGGTCACTGGTTCGAGTCCAGTGTCGCCCACCATTAAAGTGTATAAAAAGGGGCGCCACCATAAGATGTGGCGCTTTTTTCATTTACAGAACAGGCAAGGAGGAAGCCAATGAGCAAGGAAAAACGTGCGATAGCAGCTATTTCAAAAGAAGGGGAAATTATAGACCTGAACCTTACTAAGGGAAACGACGCGGTGGAGCGGTACATCTACTTTGATGATCCGGAAGGTAAAAAAATCTATTGGCACAGCACTGCCCACATTATGGCTCAGGCGGTAAAAAGATTGTACCCGGAAGCCAAGTTGGGTGTTGGACCAGCAATTGAAGAAGGTTTCTATTATGATTTCGACATCCCGGGAGGAATTGAGGAAACAGCGCTTAAAGCTATAGAAAAAGAAATGAAAAAAATCATTAAAGAAAATTTGCCCTTTGTACGTAAAGAGGTGAGCAAAAAAGAAGCAAGAGATATTTTTGAAAAGCGAGGAGAAAAATACAAATTAGAAATCCTTGAAGAGATACCTGAACAACGAGTGAGCATATATCAAAATGGAGAATTTGTAGACCTCTGTCGAGGGCCTCACGTGCCTTCCACAGGTTTTATAAAGGCATTTGCGCTTTTGAGCGTTGCAGGAGCCTACTGGAAAGGAAAAGCCGAGAACCCTATGCTCCAGCGAATCTATGGGATTTCTTTCGAGAGCAAGGAAGAGCTGCAAGCATATTTAGAGCGCCTGGAAGAAGCTCGAAAAAGAGACCATAGGCGCTTGGGAAAAGAACTGGATCTTTTCAGCCTTCACGAAGAAGGCCCAGGTTTTCCGTTCTTTCATCCCAAAGGCATGATTATCATAAATACTTTGATAGATTTCTGGCGTAAAGAGCACCTGAAGCGAGGCTACCAGGAAATTAGAACTCCTATCATGTTGGATAGAAAGCTCTGGGAGCGCTCTGGACACTGGGAACATTATCGGGAAAATATGTATTTTACTCAGATTGAAAACCGGGAATTTGCTATAAAACCTATGAACTGCCCTGGAGGCATTCTTGTCTACCAGACCCGCTTACGCAGTTACAAAGAACTCCCTCTTCGTATTGCAGAACTTGGTCTGGTGCACAGACACGAACTATCTGGAGTTTTGCACGGCCTTATGCGCGTCCGCTGCTTTACCCAAGATGATGCACACATTTATATGGAGCCCCACCAGGTTAAAGACGAAATCATAGGAGTGATAAGACTCGCCGACTTCTTCTATCGACTTTTTAACTTTGACTACGAAGTAGAACTGAGCACCCGTCCTGAAAAAGCAATGGGTTCTGACGAAATGTGGGAACTGGCCACTTCCTCCCTGGAAGAGGCCCTTAAAGAACTCAATCTTCCTTACCGCGTCAACGAAGGAGAAGGCGCTTTTTACGGGCCTAAAATTGACTTCCATTTGCGTGATAGTCTGGGACGCCGCTGGCAATGCGGTACCATCCAGCTCGACTTTTCAATGCCTGAAAAGTTTGACCTCTCTTACATAGGAAAAGATGGAGCCCGGCACAGACCTGTAATGCTTCATCGTACCGTTTTGGGGAGCATAGAGCGTTTTCTGGGAATACTCATTGAGCATTTTGCAGGAGCTTTCCCACTCTGGCTGGCACCTGTGCAGGTTATGATATTACCAATAGCTGAACGACATCTTCCCTACGCCCAGAAAGTCAAAGCGACTTTACTGGAGAGGGAAATAAGAACTGAGCTGGACGACGAAAATGCAACGCTGGGGGCCAAAATAAGGAAAGCGCAAAATAGCAAAATTCCTTATATTTTGATTGTGGGCGACAAAGAGGAACAGGAAGAAAAAGTGAGTGTGCGGAAAAGAAAAGAGGGAGATATTGGGAGTTTAACTCTGGAAAAATTCATCGCAAATATTCAGGAAGAAATCAATAAAAAATCAGTGGAGTGACATGAGAGAAACCGAGCTTCACAAAAATTTTTGGAACCACCACGTCGCCAAAGAGAAGCGAAGGGACAGGAACTTAGAAAAAAAGATCCATACCGATTTAGTATGGCTTGAGATAGAAAGAGTTTTACAAGAAGGTATGACTGTTCTGGATGCAGGCGGAGGATATGGAAGGTACTCGTTACTCCTTGCTGAAAGGGGTTGTGAAGTTTACCACCTGGATATCTCAAAGCGAATGCTCAAGGATGCTCAGGATGAAGCTCGGAAGAAGGGCATTAGCAACATCCGTTTTATAGAAGGTGATATCAGGGACCTCTCTTTTTTTGAGGACGGAAAGTTTGACCTGGTAATCTCTCTGGATGCACCTGTATCCTATGCCTATCCACAACACGAAAAGGCTCTGAAAGAACTGGCCAGAGTGAGCAAAAAAATGCTCATCATTTCAGTGGTCAATCGTTTGGGCCAACTTCCGGTATTCATAGAAACAGAGCTCCGCTTTCATAAATCCTTGGAAATCAGCATGAAATTTCTGAAAACCGGCAATTGGGATCATCCGCCATTTTTAAACTCCCTGGAAGGGAAAATGCCCTTTCTGTCCTATTTCATTTTTCCTCCCCTGCACGGGTTTTTGCCTCAGGAAGTAATTAGCATGGTAGAGACCAATGGTTTCGCAATTGAGCGCTTGGTGGCCACAGGTACTTTAGCCCGCATGTTGTCCCCGAAAACACTCCGTAAATTGTCTAAGGATGCAAACCTATACCGCGAGTTCTTAAAAATCTCCTTAGAGTACGATTCCCAAATTGAAGTCTTGGGCATAGGTGCCAGGTCAGCTTCCGGAATCTTAATCGTAGCACACCGCAAGCAGGGGAGAAAGCAGTGAAGTGGCGCAAACTCGTTATCATACCGAAGGATGATGTATCTCGCGAGCTCCTGTACCTTTTCTTTCAAGGAAAGGCGATAGGTGGTTTGTGGGAAAATGGAGAGAAAATAATTGTTTACCTTGAAGAACAAAAAACTCTGGACGACTTACCAACAAACCTTGTAAAGCATCTTGAAGAAACTGAAGAACCGGAAAGTGATTGGAAAAACTATTGGAAAAAGAAATTCCCAGTAGTTTGGGTTGAGAAAAACATTACTATTCGTCCTCCTTGGATAGGGCCAACCGGGGCTGTTATAGATTTGGTTATCTACCCCGGACTCGCTTTTGGCACCGGTCATCACCCCACCACTTTGTGGTGTATTAGAATGCTCAAGAAATACTGTAAAAAAGGGAATACTCTCCTCGATGTGGGAACGGGGTCAGGAATACTCTCCATATTTGCTTCCAAAATAGGAGCCTCCAGGATAGTCGCTTTAGATATAGACCCCCTGACCCAGAAAGAATTACAAAGAAACTGCGCCTTAAACAATATTCATCCCCAAAAAATTGATTTTAAGCTCGGCAGCATTGCCGATGTGAGGGGCAAGTTTGACCTCCTGGTGGTAAATATAGGTCCCAACTTTATCATTGAAAATGCACCTCTTTTTGAGGAAAAACTTGTTCCTGGGGGATTGCTTATAGTCTCAGGGTTTGAAAGGAAAGACATACAGAAAGTGTGCTACAAGCTTAACCTTTTAGGGTTTCAAGAAACAGACCGCGCCGTTCAAAACAACTGGGTAACCATGGTTTTTTCTAAGAGTAGGAAGTAAGTTATAATAATATTGAAGTCCCAAAACAGTGAGGTGGTCTGTGCTTTGAGAATTGCTTTTGTGTACTCTACTAAAGACCAAGGCCTGGTAAATATCACTAAATACATGATAGCGCTTTTTGAAAAATCCGGCCATACGGTAAAAGCAATAGAAGTTGAGAATCTTTCTTCGCCCATAAGCTTTAGGCCTTTCGACTTAGTTATGGTGGGAGCAACGATAACCAGTTTCTTTGGGGGGAAAATCTCTCAAGAAGTTGTTAAGTTTCTGCAGGGAGCCAACGGGATGGAAGGGAAAAAATCAGTCGCTTATGTGAAATCTGCACTCTTTGGTACCGACAAGGCCTTACGCCGCCTGATGGGGCATATGGAATCGCGAGGTGCCTTTGTAGTTGATTTTGAGGCCATTAAAGGACAGAAAGAGGCAGAAGAACTTGTGAAACGTCATCTTTAAGAAGGGAGGGTAAAAGATGGAAGAGCGTTCCGGAAAAAGTAAGGAGCTTTTTGAAGAATTACTTTTTGGACCTATCGAAAAGTTTTTCGGACCCCTGGTCGATGACGAAGTAAAAAAGCACCTTTCTCAAGCTCGAATAGAATTGCTTAAAGCTATGCGGGTTGCCATAGACCGAGAAATTGAAAAAGCAGAAAAGAAACAGCAATGTCAATAAAAATGGTGCGCGGTGCTGGATTCGAACCAGCGACTTCCACCGTGTGAGGATGGCACTCTACCGCTGAGTTAACCGCGCACTTGAGTGTCTATAAGCATTATATGCAACTCCCCAACCTGTGTCAACCAAATACCACTCAAAAACACATAGCTATTGGTTCTAATCCTTGCTATCGAAAAGTAGACTTTCCGCAACAAAATGGTAAAATAAAACGTTGTGTTGCAAACAGCTATCTCCCTGCAAAAAGGGGGAAATCTTGATAGAAAAGGGGATATGTGATATGGCAGTGCATTTCAGTGAGCTCGGTCTGGTTAACACTCGCGAGATGTTCCGAAAGGCCATGGAAGGAAAATACGCTGTTCCTGCTTATAACTTCAACAACATGGAACAGCTCCAGGCTATAATCATGGCCTGCGTGGAGTGTAACTCCCCAGTTATACTGCAGATTTCCAAGGGCGCTCGCAAATACGCCAACCAAACTCTTCTGCGCTATATGGTACCGGGAGCAGTCCAGATGGCCCGCGAATTGGGTAGCAATATTCCCATCGCGCTTAATCTGGATCATGGGGACTCCTTCGAGCTCTGTAAAGCCTGTGTAGATAACGGTTTCTCCAATGTTATGATCGACGGCTCTCATCTCCCCTACGAAGAAAACGTAGCACTTACCAAAAAGGTAGTTGAATATGCTCATGCTCATGACGTTACAGTCGAAGGGGAACTCGGTGTGCTGGCTGGAATTGAAGAACACGTCTCCTCAGAGGAAAGTCACTATACCAAGCCTGAAGAAGTTGAAGATTTTGTCTCCAGAACTGGTGTAGACAGCCTGGCGATTTCCATAGGTACCTCCCATGGGGCCTATAAGTTCAAACTTAAACCAGGTGAACCACTTCCCGAGTTGCGTTTTGATATCCTTGAAGAAATAGAAAGACGACTCCCTGGCTTCCCCATTGTTCTCCATGGAGCCTCGTCCGTGCTCCAGGAGTATGTGGAAATCATAAACAAATACGGCGGAAAACTCGAAAACGCAGTAGGTGTTCCTGAAGACCAAATTAAAAGAGCAGCCCAGTCGGCTGTTTGCAAAATCAACATTGATTCTGACGGGCGCCTGGTTTTCACAGCCATGGTTCGCAAATATCTTGCTGAAAACCCTGCCGAGTTTGACCCTCGAAAATACCTTGGAGCAGCCAGAGAAGAACTCAAGAAGATGTACATAAGAAAATGCGAATTGCTGGGTAGCGCTGGTAAGGCTTAATCATCAAAAAGGCCTGGCTGGTGTCGCCAGGCCTTTTTGATGTGAAAAACCCTTTGTAGTACTTCTTAAAAAAACCTGAGACAAAAAACGAGTTGCCTGTCTTTTTCAGAAATTCAAGTTTTGCTTTACTGGCAGCTTTGACAGCTGGAAGAACTACTGACTTCAGGAACCGCAACCTCAGTATCAGGCATAGCCGCCGAAATGTTCACCGAAGTACGGTAAGAAACTGCATGTCCAGCACTGTCTTCACCTTCAAATACAAGCAGGGCCTGACCTGCAGTTATGCCATGCGAAGAAAAATAGTTCTGCACCTCGTTTGAAAAAATCTCGACAGTCCATGATACCCCTTCTGAGCCTTCATCCTCCAAGGGAGGAACCAGGATATAAACAAAGAAATAACGCTCCAGAGAAGGAATGTGGTTACCCTGCGCATCGTAATAATATATACGGCATCTGGTGATTTCTGCACCCACCTTATTAAGGGGATAAAAGGTAAATTGAACCGAACGAGCAAAAATGACTGATACCTCCTGAGTAACTGAGGAGGTATCAGTGTACGTAGCACTCTGGGATTCACTTGATTCTTCCGTGGTCCCTTCCTGTGTACTCGTGGTTGTTTCCTGACCGGAACTTTGGATAAAACTGGAACTCGTAGCACTCTGAGATTCTATGCTGGTTCTCGAAATAATGCCCACCGAACCTGTGGAAATTGAAGAGCCGCTTTCGTCAAGAATTTCTATCTCGATACGTAGCTTGGCGGTGGGAAACATCGGGTTGTCAGCAAACCACCTGCAACCAGATAAAAACACCAAACATAAAACCATGACCACAGGAAACAAAGTTTTTTTCATACGCCCTCCACAGAAAACCCAGCGTTTTTTGAAAATTATACACCAAAGAGTAAGCACCAAAAACTCGACTGGAGTTCAAAAACCATGAAAACTAATAAACATTTTGGAAATTCCCACTTGACTCAAAAACTCCAGCAAAGGAAACCAAAGTGAATAACCATTGAGGAAAAATCCGGAAAGCTCAACTTCGTGAGGAGACCACAGACTGGTGCCGAAGGGGGGAGTTGAACCCCCACGGGTTTTCACCCACTGGATCCTGATTCCAGCGCGTCTGCCATTTCCGCCACTTCGGCACGCACTCATAAATATATCATGGAACAAAGCTTTGTCAAGACGTCTCGCTCCAGTGAGCAATCCAAAATCTTTTCCAACGCTCTTGCAATTCAAGTATTTAAGTATTAAAATACCTAAAAGAGGTGAAAAGGACATGGCACATCCCTTCAAGATGCAAGAGGCAACTGCAATAGCTTTGCACAGCATGGTAAAAATTGCGCAAGCGCATCCAGAGCCCCAGCAAGTCAGTGTTCTCGCTTCACAAATAGGGGTATCCAGAAATCACCTGGCAAAAGTGCTTCAAAGACTTCATAAAGCGGGTCTCGTCAAATCGAAGCGAGGACCGAAGGGAGGCATAACACTTGCTAAAGAACCCCAAAGAATCAATCTTCTCGAAATATACGAAGCCATAGAAGGCAAATTTAGTCCTAATGCTTGTCTTCTTAATAAGCAAGACTGTCCATTCAAAAAATGTATAATGGGAAATTTGGTTGGCGAGATAGGAAGAATGTTTGGCGAATTTTTCGCATCCTATTCTCTCGCCAATTTTAAGTTCAAAAATAATGGGAGGTGAGCGAAATTGTTCTGTTATCAATGTGAACAAACAGCACAGGGTACAGGATGTACCGCATTCGGTGTATGCGGCAAGGACCCAGAAGTGGCATCTTTGCAGGATTTACTGGTGTACTTGCTGGAAGGAATAGGGCAGTATATGACGAGAGCAAGGAGAAATGGTTTGCAGGACAGAGAAATCGACCACTTTGCTTTGGAAGCACTCTTTGCAACCCTCACCAACGTTGATTTTGATCCTCAACAACTTGCAGAGAGAATCAAAAAAGCGAACAAAATAAAAGAACGAGCACAGGCACTTTATGAAGAATCCTGCAGAAAACAGGGTCTTGCTCCGGAAAATTTAGAGGGACCAGCTAGGTTCGTAGTTCAAGAAAATTGGGACACTTCCGAAATGGTACGGAGAGGAGAAGCATTCAGTCTCGAGAAAGACATAGAAAGCCTTGGTGAAGAAATTGCTGGGGCTAAACACTGTGTTCTGTATGGCCTCAAAGGTATCGCAGCATACGCCCATCACGCCCGGATTCTTGGCAAAGAGGACCAAAAGTTGTACGACTTTTTCTATGAAACCTTGGATTTCTTAACTCGTAACAACTATTCTCTGGAAGAACTGCTTTCCAAAGCTTTAGAAGTAGGTAAATGGAACTTGAAGGCTATGGAACTTTTAGACAATGGGCACGTTGAACGCTTTGGCCACCCTCAACCTACACCAGTGCGCATCACTCCCAAAGCTGGTAAAGCCATAGTGGTCTCAGGTCATGACCTGGTTGACCTTGAAGCACTATTGCAACAAACTCAGGGTAAGGGCAAACATCTATACCCATGGCGAAATGCTACCAGCCCACGGCTACCCTGGCTTAAAGAAATATCCCCATCTTGTAGGCAATTATGGAAGTGCTTGGCAGAATCAGCAAAGAGAATTTGATGCCTTTCCGGGAGTTCTCATGACCACCAACTGTATTCAGAAACCAAGGGAAAGCTACAAAGACCGAATCTTTACCTGTGGTCCTGTAGGCTGGCCCGGTGTGGTGCATATTAGCGACCGCGACTTCAGCCCGGTTATTGAAAAAGCGCTTTCTCTACCAGGGTTTGAACAGGACGAACCTGAAAAGTCTATCACCGTAGGTTTTGCCAGAAATGCGGTTTTAAGCGTTGCCCCCAAAGTTATTGAAGCGGTCAAACAGGGCAAAATAAAGCACTTCTTCCTCATAGGTGGATGCGATGGAGCGAAACCAGGGCGCAATTACTATACCCAGTTCGCTCAGATGGTCCCCCAGGATTGCGTAATCCTCACTTTGGCTGTGGAAAATACCGCTTTAATAAGCTTGATTTCGGTACCATAGAAGGCATTCCCCGCTTGCTTGATGTGGGACAGTGTAATGACGCTTATTCTGCCATCCAGATTGCCTTGGCTCTTTCAGAAGCTTTTCGGGTAGGAGTAAATGAACTACCTCTTTCTCTTATTTTGTCGTGGTATGAACAAAAAGCGGTTGCCATACTCTTAACCCTCTCTACATCTGGGCATAAAAAATATTCGACTTGGACCCAGCATGCCTGCATTTGTAAAACCGGCAGTATACAACGTTTTAAAGGAGCAGTTTAATCTTCTTCAACAACTACGCCCGAAGAAGATTTGAAAGCAATACTCGGATGATCCGTTGACCAGCATCCCAGGAGACAGAACTCCAAACGGAAACCTGTCTCCTGTGGAATCAATAGTAGTCAGCAAAGAAGAAAGACAAGTCCAACTTTTTAGACAACTCGAGGTGAAGCTCTACGTAACCACCGATGACGGTAGCTATGGAGAAAAGGGATTTGTAACCACCGTTCTGGAAAGAGTTCTTGAACAAGAAAAAGTAGACCTGGTAATAGCCGTTGGCCCAGTTATGATGATGAAGATGACCAGTTTGTTGACCAAAAAACATGGAGTGCCTACTCTGGTCAGTTTAAATCCCATAATGGTTGATGGAACCGGAATGTGCGGTTGCTGCCGAGTTAGTGTAAATGGACAGTGCAAGTTTACCTGTGTCGACGGACCTATCTTTGATGGGCATGCTGTTGATTTGACGAGCTTCTGTCTCGTCAAAGGATTTACCTCGAAGAAGAAAAACGCGCTTTAGAAAAGTATCTGGCAACCAGAGCAAAGGAGGAAGCACACTATGCAGAATAGACTTTCTGGTCGTCCCAAAATGCCTCAGCGCCCTCCAAAGGAGCGCATAAAAGACTTTGAAGAAGTGCCTCTCGGATTACCCGAATGGGCAGCGGTTGAAGAAGCAAAACGTTGCCTACAGTGCAAGAAGCCACAGTGCGTGCAGGGTTGCCCTGTGGAAATAGACATTCCTGGTTTTCTCAAACTGGTTGCCGAAGGACGCTTTGAAGCCGCAATTGCCAAAATCAAGGAAAAAAACAGCTTGCCAGCCATTTGCGGAAGAGTATGTCCTCAGGAAACCCAGTGCGAAGAAAAATGTGTTCTTGGCAAGAAAGGACAACCCATTGCCATCGGTTATTTAGAGCGTTTTGTAGCTGATTATGAACGTGAAAAAGGTATCCAACCACCCTCGGTTCCTTCCTGGAATGGACATCGTGTAGCTGTTATCGGTTCAGGTCCTGCCGGCTTGACTTGTGCGGGAGACCTCGCAAAGATGGGCTATCGGGTTACCATTTTTGAAGCTCTACATGCACCAGGTGGAGTTCTGGTTTACGGAATACCCGAGTTCCGCTTGCCTAAGAGCATCGTTGCTCAGGAAGTCGACTATGTGCGCTCTCTTGGGGTGGAAATAGAGCTGAGCTGCGTAGTTGGAAAAACTCTAACTATCGACGATTTGAAAGAAGAAGGGTATGAGGCTTTCTTTATTGGTACTGGGGCCGGACTACCTTATTTTCTTAACATTCCAGGCGAAAATCTCAATGGTATATATTCAGCCAACGAGTTTTTGACCAGAACAAACTTGATGAAAGCTTACCTTTTTCCAGAATTTGATACTCCAGTCAAAATAGGCAGAAGAGTGGCAGTCATCGGGGGAGGAAACGTGGCTATGGATGCAGCACGCTGTGCTTTGAGGCTCGGAGCAGAAGAAGTATGCCTGGTATACCGCAGAACCAAGAAAGAAATGCCAGCTCGAGTAGAAGAAGTGGAAAGAGCCGAAGAGGAAGGTGTAAATTGTATAATTTTAACCAACCCGGTGAGATTTATAGGCAATGATAATGGTTGGGTCACCGGAATAGAATGTATTCAGATGGAGCTGGAGAACCGGATGAATCAGGAAGAAGAAGACCAGTGCCTATCCCCGGTTCCGAATTTGTAATTCCCATAGACACAGTAGTAGTAGCCATAGGCCAGGGACCCAATCCTTTACTACTTGAAACCATAAAGGGACTTACCCTCAATAAAAAGGGATACATTGCTGCTGATCCCCAAACTGGGGCAACTTCTTTGCCAGGGGTTTTTGCAGGGGGAGACATCGTCACCGGTGCGGCTACTGTCATTTCGGCAATGGGTGCAGGCAAGCGTGCAGCCCGTTCTATAGATCTTTACCTGAAAGATCCCAATAAATTTCCACAGTGGAGGTAAAAACATGCGTGAGTTTGACCTTTTAGTGATTGGTGGCGGTCCAGCTGGATATGCGGGAGCCATACGTGCGGCACAAAGAGGGTTAAAAGTAGCGTTAATAGAAAAAAGAGAGTTAGGGGGCACTTGCCTCAATCGGGGTTGTATACCCACTAAGGCTTTATTTAAGGCTCAAGAAGTGCTGCATCTTGTGCAAAACGCTGCTCAGTTTGGGGTTAAGGCAAGTTATGAGGGTCTGGATTGGAACCAGGTCCTCAAAAGGAAAAACCAGATAGTAAAAAGACTAACAGGTGGAGTAGGTTTTCTCTTGCGCAAAGCTGGAGCAGAAGTTATTCAGGGAGTAGCTCGTTTTGTGGATGGTAACCAGATTGAAGTTACCAAGGCGGATGAGAGCAAGGAAGTATTGAAAGCGAGGTTTATCTTTCTGGCTTCGGGTTCCAAGACTGCTCTACCACCTGTTAGGGGATTAGAACTTGAAGGAGTAATCGACAGCGAAGAAGCACTATCTTTACCCTCCTTACCCGAAAGGCTTGTAGTCATTGGTGGAGGGGTTATTGGCATGGAATTAGCATGTATTTTTAACACTTTTGGTGTCCAAGTAGAAGTGATTGAAATGATGCCCAAGATACTGCCTCCGGTTGATAGCGAAGTGACTGCTTTGCTTACCGAAATGGTCGAAAAAAGAGGCATGAAAATCCACCTTGAAGCCAGAGTTAAAGCGATTCAAAAAGTAGCAAAGAGTCTTAAGGTTACTTTTGAGAAAGAAGGCCAGGAAAAAGAAGTACAGGGCGACCTGGTTCTCGTAGCAACAGGCAGAAAGCCCCTTTTAGAAGGGTTGAACGTTGAATCTACCGGGATACAGGTCGAAAACGGCATTCCCAAAACTGATTCAACCATGCGCACCAATGTACCCAACATCTATGCAATAGGAGATATAAACGGAAGACACATGCTGGCCCATGTTGCCTATAAAGAAGCTGAAGTAGCCGTGGCTAACCTGTTGGGTGAAAAAAAATACATGGATTACCGAGCCGTACCCAATTGTGTTTTTTGTTCACCCGAGGTTGCTTCAGTGGGCCTCTCCGAGGAAGAAGCCATCCAGAAAGGCTTTGATGTGAGTATCGGCAAATTCCCCTTTCGAGGCTGTGGAAAAGCGCTTATTGAGGGCGAGAGTGAGGGTTTTGTCAAGATCATCGCCTGTAAAAAAACCAAAGAAATACTCGGAATACATATCATTGGCCCGCAAGCGTCTTCTCTTATTGCAGAAGCCACGTTAGCCATGGCTCTGGAATGTACTCCCCAGGAGATTGCCGAAACTATTCACGCACATCCCACCCTTCCTGAGGCAACCATGGAAGCAGCAGAAGCCGTTTTTGGAGTTCCACTGCACTTTTCCTGAAGGAGGTATCTCTTGAGAAAGCTCCCGCTGGCCCACAAACATCTTGAAATCGGCGCAAGAATGGGGGGATTTGCAAGCTGGGAAGTGCCTCTTTTCTACAAGAGCATTCGCGAAGAATATTTCACCTGCAAAAACAACTGTGGCCTTTTCGACATTTCCCATCTGGGCAAATTCATAGTTCAAGGTAAAGATGCGGAAGCTTTTATGGAGTTTATTTCAACCCGCCACTTTCCAGAAAAAGTCTCCCCACGAGGTAAGGTGAGTTTCTTTTTAAACATAAGAGGCGGCATTATTGATATGTCTTTAATCTACAAAATCGAAGATCGAAAGTTTTTGATATTCACCAATGCTGGAGCTCGAGAGAAATTTTTTCTATGGACAAGTTATATTGCAAATCAACATCATTTTGACATAGAAGTTGAAGATCATACTGAAGGAAGTCTCCTTTTTTCCATACAGGGGCCAAAAAGCCGGGAAGTCGTGAAAAGAGTTTTTTCTGAAAATCTGGACTCCTTGCCCCGTTTCGGGTGGAAAAAGCTTGCAGCATCCAACCACAGCCTGATGATCATGCGAAGTGCTTTTTCTTACGAAGACGGTTTTGAAATATGGCATCAGGGGATAGACAACGGAAACATCTGGGAAACTCTGCTTAGGCAGATTACTGAACAGGGAGGTTGTCCCTGTGGTTTTGGAGTTCGGGATCTTTTACGCTTTGAAGCCTCATTGCCACTTCACGGGCAGGAAATCGACGAAACGGTAACCCCACTTGAGCTCAAAAAGGAATATCTTATAGAATGGGGAAAAGAAGACTTTATAGGCAAAAGTTCCCTGTACCTTGAGCGGAAAATCGGACCCAAAAAACAGCTGGTAGGTATAGAAATTATTGAGGGGAGAAAAATACCCCGTTATGGCTATCCTGTATACAGTTCCCAGAATCTACCCTGTGGCTACATTACCAGTGGCAACTATTCTTTTATGTTTAGGAAAATCCTGGGGCTTGGCTTTCTGGACCAACAAAGTTATTCCCCTGGGGAAGAGCTGATTATCTCAGCTCCGGGTGGTAAAATAAAAGGCAGGATAGTAGATATTCCCTTCATTACATCTTTTCCGAGAAAGGAGAATGAGAAATGAACATTCCAGAAGGTTTGCTTTACACCAAAGACCATATCTGGGTTAAAAGAGAAGGGGATGTGGTAACCTGTGGCATCACCGATTACGCCCAAAGTGAGCTGGGTGACGTGGTCTTCATAGAACTTCCCTCTCGCGGTCAGAAATTTAAAAAGGGGCAAAAAATGGGCAGCGTAGAATCGGTTAAAAGTGTGTCTAATCTCTATGCTCCTGTTTCTGGAGAAATAATGGAAGTGAATGGCACCTTAGAAGAGAAGCCCGAAACCATCAACCAAAAACCTTACGAGGGATGGATAGCCAAAATCAAAATCGAAGATGAAAAAGAACTGGGTGAACTACTCACTGCAGACCAGTACAAAAAATTTATCCAGGAAAACTGACCTAATTTTAAGAGTTATATTTGATGGCAAAAATTCTGGCTTCTGGAACATGGCCCAGGATGAAGCTTTGCTTAGCCTGGGAGAAACAATAGAACAGGCTGTCCCTCCCACTTTGCGGCTTTTCTCATGGGCAGAACCAACCCTCTCAATAGGGCGTTTCCAGAGAACGGACAGCCTAAACCTTTCTTACCTTGAGAAAAAGAAGATTCCCTTGGTTAGGCGTCCTACTGGAGGAAGAGCTATACTACACGACAACGAGATAACCTTCAGTCTGTACCTTCCACTTCCTAAGGAAACCCTAAACCCCCTTGTTCTCTACTGCTCCCTAAAAGAAGCGTGGGTAAAGACTCTGCAGAAAATAGGTTTGTTTCCTGATGCAGAGAATAATTCTAAAAACTACTTTGCCTCACCTTATTGTTTTTCTCTGAACACTGCACACGAGATAACCATCAAAGGAAAGAAAATAATCGGTATAGCTCAGGCAAAAGCGAAAAGAGGAGTCCTTTTTCAGGGCTCATTCATCCTATCTGGTAATCGTGAAGAAATAGCCCGCTGTTTTATAAATTGCGAAAAAATCCAACAGGAACTCTGGTCAAACTTAATTACTCTCGAGGAGTTGACCTCCAAACCGCCAGCAAAAGATGAAATCACGAACATATTCCTCAATACTTTGGCAGCAACTCTCGAGATGCCCTGGTACAGAGGAGAACTCAGCGGAGAGGAACAAAAAAGGGCTGAAGAGCTCTTCCAAACCAAGTATGCACCCCTATCTCCTTACCACACTGAAAGATAATCCCGTAAAGTCAAAGAAAAATCCACAAAAATCTTCTCAACCACTTGCCAAAGAGCGGCAAAGTAGCTAAAATGTTAACTGTCTTGAGCGGGGTCGTGGTGTAGCCTGGCCTAACACGTCAGCCTGTCACGTTGAAGATCGCGGGTTCAAATCCCGTCGACCCCGCCAGAAGTTTGTGCCGAGATAGCTCAGGTGGTAGAGCGATGGACTGAAAATCCATGCGTCCCCAGTTCGACTCTGGGTCTCGGCACCATTAAGCGAGCGGAAGTAGCTCAGGGGTAGAGCATCACCTTGCCAAGGTGGGGGTCGCGGGTTCAAATCCCGTCTTCCGCTCCAGTGGCGGCATAGCCAAGCGGCTAAGGCAGAGGATTGCAAATCCTTCATTCCCCGGTTCGAGTCCGGGTGCCGCCTCCAGAAAAGTCTGGTGTGGGCGGCTAGTTCAGAGGGAGAACGCTTCCTTGACGCGGAAGAGGTCACTGGTTCGAGTCCAGTGTCGCCCACCATTAAAGTGTATAAAAAGGGGCGCCACCATAAGATGTGGCGCTTTTTTCATTTACAGAACAGGCAAGGAGGAAGCCAATGAGCAAGGAAAAACGTGCGATAGCAGCTATTTCAAAAGAAGGGGAAATTATAGACCTGAACCTTACTAAGGGAAACGACGCGGTGGAGCGGTACATCTACTTTGATGATCCGGAAGGTAAAAAAATCTATTGGCACAGCACTGCCCACATTATGGCTCAGGCGGTAAAAAGATTGTACCCGGAAGCCAAGTTGGGTGTTGGACCAGCAATTGAAGAAGGTTTCTATTATGATTTCGACATCCCGGGAGGAATTGAGGAAACAGCGCTTAAAGCTATAGAAAAAGAAATGAAAAAAATCATTAAAGAAAATTTGCCCTTTGTACGTAAAGAGGTGAGCAAAAAAGAAGCAAGAGATATTTTTGAAAAGCGAGGAGAAAAATACAAATTAGAAATCCTTGAAGAGATACCTGAACAACGAGTGAGCATATATCAAAATGGAGAATTTGTAGACCTCTGTCGAGGGCCTCACGTGCCTTCCACAGGTTTTATAAAGGCATTTGCGCTTTTGAGCGTTGCAGGAGCCTACTGGAAAGGAAAAGCCGAGAACCCTATGCTCCAGCGAATCTATGGGATTTCTTTCGAGAGCAAGGAAGAGCTGCAAGCATATTTAGAGCGCCTGGAAGAAGCTCGAAAAAGAGACCATAGGCGCTTGGGAAAAGAACTGGATCTTTTCAGCCTTCACGAAGAAGGCCCAGGTTTTCCGTTCTTTCATCCCAAAGGCATGATTATCATAAATACTTTGATAGATTTCTGGCGTAAAGAGCACCTGAAGCGAGGCTACCAGGAAATTAGAACTCCTATCATGTTGGATAGAAAGCTCTGGGAGCGCTCTGGACACTGGGAACATTATCGGGAAAATATGTATTTTACTCAGATTGAAAACCGGGAATTTGCTATAAAACCTATGAACTGCCCTGGAGGCATTCTTGTCTACCAGACCCGCTTACGCAGTTACAAAGAACTCCCTCTTCGTATTGCAGAACTTGGTCTGGTGCACAGACACGAACTATCTGGAGTTTTGCACGGCCTTATGCGCGTCCGCTGCTTTACCCAAGATGATGCACACATTTATATGGAGCCCCACCAGGTTAAAGACGAAATCATAGGAGTGATAAGACTCGCCGACTTCTTCTATCGACTTTTTAACTTTGACTACGAAGTAGAACTGAGCACCCGTCCTGAAAAAGCAATGGGTTCTGACGAAATGTGGGAACTGGCCACTTCCTCCCTGGAAGAGGCCCTTAAAGAACTCAATCTTCCTTACCGCGTCAACGAAGGAGAAGGCGCTTTTTACGGGCCTAAAATTGACTTCCATTTGCGTGATAGTCTGGGACGCCGCTGGCAATGCGGTACCATCCAGCTCGACTTTTCAATGCCTGAAAAGTTTGACCTCTCTTACATAGGAAAAGATGGAGCCCGGCACAGACCTGTAATGCTTCATCGTACCGTTTTGGGGAGCATAGAGCGTTTTCTGGGAATACTCATTGAGCATTTTGCAGGAGCTTTCCCACTCTGGCTGGCACCTGTGCAGGTTATGATATTACCAATAGCTGAACGACATCTTCCCTACGCCCAGAAAGTCAAAGCGACTTTACTGGAGAGGGAAATAAGAACTGAGCTGGACGACGAAAATGCAACGCTGGGGGCCAAAATAAGGAAAGCGCAAAATAGCAAAATTCCTTATATTTTGATTGTGGGCGACAAAGAGGAACAGGAAGAAAAAGTGAGTGTGCGGAAAAGAAAAGAGGGAGATATTGGGAGTTTAACTCTGGAAAAATTCATCGCAAATATTCAGGAAGAAATCAATAAAAAATCAGTGGAGTGACATGAGAGAAACCGAGCTTCACAAAAATTTTTGGAACCACCACGTCGCCAAAGAGAAGCGAAGGGACAGGAACTTAGAAAAAAAGATCCATACCGATTTAGTATGGCTTGAGATAGAAAGAGTTTTACAAGAAGGTATGACTGTTCTGGATGCAGGCGGAGGATATGGAAGGTACTCGTTACTCCTTGCTGAAAGGGGTTGTGAAGTTTACCACCTGGATATCTCAAAGCGAATGCTCAAGGATGCTCAGGATGAAGCTCGGAAGAAGGGCATTAGCAACATCCGTTTTATAGAAGGTGATATCAGGGACCTCTCTTTTTTTGAGGACGGAAAGTTTGACCTGGTAATCTCTCTGGATGCACCTGTATCCTATGCCTATCCACAACACGAAAAGGCTCTGAAAGAACTGGCCAGAGTGAGCAAAAAAATGCTCATCATTTCAGTGGTCAATCGTTTGGGCCAACTTCCGGTATTCATAGAAACAGAGCTCCGCTTTCATAAATCCTTGGAAATCAGCATGAAATTTCTGAAAACCGGCAATTGGGATCATCCGCCATTTTTAAACTCCCTGGAAGGGAAAATGCCCTTTCTGTCCTATTTCATTTTTCCTCCCCTGCACGGGTTTTTGCCTCAGGAAGTAATTAGCATGGTAGAGACCAATGGTTTCGCAATTGAGCGCTTGGTGGCCACAGGTACTTTAGCCCGCATGTTGTCCCCGAAAACACTCCGTAAATTGTCTAAGGATGCAAACCTATACCGCGAGTTCTTAAAAATCTCCTTAGAGTACGATTCCCAAATTGAAGTCTTGGGCATAGGTGCCAGGTCAGCTTCCGGAATCTTAATCGTAGCACACCGCAAGCAGGGGAGAAAGCAGTGAAGTGGCGCAAACTCGTTATCATACCGAAGGATGATGTATCTCGCGAGCTCCTGTACCTTTTCTTTCAAGGAAAGGCGATAGGTGGTTTGTGGGAAAATGGAGAGAAAATAATTGTTTACCTTGAAGAACAAAAAACTCTGGACGACTTACCAACAAACCTTGTAAAGCATCTTGAAGAAACTGAAGAACCGGAAAGTGATTGGAAAAACTATTGGAAAAAGAAATTCCCAGTAGTTTGGGTTGAGAAAAACATTACTATTCGTCCTCCTTGGATAGGGCCAACCGGGGCTGTTATAGATTTGGTTATCTACCCCGGACTCGCTTTTGGCACCGGTCATCACCCCACCACTTTGTGGTGTATTAGAATGCTCAAGAAATACTGTAAAAAAGGGAATACTCTCCTCGATGTGGGAACGGGGTCAGGAATACTCTCCATATTTGCTTCCAAAATAGGAGCCTCCAGGATAGTCGCTTTAGATATAGACCCCCTGACCCAGAAAGAATTACAAAGAAACTGCGCCTTAAACAATATTCATCCCCAAAAAATTGATTTTAAGCTCGGCAGCATTGCCGATGTGAGGGGCAAGTTTGACCTCCTGGTGGTAAATATAGGTCCCAACTTTATCATTGAAAATGCACCTCTTTTTGAGGAAAAACTTGTTCCTGGGGGATTGCTTATAGTCTCAGGGTTTGAAAGGAAAGACATACAGAAAGTGTGCTACAAGCTTAACCTTTTAGGGTTTCAAGAAACAGACCGCGCCGTTCAAAACAACTGGGTAACCATGGTTTTTTCTAAGAGTAGGAAGTAAGTTATAATAATATTGAAGTCCCAAAACAGTGAGGTGGTCTGTGCTTTGAGAATTGCTTTTGTGTACTCTACTAAAGACCAAGGCCTGGTAAATATCACTAAATACATGATAGCGCTTTTTGAAAAATCCGGCCATACGGTAAAAGCAATAGAAGTTGAGAATCTTTCTTCGCCCATAAGCTTTAGGCCTTTCGACTTAGTTATGGTGGGAGCAACGATAACCAGTTTCTTTGGGGGGAAAATCTCTCAAGAAGTTGTTAAGTTTCTGCAGGGAGCCAACGGGATGGAAGGGAAAAAATCAGTCGCTTATGTGAAATCTGCACTCTTTGGTACCGACAAGGCCTTACGCCGCCTGATGGGGCATATGGAATCGCGAGGTGCCTTTGTAGTTGATTTTGAGGCCATTAAAGGACAGAAAGAGGCAGAAGAACTTGTGAAACGTCATCTTTAAGAAGGGAGGGTAAAAGATGGAAGAGCGTTCCGGAAAAAGTAAGGAGCTTTTTGAAGAATTACTTTTTGGACCTATCGAAAAGTTTTTCGGACCCCTGGTCGATGACGAAGTAAAAAAGCACCTTTCTCAAGCTCGAATAGAATTGCTTAAAGCTATGCGGGTTGCCATAGACCGAGAAATTGAAAAAGCAGAAAAGAAACAGCAATGTCAATAAAAATGGTGCGCGGTGCTGGATTCGAACCAGCGACTTCCACCGTGTGAGGATGGCACTCTACCGCTGAGTTAACCGCGCACTTGAGTGTCTATAAGCATTATATGCAACTCCCCAACCTGTGTCAACCAAATACCACTCAAAAACACATAGCTATTGGTTCTAATCCTTGCTATCGAAAAGTAGACTTTCCGCAACAAAATGGTAAAATAAAACGTTGTGTTGCAAACAGCTATCTCCCTGCAAAAAGGGGGAAATCTTGATAGAAAAGGGGATATGTGATATGGCAGTGCATTTCAGTGAGCTCGGTCTGGTTAACACTCGCGAGATGTTCCGAAAGGCCATGGAAGGAAAATACGCTGTTCCTGCTTATAACTTCAACAACATGGAACAGCTCCAGGCTATAATCATGGCCTGCGTGGAGTGTAACTCCCCAGTTATACTGCAGATTTCCAAGGGCGCTCGCAAATACGCCAACCAAACTCTTCTGCGCTATATGGTACCGGGAGCAGTCCAGATGGCCCGCGAATTGGGTAGCAATATTCCCATCGCGCTTAATCTGGATCATGGGGACTCCTTCGAGCTCTGTAAAGCCTGTGTAGATAACGGTTTCTCCAATGTTATGATCGACGGCTCTCATCTCCCCTACGAAGAAAACGTAGCACTTACCAAAAAGGTAGTTGAATATGCTCATGCTCATGACGTTACAGTCGAAGGGGAACTCGGTGTGCTGGCTGGAATTGAAGAACACGTCTCCTCAGAGGAAAGTCACTATACCAAGCCTGAAGAAGTTGAAGATTTTGTCTCCAGAACTGGTGTAGACAGCCTGGCGATTTCCATAGGTACCTCCCATGGGGCCTATAAGTTCAAACTTAAACCAGGTGAACCACTTCCCGAGTTGCGTTTTGATATCCTTGAAGAAATAGAAAGACGACTCCCTGGCTTCCCCATTGTTCTCCATGGAGCCTCGTCCGTGCTCCAGGAGTATGTGGAAATCATAAACAAATACGGCGGAAAACTCGAAAACGCAGTAGGTGTTCCTGAAGACCAAATTAAAAGAGCAGCCCAGTCGGCTGTTTGCAAAATCAACATTGATTCTGACGGGCGCCTGGTTTTCACAGCCATGGTTCGCAAATATCTTGCTGAAAACCCTGCCGAGTTTGACCCTCGAAAATACCTTGGAGCAGCCAGAGAAGAACTCAAGAAGATGTACATAAGAAAATGCGAATTGCTGGGTAGCGCTGGTAAGGCTTAATCATCAAAAAGGCCTGGCTGGTGTCGCCAGGCCTTTTTGATGTGAAAAACCCTTTGTAGTACTTCTTAAAAAAACCTGAGACAAAAAACGAGTTGCCTGTCTTTTTCAGAAATTCAAGTTTTGCTTTACTGGCAGCTTTGACAGCTGGAAGAACTACTGACTTCAGGAACCGCAACCTCAGTATCAGGCATAGCCGCCGAAATGTTCACCGAAGTACGGTAAGAAACTGCATGTCCAGCACTGTCTTCACCTTCAAATACAAGCAGGGCCTGACCTGCAGTTATGCCATGCGAAGAAAAATAGTTCTGCACCTCGTTTGAAAAAATCTCGACAGTCCATGATACCCCTTCTGAGCCTTCATCCTCCAAGGGAGGAACCAGGATATAAACAAAGAAATAACGCTCCAGAGAAGGAATGTGGTTACCCTGCGCATCGTAATAATATATACGGCATCTGGTGATTTCTGCACCCACCTTATTAAGGGGATAAAAGGTAAATTGAACCGAACGAGCAAAAATGACTGATACCTCCTGAGTAACTGAGGAGGTATCAGTGTACGTAGCACTCTGGGATTCACTTGATTCTTCCGTGGTCCCTTCCTGTGTACTCGTGGTTGTTTCCTGACCGGAACTTTGGATAAAACTGGAACTCGTAGCACTCTGAGATTCTATGCTGGTTCTCGAAATAATGCCCACCGAACCTGTGGAAATTGAAGAGCCGCTTTCGTCAAGAATTTCTATCTCGATACGTAGCTTGGCGGTGGGAAACATCGGGTTGTCAGCAAACCACCTGCAACCAGATAAAAACACCAAACATAAAACCATGACCACAGGAAACAAAGTTTTTTTCATACGCCCTCCACAGAAAACCCAGCGTTTTTTGAAAATTATACACCAAAGAGTAAGCACCAAAAACTCGACTGGAGTTCAAAAACCATGAAAACTAATAAACATTTTGGAAATTCCCACTTGACTCAAAAACTCCAGCAAAGGAAACCAAAGTGAATAACCATTGAGGAAAAATCCGGAAAGCTCAACTTCGTGAGGAGACCACAGACTGGTGCCGAAGGGGGGAGTTGAACCCCCACGGGTTTTCACCCACTGGATCCTGATTCCAGCGCGTCTGCCATTTCCGCCACTTCGGCACGCACTCATAAATATATCATGGAACAAAGCTTTGTCAAGACGTCTCGCTCCAGTGAGCAATCCAAAATCTTTTCCAACGCTCTTGCAATTCAAGTATTTAAGTATTAAAATACCTAAAAGAGGTGAAAAGGACATGGCACATCCCTTCAAGATGCAAGAGGCAACTGCAATAGCTTTGCACAGCATGGTAAAAATTGCGCAAGCGCATCCAGAGCCCCAGCAAGTCAGTGTTCTCGCTTCACAAATAGGGGTATCCAGAAATCACCTGGCAAAAGTGCTTCAAAGACTTCATAAAGCGGGTCTCGTCAAATCGAAGCGAGGACCGAAGGGAGGCATAACACTTGCTAAAGAACCCCAAAGAATCAATCTTCTCGAAATATACGAAGCCATAGAAGGCAAATTTAGTCCTAATGCTTGTCTTCTTAATAAGCAAGACTGTCCATTCAAAAAATGTATAATGGGAAATTTGGTTGGCGAGATAGGAAGAATGTTTGGCGAATTTTTCGCATCCTATTCTCTCGCCAATTTTAAGTTCAAAAATAATGGGAGGTGAGCGAAATTGTTCTGTTATCAATGTGAACAAACAGCACAGGGTACAGGATGTACCGCATTCGGTGTATGCGGCAAGGACCCAGAAGTGGCATCTTTGCAGGATTTACTGGTGTACTTGCTGGAAGGAATAGGGCAGTATATGACGAGAGCAAGGAGAAATGGTTTGCAGGACAGAGAAATCGACCACTTTGCTTTGGAAGCACTCTTTGCAACCCTCACCAACGTTGATTTTGATCCTCAACAACTTGCAGAGAGAATCAAAAAAGCGAACAAAATAAAAGAACGAGCACAGGCACTTTATGAAGAATCCTGCAGAAAACAGGGTCTTGCTCCGGAAAATTTAGAGGGACCAGCTAGGTTCGTAGTTCAAGAAAATTGGGACACTTCCGAAATGGTACGGAGAGGAGAAGCATTCAGTCTCGAGAAAGACATAGAAAGCCTTGGTGAAGAAATTGCTGGGGCTAAACACTGTGTTCTGTATGGCCTCAAAGGTATCGCAGCATACGCCCATCACGCCCGGATTCTTGGCAAAGAGGACCAAAAGTTGTACGACTTTTTCTATGAAACCTTGGATTTCTTAACTCGTAACAACTATTCTCTGGAAGAACTGCTTTCCAAAGCTTTAGAAGTAGGTAAATGGAACTTGAAGGCTATGGAACTTTTAGACAATGGGCACGTTGAACGCTTTGGCCACCCTCAACCTACACCAGTGCGCATCACTCCCAAAGCTGGTAAAGCCATAGTGGTCTCAGGTCATGACCTGGTTGACCTTGAAGCACTATTGCAACAAACTCAGGGTAAGGGCATAAACATCTATACCCATGGCGAAATGCTACCAGCCCACGGCTACCCTGGCTTAAAGAAATATCCCCATCTTGTAGGCAATTATGGAAGTGCTTGGCAGAATCAGCAAAGAGAATTTGATGCCTTTCCGGGAGCTATTCTCATGACCACCAACTGTATTCAGAAACCAAGGGAAAGCTACAAAGACCGAATCTTTACCTGTGGTCCTGTAGGCTGGCCCGGTGTGGTGCATATTAGCGACCGCGACTTCAGCCCGGTTATTGAAAAAGCGCTTTCTCTACCAGGGTTTGAACAGGACGAACCTGAAAAGTCTATCACCGTAGGTTTTGCCAGAAATGCGGTTTTAAGCGTTGCCCCCAAAGTTATTGAAGCGGTCAAACAGGGCAAAATAAAGCACTTCTTCCTCATAGGTGGATGCGATGGAGCGAAACCAGGGCGCAATTACTATACCCAGTTCGCTCAGATGGTCCCCCAGGATTGCGTAATCCTCACTTTGGCTTGTGGAAAATACCGCTTTAATAAGCTTGATTTCGGTACCATAGAAGGCATTCCCCGCTTGCTTGATGTGGGACAGTGTAATGACGCTTATTCTGCCATCCAGATTGCCTTGGCTCTTTCAGAAGCTTTCGGGGTAGGAGTAAATGAACTACCTCTTTCTCTTATTTTGTCGTGGTATGAACAAAAAGCGGTTGCCATACTCTTAACCCTTCTACATCTGGGCATAAAAAATATTCGACTTGGACCCAGCATGCCTGCATTTGTAAAACCGGCAGTATACAACGTTTTAAAGGAGCAGTTTAATCTTCTTCCAACAACTACGCCCGAAGAAGATTTGAAAGCAATACTCGGATGATCCGTTGACCAGCATCCACAGGAGACAGAACTCAAACGGAAACCTGTCTCCTGTGGAATCAATAGTAGTCAGCAAAGAAGAAGACAAGTCCAACTTTTTAGACAACTCGAGGTGGAGCAGTCGAAGCGCGGATCACCAGATAGGGTTTAACAAGCATTATCTTTTGGGTAACTTCTTCACCTTTGATTAAGCTGTCAAGTAATTCCACTCCCAAACGAGCCATTTCCTCAAAAGGTTGCGCTACTGTGGTAAGAGGAGGAGAAACTACCTCACAGATGGGTATATTGTCAAAGCCAACCACTGAGATATCTTTGGGAATATCCAACCCCTTATCACGAAAAGCCTGCATGGCTCCAAATGCCATCATGTCGTTATGTGCAAAGACTGCGGTGGGCAAACCGCCGCCAGTTGCAAGCATCTTGAGAGCAGCTTCTTTGCCACCGTTAATCTTAAAATCACTTTCAAAAATGTATTCACTATGGAGATCAATACCCGCTACTTTAAGACCCTCACGGAAACCCTCAAGTCTTTCTCTGCACAACCTTATCTTTAAAGGACCAGTTATGCAAGCAAGATGGCGATGCCCCATTTCGACAAGATGCTGAGCAGCAAGGAAGCCTCCCAGAAAGTTATCGAGTTTTACCGTCGGTGCAAATTCTATCTCCAGGGTCCTATCCAGGACAACATAAGGAACCTGCTTGAAGTAAGAAGACATAAAGAGGATACTTTCATCAGAAACCCTGGAAAAGATAATGCCATCTACCTTTCTCTGAATCAACACCGAGAGATAGTTTTTTTCTTTGTTTTTGTCATTGTTGGTATTACAGAGAATGACGCTATAGCCATGGGCAGAAAGAAATTCTTCAAGGTACTTAGCCAACCTGGCGAAAACGAGATTCTCCACATCTGGCACCAAACATCCTACAAGCCGAGTCTTCTGTTGGCGCAAGCCCCGAGCCAGAAGATTAGGTTGATAATTTAGTTTTTCAATAGCCTCTATAACTCGGGAACGCCTTTCTGGACTAACCTTTCCCGAGTTATTTATAACCCTGGATACAGTAGCAATAGAAACCCCTGCCAATTTGGCAACGTCTTTAATGGAAGGCATTTGAAAACGTTGTCCCTGCTTTTTTAAATATCGTAACAATTCACGGAATAATTTTCAATTCTTTTGATGGGTTGACACGCATTTTTGCTTTGTGTTACATTAAAGAAAACGTTAACAAGCAATTTTCCTGTAGCCAATTAAAGAAAGGGGATACCAGCATGAATAACAATGCGAAAAGCATTATTGAAAACGCCCTTGAACAGGGCAAAGGGGTGTTTCGCCTTTTTCCGACCTGGGTACCTCGTGCCTTCTGTATTCCAGGAAAAAGACTCAAGCTTCACCCTGATGACTACTATGCTTTCGGAGCTCATCGTGGAGGTATCGATGAGCGATGGTTTGCTTCTACAGTAAAAGCTGACAATGGTCCAGAAACCCTCCCTGACGAAGGATTAAGTTACATTTATTTTGAAGATGGCAATAAAGTGCGCAAAGTACTTCTTAAAGACGCAATTGAGCTTATGGGGAAGGACATTCTTGGTGAGCGAATAATGCAAAAATATGGTGGATGGACTATGTTTGCCAAATTCTTCGATAACATGAACCCTCTTCCCCATCATGTGCATCTTGACGATGAAAAGGCTTCAAAAGTGGGCCAGCTTGGCAAACCAGAGGGTTATTACTTTCCAAAGCAGTTAAATAATCATGGCGGCTACTTCCCTTATACCTTTTTCGGTCTCAATCCAGGCACTAAGCGTGAAGATATAATAAATTGCTTGAAGAACTGGGATAAAGGAGATAACGGCATTCTCTATTATTCCAGGGCCTATAAACTTAAGATAGGTACTGGCTGGAATGTACCTCCTGGAATACTTCATGCTCCTGGTTCGCTTTTAACCTATGAACCCCAAAGAGCTTCAGATGTGTTCGCCATGTTTCAAAACATTGTATGGGACAATTATCTCTCCTGGGATCTTCTGGTAAAAGACGTTCCTGAAGAACACAAAAACGACCTGGACTACATAGTAGACCTGCTCGATTGGGAAGCGAACCTAAATCCCAACTTTTTTGAAGATCACTTTCTTCCTCCCAAACCAGTAAAAGCAATTGAAGAAATGCATGCTGAAGGGTATGAAGAAAACTGGGTAGTTTATAACAGCGATTTCTTTGCTGCGAAAGAGCTCACTGTATTTCCAGGGAGTTCAGTAACTATTAAAGAAAACGGACCTTACGGAGTTATTGTAATTGAGGGACATGGCCGTTTTGGCGCTCTTGAAATTGAGTCACCTCAGTTAATCCGTTTCGGGCAAATGACCAAAGACGAACTGTTTGTCACTTACGAAGCGGCTCGGGAAGGAATAACCATAACCAACTTAAGTGACAAGGAAAATCTGGTAATGCTCAAGCATTTTGGTCCGGAGGCCTAATTTGTCCGAAAATGTAATCCTTCGTTTTGAAAAAGTTAGTAAGCGTTTTCCGGGAGTTCTGGCTCTTGACGAAGTAAGTTTTGATGTAAAACAGGGCGAAGTGCATGCCCTGGTGGGGGAAAACGGAGCAGGTAAATCTACGCTCATTAAAATAGTGACCGGCGTTCACCGTCGCACTTCTGGAGAGATTTATTACGAAGGAAAACCTGTAGATTTTCATACCCCCCACGAAGCTCTTGCCAGAGGTATTGCTGCCATTTATCAGGAGTTCAATTTGATCCCCGCCCTTACCGTTGCCGAAAACATTTTCATGGGTCATCACTTTCTCACCCCTCGTGGTCTCGTGGACTGGACCAGAATGCGCCAGGAAGCCAAGAAACTGCTCGATTTCTTAGATGTTGATATTGATGTGGATGCAAAAGTTCGAGACCTTGGTGTTGCTAAGAAACAGGTTGTGGAAATAGCAAAAGCATTATCTTTAAATGCCAGAATTTTAATCATGGACGAACCTACGGCAACGCTGGCTCAAAAAGAAATAGAAACCCTTTTTCGGATAATTCGTTTCTTAAAAGAAAAGGGAGTAACCATCATTTACATTTCACACCGTCTGGAAGAAATTTTTAAAATTTGTGACCGAGTAACTGTCTTGCGAGACGGAAAACACATTGCAACCAGAAACCTTGAAGAAATTAGCATGGAAGATATAATCCGAATGATGGTTGGAAGAAACATAACTAATAAATTTCCACGCATCCCCCACGCTCCTGGAGAAGAAGTTTTGAGAGTAGAAGGGCTTACCCGTCACGGTGTTCTGGAAAACATTTCTTTTTCTTTAAGAAGGGGAGAGATCCTTGGTATTGCCGGAATGGTTGGCTCAGGAAGAACCGAGCTACTCAGAGCAATCTACGGTGTGGACCCAATTGATAAAGGAGAAATTTATATAAGAGGAGAAAGGGTCCAGATCAGCTCACCTGTTGAAGCTATCAATCTTGGAATAGCTTTGCTCCCGGAAGAACGCAAAACTCAGGGTTTAGTGCTTCTTCTATCAGTGCTTGACAACATAGGTCTCCCTGTTCTACCACAAGTCTCGAAACGAGGTTTCGTTGATGATCAGCGGCTGCTTGAAATAGGAGAAGAAATGGTTAAACAGATGAATATAAAAACTCCTTCGCTTTACCAGAAGGTAATGTTTCTCTCGGGAGGTAATCAACAAAAAGTAGTGCTTGGAAAGTGGTTTGCTCGCAATTGCGATATCTATCTCTTCGATGAGCCAACTCGGGGCATCGATGTGGGAGCCAAGGTTGAAATCTATCACCTCATGAACAAACTCATCGAAAAAAAGGTGGGCATCATCATGGTTTCTTCTGAATTACCCGAAATCCTTGGAATGAGCGACCGAATCCTGGTAATGCGCGAAGGAAGAATTGTTGGTGAACTTAATCGAGAAGAAGCCACACAGGAAGCTATCCTGAGCTTAGCGGTGGGGGGTAATGCAAAAAATGCAGTTAATCAGTGATGAACAAGAAACCCAAAAGAGTTTTGTCGAACGGTTTTTCATATTCTGGGATAAGGCGGGAATACTTCTTGCCTTTATAGTAGTTTGTGTTATTTTCGGTGCATTAAACCCCATTTTTTTCCACCCCCTGAACATGCTGAACGTAATCCGTCAGGTGTCCATTATTGGGGTTATTGCAGTAGGAATGACTTTTGTAATCCTTTTGGCTGGTATTGACCTTTCAGTCGGTTCCATTGTTGCTTTTTGTGGAATTATCGCTGCGGCTTTTCAAGTAAAATGGGGAGGTAGTCTCTTCCTCAGTATCGTCATTCCCCTACTCATTGGTGGCGGAATAGGCTTTATGAACGGTTTTATATCCACCAAAGGTGGGTTGCACCCATTCATCGTGACTCTTGGTTCGATGAGCATCTTTCGGGGAGCAACTCTCCTTGTGGCCCAGGGAAAACCCATTGCTGGTATGAGTCAGGCCTTTCGCTTCATAGGAGCTGGCATGGTAGGTCCTATTCCCTTTCCAGTAATTATTTTCATCTCCATAGTCATAATAGCCGGTATAGTATTAAAAAGAACAGTGTTTGGACGCTATATTTACGCCATTGGCGGTAATGAGGAAGCTGCACTGCTTTCAGGCATCATGGTTGAACGATATAAAATATCAGCATTTACTATTCTGGGCTTTCTTTCTGGATTAAGCGCTCTTATTCTTACTTCCCGGCTTAATTCTGGAGAACTGGTGGCAGGGCAGGGATATGAGTTGGATGTCATTGCTTCAGTTATAATTGGTGGCACCAGCCTTATGGGTGGTGAAGGAGGTGTCTACGGTACCCTGGTCGGTGCATTACTTATAGGTGTAATATCCAATGGGCTCAACCTGCTTGGAGTGCAACCTTATTGGCAGATGATAGTTAAAGGCTTTATCATAATCCTTGCCGTCCTGCTTGACAAGCTCAAAAGACGCTTCAGAACAACTTAAAAGAAAGGAGGTGCACTGAATAAGGATAGCCCTGACATCAAAATTTGGGTCAAAAAGAAAACTTTCTCATATCCAAAAGGAGGTCGATGATTCATGAAATGGTTAACCAGAATGGTTCTTTTAATGGTAATAGTGGCGGTACTTTTTGGAGGAGTGGCAGTCGCTCAAAAACTAACTATCGGGTTGTCTTTCCCAAGCCTTTCTTTCGCCTGGTTTGCTTTCTTAGAAGATGCTGTTAAACAAAAAGCACAGCAACTCGGTGATATTGAAGTAATATCTTTGGAAGCTCAAAACGAAGTTTCCAAGCAAATTTCTATAATTGAAGACATGATTATTCGAGGTGTAAATGGGGTACTCCTGGTACCCATCGAAGTCGAAGCAGTCATTCCTGCTATCGAAGCCCTAAACAAAGCTAATATACCGGTTGTCACTGTGGATAGAAGAATTAAGGAAGGTGCTCCAGTTGAGATTCTCTGCCATGTCGGTGCCGACAATACGGAAGGTGGTCGCAAGGCAGCTCAATTTATAGTGGAAAAATTAAAGGAAAAGTATGGGGAGCCAAAAGGTGTAGTAATTGAGCTTACTGGTACCCCAGGAGCAGGTCCCGCCATTGACCGGAGCGCAGGTTTTCACGAAATAATTGACCAGTATCCCCAGATAACTGTAAAAAGCCAGACTGCTAATTTCCGGCGTGATGATGGTATGAAGGTAATGGAGGACTTCATAATGAGTACTCCTCAGATTGATGCAGTGTTTGGCGCCAATGATGAAATGATTTTGGGTGCCATTCAGGCCATGGATGCAAGTGGCAAAGTCGATGTAAAAGAAACCATAACTGTAGGCTTCGATGCTTTACCTGAGGCTTTGAAGCTTATTGAAGAAGGTATCCTCGATGCAACCATTGAGCAATTCCCAGGCAAACAGGCATCAACGGCTTTTGAAATATTGGTTAACTTTTTGAGAAAAGGTGAAGAGCCAGCTCAAAAAGTCATGCTTATCGAACCAGCGGTTATAACTAAAGACAACCTCGATCAAGCTGAAAAGAGTTTCTAAATCTGAGCGAAGCATTGACCTTTATGGGTCACCAATTAAAAAGAGGGGCAGTACTGCCCCCTCTTTTTAATTGGTGATAAATCCTATCCATTTAGTAAATCCTGCACTTTCAAAATCACCAAATACTGATAAAATTATGACTATGGTTATAAAAACAAGTTTAGAACACACCAATAACTTTGTCCTTGAATTCAGGGGAATAACTAAGCGCTTTCCACCCAACAACTTAGCAAACGACCATATCACTTTTGGCGTTAAACAGGGTAGCATCCATGTCATTCTTGGAGAAAACGGAGCGGGCAAATCAACCCTTATGAACATCCTTTACGGGTTGTATCAACCCGATGAGGGCAGCATTTTACTTCGGGGCAAAGAAGTGCACATCACCTCACCCAGGCGAGCCATCGAACTTGGAATAGGTATGGTTCACCAGCACTTTAAACTGGTTGAAACTCACACTGTACTTGAAAACATCGTCTTAGGTCTGAAGAATACTCCTTTTACGCTTCCCAACAAGAAGCTCGAAGAAGAAATAAAAAACATGTCAAATGCCTTCCGTCTCCCTGTAGACCCTCAAGCAAGAATCTGGCAACTTTCTCTTGGCGAACAACAGCGAGTAGAAATTCTTAAGGCTCTTTATCGAGGTGCCAAAATCCTTATTCTTGATGAACCTACTTCAGTACTGACCCCCAGAGAAATTGAGGGGCTTTTCTCAACGTTACACTCAATGAAAAAAGAAGGGAAAACCTGTATATTCATAACCCACAAACTCGAAGAAGCCGTGGAAATTGCGGATACTATAACTGTGCTTCGCAAGGGAAAGGTGGTTGGCTCTTTCGAACCCACCAAAGTAACCTTACGAGAACTTGCAGAGCTTGTAGTAGGTAAAAGTATTGAGTTGACCGCTAAAAAGCCTCAGGTATCGGATTTTGGAGAAACCGTGCTTGAAGTATCAGACCTGTGGGCAACTGGGGACAGAAACATACTTGCCCTACAAGGAGTGTCTTTTCACGTACGAGCCAGAGAAATCGTTGGTATAGCTGGGATATCCGGCAATGGCCAGAAAGAGCTGGTAGAAATACTCTCTGGCCTAAGATATCCTAAAAAGGGTAAAATAATAGTGAACGGAAAAGAATTTACAAAAATACAACCTGCAGACCTCTTACAAGAAGGAATAGCTTATATACCCGAAGACCGAAGGTTAGCCCTTGTAGAACAGATGAATATTAGTGAGAATTTGGTTTTACGAAGCTTTCATCGTAGTCCCTTCGCAAAAGGTCCCTGGATAAACTGGAAAAAGGTAAAGGAAAAAGCCGCGCGGCTTGTTAAGGAATATGCTATCAATCCTCAAAACATTGAACTACCGGTAGGATTGCTTTCGGGAGGTAATAAACAACGTGTAGTACTGGCCAGAGAGCTTTCCCGTCATCCCCGCTTAATCATAGCAGCTCAACCAACTGTAGGGCTGGATATCGCTGGAACTACTTTCATTCACCAGCTGCTTCTTGAGAACTCTTCGAGGGGCTCGGGTGTTTTGCTTGTTTCAAGCGACCTTGACGAAGTAATGTTGCTCGCAGATACCATTCTGGTATTCTTTCGGGGAAAAATAATCGGCAAGAAAGAAAGACCTCAACAGGGATGGAGCGAAGAAGATTTGGCTCAAATAGGCCTCTGGATGGGTGGAGTAAAGGGGGAAACACGTTGAAAACAAAGAAGTTAACCCTGGTAGAACATCTACAACCCGTGCCAACCAGTGTTGTTGGTATATCAGCTTTAGCCCTGATTGCTGCCTTAGGAGTGGTTAGCTTAATCTTCGCCGCTTACGGAATCCACCCTCTAAAAGGCTATCAAACGCTGTTCAAAGGAGCCTTTGGGAGTTGGTACGCTCTCTCGGAAACTTTAACCAGAACCATACCTCTTTTAATAGTTGGTTCAGGGTTAACATTAGCCTTTCAAGCTTCAACCTGGAACATCGGGGCAGAAGGTCAAATTCTTCTTGGAGCATGCGCTGCTACTTGGATAGCTCTTTTTTCTGGTTTACCTCCCACATTGATAATTCCTGCAATGTTCCTTCTGGGTTTCCTTGCCGGAGGACTGTGGGCCTTACTCCCTGGTTACTTCAAAGCCAAATTTTCAGTCAATGAAACTATAGTAACTCTGATGCTCAATTATGTGGCTTCCAACATTGTACTCTATCTTATTCACGGACCTTGGAAAGGAAAAAGCGCGAGAGGGTTTGCCTACACTGATATGTTTCCCAAAGAGGCCTGGCTGAACACTATAAGTGGTACACGCATTCCCATTTTGACCCTGGCACTGGGCTTTCTGGTAGCTCTTGCTTGCTACATCATACTCCGTTATACAACCTTCGGTTTTCGTCTTCGGGTAAGTGGCCAAAATCCTCAAACTGCTAAGCTGGTGGGTATCAAACAGGAAATGGTCACTTTGTGGGTGATGTTCCTTTCGGGAGGCCTCAGTGGCGTAGCTGGAGCGGGAGAGGTTAGTGGTATCCACCACCTCCTGCGCCATCCTTCCCACATTTCTCTTGGCTACGGTTATACTGCCATAATCGTAGCCTGGTTAGCCAGGGCCAACCCCCTGGCAGTACCGCTTTCTGCTTTTCTCTTTGGAGCGTTAATGTCTGGCGGCGATGCTCTCAAAGTTTCATTAGGAATACCATTTCAAATGGTACACGTTTTTAACGGACTGATTATTTTCTTCCTCATTGCTGGAGAAAGATTTATGCGATATGGATTAAAACTAACCAAAAACGGGGAGGTAGGAACGTAACCTTGGATACACTCTCCTGGATAGAAAGTGTTTTGGTACGCTCATTGCTTTACGGAACGCCCCTGGTCATCGCTACTCTGGGTGAAATCTATGCAGAGCGCTCTGGTGTCCTCAATCTTGGAGTGGAAGGAATGATGATTCTGGGTGCATTTGCAGCTTTTGTAACCACCTACTTATCCGCCAATCCCTGGTTCGGTATAGTGGTGGGAATGCTTGTGGGTGGTGGTGCCTCACTAATACATGCCTTTTTGAGCGTTACCCTGAGAGCGAATCAGGTAGTCTCGGGGCTGGCCTTAACTATGTTTGGACTCGGGTTAACCGGTGTCTTAGGAAGACATTTCGAAGGAAAAACTCTACAAGATAGTCTGGCCAGGGTGCATATTCCCTACCTGAATAGAATTCCTTTGCTGGGGAAAATACTGTTTGAAGGGCAAAGTGTCATCGTTCATCTTGCCATAGCACTATCAGTCATCCTCTGGTTTCTGCTTTTCCACACCAAATGGGGTAACTCAGTAAGGTCTGTCGGCGAAAATCCTGCCGCAGCAGACGTAATGGGAGTCAATGTGTGGAAAGTACGTTATATCTGCGTGTTTATAGGAGGCGTTATGGCAGGTCTCGCTGGTGCTTATTTATCCATCGTATACAGACCTTCCTGGGCATACGGAATGACTGCTGGTATGGGATGGTTGGCAGTAGCTCTAACCATTTTTGCTTTCTGGAATCCACTTTATGGCATGATTGGAGGATATCTGTTCGGAGCTTTGTACCACCTATCGTTCAGACTTCAGCCCTGGGTAGCAGCTGAGCTTCTGAACTCCTTGCCGTATCTTTTTCCAATCATTGCTCTTCTCTTGTTTTCCAGATTGGCTTTACACAAGAAAATCGGTGCTCCCGCCTCGCTTGGCAAACCCTACAAGCGAGGCGAGTCATAAAGGACACTGTTTCTCATAATAATTTTAGGAGGTGGTTAATTTGGGAAGGCTGTACAGTAAAAAGCTCGTTCCTCTGTTTCTGGTTCTGATACTGGGTTTTGCCATTCTTGGCGTAGCATCAGCCCAGGAAAAAATCAAAGCTGCTTTCATCTATGTAGGACCCATTGGCGATTACGGGTGGAGTTACGCTCACGAACAGGCGCGTCAAATTGTCGATGAAGCATACCCCTGGTTAGAAACAATTTATGTTGAAAATGTACCTGAAGGCGAAGTAGAAGGAGTAATCGACCGGGTTATCAATCAAGAAAAAGTCGACGTAGTGGTCACCACCAGTTTTGGGTTTATGGACGGAACACTTAATGCAGCTTTAAGATACCCGGATAAAATATTTTTCCACTGCTCAGGTTTCAAACGAGCACCCAACATGGCTACCTATATGGCTGATTTTCATCAGATTTATTACTTGAATGGAATTATGGCCGGAGCACTTACCAAATCCAACAAAATCGGGTATGTAGCCACTTTCCCCATACCAGAACTTAAGCGCCATATCAATGCTTTTACCCTGGGCGTAAGACGGGTTAACCCTGATGCAAAAGTTTTTGTGCGCTGGCTTCAGAGCGCCTGGTATGATCCAACTGGTGCCAAGGAGGCCGCCGAATCTCTTATTGCCGAAGGCGTGGACGTCTTGGCCTTTACCGAAGATTCTCCTACCGTAGTACAGGTAGCACAGGAACACGGCCTGCCAAGTTTCGGCCATTACTCCCCTATGCTGAACTTTGCAAAAGAGTCGGTTGTTTCCGGACAGTTAGTCCATTGGGAAGCTATATATTTTGACTTCTTTGCCAAAATCTACGCCGGATATTACAACAATAAAAATCTGGAAAACGTCGACTACTGGTGGCTACTCAGAGAAAAAGCAGTAGAACTGGGAGCTGATTTCGGAGTACCTGTGAATCCAGTTTTTGAGGAAAAGCTTAAGAACTTTGTAGTAAACGACCCCATGTATGGAGAAGTAAATGCTCTGGAGCTGGTTGAGCTTCTTGAGAAAGCTATGTCTGATCCTGAATATGTTTTCAGTCCTTTCAATGGCCCCATTTATGACCGCAAAGGCAATCTCCGGGTAAGAGAAGGAGAAAGGCTGTCCCTGGAAGAACTTCTTACCATCGAGTGGGCAGTAGAAGGTGTAGAAGGTTCCTGGCCCGGAGAACCTGAATAACCTTTAAGCACGGAAAAAGAGGGATTACATGTAATCCCTCTTTTTCCGTGTAAACACTGATAAAAACCTATTTAATTTCCCACCAAACAAGCTGCCCAAAACTCCGTGATGCAAAATCTCGCCAGCTGAAAATACTCGGCGTAAAATGAAAAACTCATTCTTTAAAAAGAAAAATTTAAAACCAATATAGAAACCGTTTGCAAAAATAAGATAGAAAACAAAAACATTGAAATACCCGCTATATGATATAAAAAGACAAATCAGTGGGTTGACAAAAGCTTTTCCATTTTCTATGCTTATTCTTGAATTTAAGTAATCAATTGCAAAAATTGGGACTGTACAATAAACTGTGTAAACCCCTTTGGGAAAAAGATAAACTTTTACCAAGGGGGTTATGAAAATGAAAAAGGAAAAACTATTAAGAAAACAGCTTCGAGAGTTCATCAAAGAGAACAACCTGGTCACGGCCCAAGACGCCCAGGACGCTATTAAGTCCCTCATGGGCGAGCTCATCGAAGAAATGTTAGAAGCTGAGCTCGAAAACGAACTGGGCTACAGCCGCTATGACTACCGCAACAAAAAGACAGACAACGCAAGAAACGGTCACAGCAAAAAGAAGGTAAAGACTGAACTTGGACCCTTAGAGATAAGCGTTCCCCGCGACCGTAACGGCGAATTCGAGCCGATAGTAGTCAAGAAATACCAGAGAGATATCTCTAGCATAGAAGACCAGATACTGTCCATGTATGCCAAGGGAATGAGCACCCGCGACATACAGGAGCACCTGGAAAGGATATACGGGGTTCACGCCTCGCCATCCCTGATATCAAGCATTACAGACAAGATACTTCCGGTTGTCAGGGAGTGGCAGAACAGGCCTTTGCAGCCGATATACCCGTTCATTTTCATTGATGCAGTGCACTACAGCGTGCGGCAAGACGGCCAGGTTGTTAAAAAAGCAGCCTACGTAGTAATAGGCATCGATCTTGACGGCCGGAAAGATGTTTTGGGTATATGGATTGGCGAAGCCGAAAGTGCCAGGTTCTGGCTGTCGGTATTAAGCGACATAAAAAACCGCGGAGTTGAGGATATACTGATTATCTCGGCTGACGACCTTGCCGGGATAAGCCAGGCCATCAAAGCCATCTTTCCTCAAGCAGAAGTGCAAAAATGCGTAGTCCATCAGATAAGAAACTCTGTGCGTTACGTCAGCTACAAAGACCGTTCTCAGTTTGTCAAAGATCTCAAAGCCATTTACAAGGCAGTGAACCAGGAAGAAGCTCTCAGCGCCTTGCAAGCTCTAGAAGACAAGTGGCAAGCCAAGTACCCGTTGGCGGTAAAATCCTGGATTAGAAACTGGGACGAGTTGTCCACCTGCTTCAATTATCCTCCCGAGATACGGAGGTTGATATACACAACCAACATCATCGAGGCTTTTCACCGCCAACTGCGAAAAGTAACTAAAAGCAAAGCGGCGCTTCCCAATGACGATGCCCTTATCAAGATCCTGTACCTGGTCACCATGGATGTGACCGAAAAGTGGACAGTGTCAGTGAAAAACTGGGGACTGATTCTATCCCAGTTGATAATTCTGTTCAAAGAAAGGATTGAGCCTTACCTCTAAACTAGTTACCAATTAAGGGGTTTACACAAAAAACTTGACAGACCCCAAAAATTTCTTGGAAAGCATTTAAAAATAAATCATCAGGGGAATTGAAATTATAATTGAAATGAATGCTTATATGGTAAGCAATAATAAAAATCCTGTTATTCACGACAAATATTGTGCTCCCGAGAAACCTCTTTCTTCTTTTGGTTATCGTAGAGAAAATTTTCCACGTTTTAAAGTTCGTTTCCAACAACTATCGTTCCTAAAAATTTTGGCAGGAGATAGAGGAAAGGTTTTTCTTTCCTGCGGTTATCCTGGTTTTCCCTGGCCAATTTACCATTTAAAAGTTGAGAAAGCAGGAACAAAGTTCTTTAATTCTAAAACTTCTTCCTGCTTTCAGAAACAAATTTCCAACTAAACTGCAGTAAGGAGGTGAAAATCGCCAAAAAACTAAATTTCAAAAACTCACAAAAGTTTAAATTAAATTTCGAAAGGAGTTGAGAAATTTGAAAAAGTTGATTCTCGTGTTAGTTGTTTTGAGCGTGAGTGTATTAGTAAGTTTGTCTTTTGTTTTAGCAGATGACCTGAATTTGGGACGTTTTGATGGCGTTACCATCAAGGCTTGTCTCATTGGAGGCGGAGATTACGAGAAAATTTATGAGGAATTCTTTCCAAAGTTCGAAGAGCTAACCGGCGCCAAAGTAGAAATCGTATTTAAGGGAAATGGTTTTGACATTGACAAGAAAATGAAACTTGATTTTGCTGCCGGCACTGTTGATTACGATGTGTGCTGGAATCATACCAGTTTCTTTAGTCAGTACATTGACTTTCTGGAACCACTAGAAAAATATTTCACTGAAGAAGAATTAGCCGATTTCTCACCCCGAATTATGCAATTCGCCAGGAAAGACGGTCATCTCTGGTTTATACCGCGACACGCCGATATCAGCACCTTACACTACCGTACCGACCTTTTCAACGACCCTGAACTGCAACGCAAATTCAAAGAACAATATGGATACGATTTAAGACCTCCTGAAACCTGGGACGAATTCAAAGATATTGCTATTTTTCTGAACAATCCTCCTGAAATCTACGGAACCCAGTTTGCCGGAAAAGAAGAAGCTCTCTCTGGAAGATTCTGGGATATCTTAATGGCTCATGGAGGAAAAATTCTGGATGAAAACTATAAGCCAGCTTTTAACGGGCCAGAAGGAATTAAAGCAGCCAGTCTCCTCCGGGATCTTTACCAAGCTGGAGCTATGCCTCCAGGCATGCTTAACTTCCTGTGGGACGATGTAGCAGCAAACTTTGCTAACGGAATCATTGCCATGTATACAGAGTGGTACGGGTGGTACTCATACTTCCAGAATCCCGAAAGTTCCAAGGTTGCTGGCAAGTTTGATCTGGCTCGCCAACCTAAAGGAGATGCCGGCATTCACAGCGGTTGGGCTGGAGCCCACGCTTTCTCAGTAACTAAGTTCAGTAAACATAAAGAAGCAGCAGCAGCCCTGGTGAAATACATTACAAGTTATGAGCCACAACTTTTCGAGGGTCGTATTGGATATATTCCAGTTCGTAACTCTGTTTTTGAAACCCTTAAGAAAGAAGCCGAAAACTCAACTGACCCGCTGGCCAGGAAAAGACTTGAACTAATGCAAGTTCAGATTAACGAAGATTTTACTCCTCCTCCAATTGTGCCCGAATGGATTTCCATTTCCAACATTCTCTATCCCACCTTGCAAGCCATTATGCTTGGTGATAAAGACGTCAAAGAAGGACTGGATGAAGCTGCCCAGAAAGTGGAAGAGCTGATGAGAGAAGCAGGATACTACGACTAAAGCAACAAAAGTAGGGGACACTTCATTTTGAAGTGTCCCCTACTTCGAAGGAGGATTGTTATGGCACATGCTCTCAGGCAAAAAAAGCGGCGTTTCTTCGACCGCAACATTGCTTTCCTGATGATCCTGCCGGCCATTGTTATTGTTTTTGCACTGATCGTGGTCCCCATGATTTACTCCTTTTATATTAGTCTCACCAACCTCCACCTGCTTCATCCTTCCAGAACCCGTTTTGTGGGCTTTCAAAATTACGTGAAGCTTCTAAAGGATTCCATTTTCTGGCGAGCCCTTTTTAATACGGTGATATTTATGGGAATTGCGGTAAACTTGGAGTTTGTCTTGGGACTAGCTATCGCTCAACTCATCTTTAAAACTATTAGAGGCAAAAACATCATCAGGACCGCCATCATGATGCCCATGATGTTTGCACCGGTTTTAGTAGGTTTTCAGTTTAAGTGGTTTTTTAACGACCAAGTGGGATTGGTTAACAACCTCCTTTATCTATTTACCGGCGAGTACCATCTCATCCCCTGGCTTATTGAGTATCCTTTGAACTTGTTTGCCATCCTCGTTGCTGAAATCTGGATGAGCACCCCTTTTATGGTCATTATTCTCCTTGCCGGTCTGACTAGTTTACCGGTAGAGCCTTTCGAGGCCGCCTCTGTTGATGGAGCTTCTCCCTGGCAGCAGTTTCGATATATTACCCTACCCCTACTTGGTCCCTTTACTTACATCGCAATGGTTATTCGCTCACTCGATTTGGGTCGAGCCTATGACTTGGTCCGCATCATGACTGCTGGTGGACCTGCACACCGTTCAGAAATGATTTGGACTTATACATTTCGTCTGGCCATAACTGATAATAAGTTTGGCATGGGCACCGCCATGTCTTTCATAACCGTGGCGATTTCTTTTGTTTTTGTCATATATCTTTTTCGGCAACTGGCCAAAAGTCGACAGGGGGTATATTGAAAATGAGTTACTCTCGAGTGCGAAGGATATCAGCGCGAAGAAGACACCTTCGACAATGGTTTCACGACATAATAACTTATATTGTTATCATTATCTTTTTCTTGCCAGTTCTCTGGATCGTACTCACCTCCATGAGACCTGAGGTGGAAGTCAATGCTCGTCCCCCAGTATTGATCCCTCAAAAACTGGTTTTTGATTCTTTTGTTCACCTCTTCGGAGCAGGATATGCTGAAAAATCAGTTCCTTTTTACGATTACCTTAGCAATTCTCTGTTTGCATCGCTGGTTAGCACAGCCATGGCACTCATTATAGGAACGTTTGCTGGATATAGCTTTGCGCGTTTTCGTTTTCGAGGTTCGAGCGTTACTTTCGTTGGGTTAATGCTTGCCCGCTCCATACCTGGCATTGCTGTAAGTCTACCGCTTTTCATTCTCTTTGCCCGTATGGGTTTACTTGACAAAAAAATGGGTCTTGCTCTTGCTTACGTAGCTATGAACGTTCCCTTTACAACTTGGCTCATGCAGGGCTTTTTCAAGGACATTCCCCCGGACTTGGACGAGGCAGCCCAGATTGATGGCTGTTCCCGTTGGCAGTCTTTCACTAAGATTGACCTGCCACTTGCTCTGCCAGGTTTGGCAGCAAGCGGAATTTTCGCTTTCCTCACTTCCTGGAACGAGTTTCAGATCGCCAGTGTAATCACCCGCACTCCAGCCTCCAAAACCTTTCCAGTTGGTCTTTACGACTTTACCCAACAGTTTACGGTGGACTGGCGGGGCATGTGTGCCATGTCGGTAGTAATGCTTGTCCCAGCCATCGTTTTTGTTATTCTTACCCAACGTCAGTTGGTAAGAGGTCTCACCTTTGGTGCATTTAAGTAAAAGAGAGGAGGGCTTGCTTTATGCCCAGGGAAACGCTTACCCCCAGAGAGAGAGTCTTGAAGGCAATTAATCACCAGGAACCTGATCGGGTCCCCATCGATATCTCCGCCGTTGATGAAGTAATGGATGCCCTGATCGACTACTATGGCATCACCGTGAATGATGAAGAAGTTAAAATTTACATGGGTGCAGATGGCAGAGTATTTGAGCGTAAAAGAAATAAAGCACAGTTACTCCTTCTGGAAAGGCTACACGTGGATTTTCGTTGGGCCTGGGCTCCTTACATTGGACCTGAACTTAAGGCTTATCCGGATGGTTCTCGCGATGGGCTTTTTGGAATCAGACGTGGTGGGTTATTTTTTGGTTACGCCTTGGAACACCCTCTCAAGGACGCCCAAAGCGTAAAAGATATTGAAGCTTATCCCTGGGAAGAATATGCCAACGTTGATCACTACGACTATGAACAGTTTGTGCAAGAGTGCAAAGATTTTCACGAAGCAGGGTATGCGGTTTATGGAGGTCCATGGGCACCAATTGCCTTCTGGGCCATGGACCTGATGGGTATGGATAATTTTATGATTGCCATGTACGACAAGCCGGAGGTAGCAGCAACGCTGGTTGAGAAAATTGCTGATTTTTATTATCGTCAGGCCGAAATTATGTTCCAAAAAGGGGAAGGTTTCATAGACATTTTTTTTATGGGCGACGACTATGGCATCCAGAACGGGTTGATGATGAACCGTAAACTGTGGAAAAAATTTTTTGCTCCACACCTTGAGAGACTTTGGAAACTGGCTAAATCCTACGGCTTGAAAGTACAACTTCATTCCTGTGGCTCGGTACGCGACCTCATCCCCGACTTTATCGAAATGGGTCTTGATGTTCTGGATCCTATCCAGGTGCGAGCACGAGGAATGGTACCTGAAGAACTTAAAAAGGAGTATGGAAATCAGCTTGCTTTCCATGGCTCCATGGATACCCAAGAAACATTGCCCTTTGGAAGTAGGGAAGATGTAAAAAACGAAGTCTTACACCGCCTGAAGACCATGGCTCCAGGCGGAGGATTCATCATTTCTCCAAGCCAGCACTTACTTACCGAAATCCCTTTGGAAAACATTGTTACCATGTACGAGACAGCCTACGAGTATGGTTTTTACTCCCTCATTCACAAGATGAGATAAAAGGAGGTCAATAAAACATGTCAAAAGCCGAGCAAAAAATAAAGAGAGTGCTCACCGCTTTGCAAGACCATAAAGAACCAGATAGAGTACCATTAACTGACTTTTACTGGAGCGGTTTTCTTTCCAACTGGAAAAAAGCATTTAACTTACCCGAAGAAACTGATATTTATGAATATTACGACCTCGATGTAAAAGTGATTTCGCCCAACATGGACCCCAAAGTCGAAAGTTGTGTAATTCTCGAAAAAACACCAGATTATGTAGTTTTCAAAAGCGGGTTTGGTTGTACTGTAAAGAAAATGTTTGATGCTCCCATGCCCATGTTCCTGGACTTTTCGGTAAAAAGCGCTGAAGAATTACTGAATTTTACCTTTGATGATCCTCGTGATGATAGAAGATACTTTGAAAAACGCTGCGATATTATAAACTGTGGCGACAGTTTTGGTACGCTTCCCAGTTTTGCGGAGGACATTGAGCGCAACAAAGACAAGTTCTGCCTTTTCGGCTCCATCTGCGAACCTTATGAGACCATGTGGAGAATTAGGGGAACTGAAGGATTATTGTTAGACCTTGCTATGCATCCGGAAAAAATAAAGGCCTTTGCCCAAAAAGTAACCGATTTTATGCTGGGTATTGCCGAACGGGAAATTGAATTGGCTCCCCTTACGGGAATGGTAATTTGGGGCGATGTTGCTTACGATAAGGGTATGTTTTTCTCTCCTAAGCTATGGAGGGAAATATTTTTCCCCTGCGTCAAGCGCCTCTGTGACTTTATACACAGTAAGGGCCTTATCACTATATACCATGGATGTGGCAGGAGCCTCGAAATATTTGAAGATTTAATTGAAGCTGGAGTAGATGTGTACAACCCACTTGAAGCGAAGGCTGGCATGGACCCAGTCATGCTAAAAAAGCGGTATGGAGATCGCATTTCATTTTTTGGAGGTATAGACACCCGTCTTCTTGGAGAAGGCAATTGGGAAGAAGTAGAAAAAGAGGTTCTGTACAAACTTCAAGCGGCAAAAGGTGGCGGGTATATGCCTGCCTCGGACCACTCAGTAGCCAGCAACGTAGATCCTGTAATTTATGATAAACTGATCGGGTTACTAAAAGATAAAGGACGTTATCCTTTATCGGTATGATCATAAATTCCAATGACCAACATATATGATATAGCGAAGAAGGCTGGCGTTTCGCCGGCCACAGTATCAAGAGTTCTCAATAATAAACCGGGGCTGAAAGAGTCAACTCGTCAGAAAGTACTCCAGATAGCCAAGGAACTCAACTACTCACCCAATTACCTTGCTCGAAGCCTCAAAAAACAAAGAACTGACACCATTGCCCTTATTGTTTCAGACATTACTAACCCTTTCTTTACAACGCTTGCTCGAGGGGTTGAAGATAAGGCTTCTCAAAACGGATTCAACGTGATTTTCTGCAACACTGACGAGGATATCAAAAAAGAGAAAGCGTATCTGGAATTGATGCTCCAAAGAAGGGTGGATGGAATTCTCATTGCAAGCTGCAGTGATGGAAAAACATTTTCGCTCTTCCGCAAAAAAAACGTCCCCCTGGTACTCGTGGACCGTAGGGTAAACAAACCAAATCTGGATTGTGTAACTGGAGATAACGAAGAAGGCGCGTACCAGCTCACCAAACATTTAATTGATACTCATAACATTAAAAAAATAGCTATTCTTTCCGGACCACTCACTCTTTCCACCAGTAGAGAACGCATACAGGGATATCAAAAGGCCCTCTACGAATCCAGCATAAAAATTCCCGAGAATTACACGGTTATCGGTACCTACAAGGAAGATTTCGGGTACCAAGCAACTATGGAGTTTCTCAAAAAGAAAGGTCCAAAAATTGAAGGTATCTTTGCAGGCAATAACTTTATAGCAATTGGGGTTATTAAAGCTGCACGAGAGCTGGGTATTCGGATACCCGAAGATTTAGCCCTGGTAACCTTCGATGATTTTGAGTTTGCGTCTTCTCTGTTTCCCTTCCTAACCGCTGCTAAACAGCCAGCCTATACCATGGGTAGCCTGGCCTGCGAATTTCTCCTGCAACGTATAAAAGGGGAAAAAATCAAAGAACGGCGAGAAGTGGTGCTAAAACCAGAAATTCTCATTCGTCGCTCCTGTGGGTGTCAGCGATAAAAGTGCTTCCAATGCTACCCCGAAACCATCGAGCTATAAACAAAATAAGGATTACGAAAGCTCCGAAGGAAAGGCAAATACAGCTTTTAATTCCGATTATAGTGTTTTCGATAATAATACTCTTTTCAACTATCAAAACAGAAGCTCTGTCCAAGAACGAAATTCAAAAAGAATTGCTAAGTCTCTGGAGAGAAGGAGATCGATATAAAAGTTTGCTTATCGAGGCAAGCGAAAAATTCGTACCTGAAGCAGAACTTAGGCACGACCTTTACAACATTCTGCGGAATGAAAGCTGTTTTCCCGACGAGCTCAAATACAAAGCGCTCAAAAAACTTTCAGAAATTGAAGAACCCGGTGTACTGGGCGCTTCACTAATCCAGCTCTTTCAAAATTCAAACAGTTTATTTCTTAAAAAGTCCATAATCCAGCATCTCGCAAATACTGATGATTGGATACCCTTTCTTATTTCGGTGTCAAAGGGGCAAACACCACCATCTGAAGAAACACTTTTAAGACTGGAAGCATTTAAAGCGTTATTCAAGTGGCAAATCCAACAAGCCGTACCGGATTTTATTTCTTTTCTGAACGAAGCCGACTTGCCTCCCGAACAGAATCCTTTGAAAAGTTTTGATGATAGAATACTCCCTTATCTGTGCTCCTTCCTGAATTCTTCCTCGGAGAAATTGCGGAAGTTGGCCCTCGAAACTTTGCTGGAAAACCCCTTTAAAACCTTTCGCTGCGTTGCGCTACCCCTAAATGATCCGAATCCTGAAATACAAGCTCTTTCGTTAAAGGTGCTTTTCAAGCACTACCCCAAAGAAGCGCTTACAGTAGCGAAAATGACCCAAGAAAGGACTGCAACCAGCATTTATAAGCTGGCTCAAGCCATTCTCATAGCCTTAGACGGTGAACCAGCCAACACCAATTTGAGTTTTAATTCCAAAGATTTGGAAATGATCGAAATATGCGCTCAAACTGAAAAAGGCATCAATTATCTATTAAACAAGGCATTGCTCGAGGGAAAGATGGAAAGATTTCTTGACCTACTCACCAGGTGCTCGTACGTTTTTCCTTCACCAGTGCTATGGCGGACTCTCCAAGAAAACAACTGGGAACCTTTAGCTTTACTTCGTTTTTTTTCAAGAGAAAAAGTAAAATTGATAGTACTTAAGAAGCTTCAAGAAGGGAAGGTTCCCCCCGAAAATTTCCAAATCTTCTTTACTCGCCTTGAGCTGCGGGATAACTATCATATACTACGCAAAATCCTTAAAGAAGGCGAAACAAAAGCCAAATTATACCTCATACCGCTTCTTTGGCCGTTAAAAACAGATGTTTTTCCTCTTGTTGAAGAAGTTCTTCGCTGCGATCCTTCTCCAGCAGTCCTTATAGAAATCATTCAGCTTCTTGAAAAAATAGAGGAACCTGCTTCCTCGATTTTTCTCACGAAAATAGCCACCTATCCTGATATCGAAATCAAAATAAAAGCTTACCTTGCTCTTTTAAAGAAATTATAAGAAAACAAAACTTTGCTTTTTTAAAGCAAAAGCTTTATCATAGTGAATAACCCCTAATAAGGAGGAAAACCGTGTGAAAAATTTGATGCTTAGCGAAGAAATTAAATCATCACTTCAAGATTTCGCCGAGAAACTTATAGCAACAAGCTTCTTCCAGACTTTTCAACAAAGCCGTTCTAACTTGACCAACAATCAGGAAGCCCTGGAACTTCTACAGCGCTGGAATGAAAAGCAGAGAGAACTCAGTGAAATTGCCTCTGAAAGAGATTTGCAAGAAAAGGATTTCATGGAGGTAGAAGCCATTCGCGAAGCAATATTCAAAAATGTAATACTTATGAACTATTTTAAAGCTCAGGATGAATTAGTTACCTTCTTAAAAGAAGTAAACAGAGAACTAAGTAATATTCTGGGTTTTGATTTTGCCCTTTCTGCTGCTCAGCCCGATCCCGAAGAAGAAACTTGGGAATAAAGACTCATCTCTATTTGAATAAGCAGGAGACGTTCTTTCCCCATCCAATTTATCCTGTCAGATAGCATTTTTGCAGGATCAAAGACAAAGCTACGACAGTTTTCAGGTGGGGAAAAGGGGTCATTGATGCGAATACCAGCGTAGAGGGTCTGCCAGCCCATGTCTTTAAGTCGTTTTGCAACGCTTGTATGGCAGAGTTCTTCAACCGGTTGAGCTTTTTTAATCACAGTGCATCTGCCGGAAGGCACTTCCAGGCTAAACTGTGAAGTGTCTTTTTCAAAGAAAAGACAATAGCGACACGCATCTATGCGTAAACCACACTTGGGGCAAAGCAGAGGTCGTTGTTTAGGAACAACGTTTTTCCCATCGGATGATACTTTGAGGGCATCCGTAATTTCCAGCTTACAAAAAGGACAAAAACTTGAACTTGGAAGGCTTAACCCGGTCAGCTTTGAAAATTCTTGAAGCACCTTCTTTTTTTCTTCCTCACTCAAGGGCAGTGTTAAGCGCAAATACCAGTAAAAATAGGGATAATTCAAAAATGCCACCAGAGCATAAAACAAAGCCCGAGAAAAGTTCTTCGTTCGAGCTCTTGCCAGCATAAAAGCCTTCAAAGCAAAGGAAAAAGCTACCAAAAACCAAGAAAGAGGGAAAACAAATAAAAATAACGCCCTGATAGAATAATTATCGGAATAAACTCCATACAAAACCCCCAAGGATAACCAGAAACAAAAGAAAAGCAGATGAAAACGCCAGCTCATCAGGAGGATTTGTTTTCCACTATTCTAAGGCGTGGTTCTTCTATGATGACTTTAGTGTTGGGAGGTATGGAATGCGTAAGCCAGACGTTACCGCCCACAACACTATTTTTACCAATCACTGTATTACCACCAAGAATGGTTGCTCCAGCATAAATGGTAACGCCGCTTTCAATAGTGGGGTGTCTCTTAGTCCCCCTAATTATTTTGCCTCGCTCATCCTTGGGGAAAGAGAGAGCACCCAGGGTAACTCCCTGATATATTTTCACATTATCTCCAATTTCGCAGGTTTCCCCAATGACCACGCCAGTTCCATGGTCGATAAAGAAGCTTCTCCCAATTCTGGCACCAGGATGGATATCTATACCAGTCAGGGCATGGGCGTATTCCGTCATCATGCGGGGAATCAGCGGTATTTCCTGCAAGAAGAGCTCGTGAGCCATACGATAGACGGAAATAGCCAGTACACAAGGATAACTGAAAATAATCTCCTCAATACTTTTTGCTGCCGGATCACCATCATAAGCCGCCTGAACATCGTCTTCAAGCATCTCCCTAATTTTGGGAAGTTTGGAGAAAAAAAGTTCTGTTTCTCTGCAAGCTCTCTCACGGCAGCTGCACAAAAAAGAATGGAATTCTTCTTCCGCTTCCCCTACCGATAAACTACCAAAAGCTTTGGCAATTTCTTCACTCAGTAATGTAAATAGACGGTCCAGCTTGTTACCGACAAAGTACTCAACGTTATTCCAGCACAAATCAGTTCTTCCTAAATAACCGGGGAAAAGCAATTCTCGCAATTCTTCAGTAATTTTAATAACCTGACTCCGAGAAGGAAACTGTCTTTTTTCTATATTGGTAATACGTTCTGTACTCCTATAACTTTGAACCAGCTCTTTAGCCAGTTTCCCTATAGATATCCGATTCATCTCAGGCATAAGACTTAAAAGCGCGCCAATACATTTTCGATGCGCATAATGAGAGTTTGAGGAACACTCTCTCGCTGGCCATTCTGACGGACCAGGTTCCAGAGAAGCTTTTCAAACTCATAACGCTGACAACAAGCACGGCACAAATTCAGATGTTCTTCCAGGGCTCTACGTTCTTCTTCGGTAAGCACTTCACCATCGAGATAAAAATAGAGTTTCTCCACAGCTTCTTTACAATTCATTCTCTACCTTGCTCCTTGTGGACTTATTCTTATTCGAATATTCCCAAAGCAATTTCTGTAAAATTTTCCTTCCACGATGTAAGCGCGACATAACTGTGCCAATAGGGATATCGAGAATTTCAGCCGTTTCTTTATATGAAAACCCCTCAACCAAGGTGAGAATAACTACCGATCTAAACTCGAGTGGAAGACTTTCAATGGCCCGTAACACATCTTCTCTGGTTAGGGTGTTTAAAAGCACTTCCTCAGGCGTAAACCCTTCGAACTGAGGCTGAAAATTAACATCCTCTGCCATTTCTTCCAGAGAAGAGTGCTTTTCTCGATCCCGAACCCGGTAATAATCATTTATAAATGTGTTGGTTAAAATCTTGAAGATCCAGGCTCGAAAGTTGGTGCCCGGTTCAAAGCGGTCAAACGCAGCGTAAGCCTTCATAATGGTTTCTTGCACCAGATCCTCAGCATCTTCCCTACGACGAGTCATGCGTAAGGCTGTCCTGTAAAGCGCCCCCAACTGGGGCATAAGCAACTCTTGAAAAGCCTTTTTCTGGTCTTCCTTAATAGAACTCATCATTCAGGCAACATCCCCTAAGATTCTTTCAAAAAATCGGCATTTCTCAATTTTTCCAGCTCTTTGTGGAAATCAATAACCTCATCGATGGTGATCTGTCCCCGAGGCCGTTCTTTTCCATGTTTACGAGTTATCATTTTTGCAATATCATTCATCTTTTCCAAACTAAAGGTTGCTTCCCCAAAATCTCTGCAATAAGGACAAATATACCTTATGAAAGCTGTGCCGCGATAAGCCGGAATTTTATAAATTCCAATTTCGGTAACATCCTCCAAGGAAATTAACGCTTTGCAACTCTTACATCTGAGAGGCAGTTCCTGCATTTCATCCTCCTGGAACATTTGTTTTTCAAATATTCTACCAATTGGGATAGAATAATACAAGAAAAAATTTGTTTCTAATCTAAAACACCAAAGGAGGCATTGACATGGAACTTCAAGAACTTCTACAACGTGCTTTAAAGATGGAAGAAGACGGACGTAACTTTTATCTTGAAGGCGCAGGGCGTGTCAAAAACCAGCTTGCCAAGGAGGTCTTAAACCACCTTGCTGACGACGAACTGGACCACATCGAAAGAATCAAAGAAGGGTATGAGCGAATAACCAAAAACGAGCCTTTCGCTACTAAAGAAATTCAAGGATTAAAAAGATCTTCTCGCGAATATTTTGAAAACATTTTTACTGAGGCTCAAAAAAAATCCCAAGAATTGATTAAACACGAGGCCGAAGAACTGGATATTCTAAAAACCGCTTTAGACCTGGAATCCAAGTCTCATCAGTTTTATTCAGAACAAATAGGAGAGCAAAGCGACGAGCAAGTTAAGCAATTTCTTGACTTCCTGGCTTCGGAAGAGTATCGACATTATAACTTGATTTTTAATACCATCCAGTATATAACCAATCCCACTGATTGGTATTATCAAGAAGAAAAGCCCATCTTCGAAGGGGGTTGAAAAAAGGGTGGGTGACCCCACCCACCTCAACGTGCACATTCGCGGAAAAGCAATTCATTAGCAAAACTACTTCTCCTCAACACTTGAAAAATATAAAAATAAGCGATAATTTGCACTGGTGTGCTCACCAACCTCGGTATAATCAAAAACTTCCAGGGAATACCAAATAAAGTAGTTAAAAAGAAAGGTGTGAGCAGAAGACCTACAAACAGTTGAGAAACCAAAATGCCTCCCAGGATTCGCGAACGCTCAGAAAGATAAGATGCCATTGCAAAGAACCCCGGGATCATTCCATAAAGCGCAGAAGAAAGCGTAAAATGAGGCATATAAGGGCCCCCAGGACTAAGAATATAGCCCAGAATATCCGAAAAAGCACCAACCAGAGCTCCTATCAAAGGACCAAAGCAAAAACCAGCAAAGATAATAGGGAAAGTACCAAAACCTATTCTGATTCCCTCTACAGCTCCAAAATTTACTCTGATACTGGCAAAACGGGTAAGTACGATAGAAATCGCAATTAAAATGCCTCCGAAGACCAGGGAACGAGTCCTTATATGCATAGTTTGTTTCACCTCCCAGATCCGAACTTTTCAACGAAGAAACTTTGCAGTATATTAACCTAAATACTCAAACAAAAAAAGAAGGTTCGAAGAGACAATGTTGACAAAATCCAAAGTGGCATTGATAAAATGTACCACTTACCAAATAGACGAAGTCAAAAAAAGTCTCAACGAAGGAATCGATCTTTTGGGAGGAACTGAAAAGCTCTTTGGACCAAAAAGGAAAATACTACTTAAACCCAATCTCCTTGCTGGTGAAGCTCCTGAAAAGCACGTAACAACCCACCCTGCGGTCTTCGCTGCTATGGCGGAAATTTTGCTGTCCAAAGGGTTCAAAGTGGGTTACGGAGACTCACCCGGTTTTGGCAAACCGGAAGCAGTAGCCCGAAAAGCTGGTTATGAAACTCCAGCCAGGCAATTGGGAGTTCCTTTGGAAGATTTTGTGAATGCAAAAGAAATAAGTTTCCCCGAAGGGAAGCAAGTAAAGCGCTTTCAAATTGCAAAAGGAATAACTGAATATGAGACAATAGTAAGTCTTGCCAAATGGAAAACTCATGGGCTTACTGTAATAACAGGAGCAGTCAAAAACCAGTTAGGCTGTGTTCCTGGACTGCGCAAAGGCGAATTTCACTTTCGCTTTCCAGATGTTGAAACTTTTGCAACCATGCTTATCGACCTCAACCTCCTGCTCCATCCTTCTCTTTACATAATAGATGCAATCATGGCCATGGAAGGAAACGGCCCTCGTAACGGAAAAGCAAAGGCCCTTAACCTTCTTGCCATGAGTACTGATCCAGTTGCTCTGGATGCAACCATGTGCAGGGTGGTGAATGTGGACCCTTCGATAGTCCCAACTTGCGAGAAGGGAGAGGAACTGGGTCTTGGAGTTTTTAGAGAGGAAAATATAGAAATCGTGGGCAGCAACCTGGAAGAGGTTAAGATTAAAAACTTCGAAGTCAAAAAAACAAAGAGGTCACGGCTTCAATCCATCAAAGCTCTGAGGGGATTCATGCTGGACTATCCATCCCTGGTGCCAACTCGATGTAAACAGTGTGGAGTATGTTATTCAGTCTGTCCTGCTCGTCCCAAAGCAATCACAATGAAACAGGGACTACCGGAATTCAATCTAAAAAACTGCTTACGGTGCTTTTGTTGTCAGGAAATGTGCCCCGCAGGAGCTCTGAAGCTTAAAGAACCACTATCGAGAAAAATTGCTCGTAGCTTCCTGTTTCGCTAAAATTTTGCAAAGCGTACTTCAAAACGTTGACAGTGTAGAGAGGAATCGTTAAAATATCTTTTGTTTTGAAGGGTGGGCCGTTAGCTCAGCTGGTAGAGCACCGGACTTTTAATCCGGGTGTCGCAGGTTCGACTCCTGCACGGCTCACCAGGGTTGATTTTAAGCTATCAAAAAGCTATCCTCGTTTTCCTAAAACTCCTTTTCCTTTTTAAATTTTTAAATCTGATGTTTTCAAAAAGTCCCCAGGGCAAAAATAATGTTCCTTGATAAGGCAACTTAGATTTCTTTAACTGCCCACAAACTACAAGCAAAAACTAATTCTTTTTTAAATTCCTTTTGACCCACTCTGCGTATTCAGCCATTGCCTTTTCCATGGTATAGCGAGGTTCAAAACCAAGCTCTTTTTTTGCCAGAGTTATATCTAAAGTTTCCCCTCTTGGAAACATCTTTCCGGGGCCAATACGGGTTTCTCGTGGCTGGTCGCTGTACTTTTGAGCCAGGCGAGCAAGGTCAGGGAAGCTGGTAACTTCATCGGTAGCAACATTGAAAATTCGGTGGTTTACCTGCGGTTTCTGATAAGCCAGAAAAGTACCCCAGGCGGTGTCTTTTACATAAGTAAATCCTAAACGCTGATCTCTTCCTTTTTCAAGATAAAGATCATCCAAACCCTCCAGAGAGCCAAGCAAATTCCGAAAAAGAGGGGTCATCTCTGAAGGCAAAAGCCCGGGGCCAAAGAAGAAATAAGGTCTAACTACTCGTGCATCAATACCATAGTGGTTGCCATATTGAAGAGTCAAAAATTCAGCACCTGCTTTACTGGCACCGTAAAGATCAGAAGGAGAAGGGGGGTGAGTTAATTCTCCAGGGTTATCCTTGGTTTCTCCATAGACCGCTCCTGAGCTAACAAAAAGAAACTTGGGCACTTTATACAGGCGAGCAAACTCCAGCAGATTAAGCGTGCCTATAACATTAACGATTGTACTGGGATAAGGATTATTCCAGTACTGAGGAGTAGCCATAACTGCTGGAGTGTGAATAATCCCCTCGATCTCGTTTCCCCACTTCAAAAAAACGGGTAAAATGCTCGACCACTCAAGCACATTGCCTTTCACAAAAACGACATTATCCCTGACTTCCTGAAGATAATCAAAATACTTTCCCCGAAGATCAAAAGAAATAACACTTTTGCCGCTTTGAGCAAGGTAATAAGTTACCCAAGAGCCTAACAAGCCATTACCACCAGTAACGAGAACGAAAGACATTGAAACACCCCCTGAATCTTAAGTCTTCCTCACGTTCTATCTTAAACCAAATTTTGGGAAAAATCCAAATCATTCCAGACTACAAAAACTCTTTGTGAAGAATCTTTACTTTATACTGATAATTGACGAAAAAAGAAACACGACTTATAATAAGTTTGTCTCAGCCGAGCGGGAATAGCTCAGGTGGTAGAGCGCCAGCCTTCCAAGCTGGGTGTCGCGGGTTCGAGTCCCGTTTCCCGCTCCATTTTTTTGCGGATTGTAGTGTACCCTTTCATTTCCTCTCAATCTTTTTGTGAGAAAACAATACACCTAAATCGTTCCACACTCTTTAAGCACAATCTCAAATTGGTATATAATGCTTTAAAGCAAACTCTGTAAAGGGGGAGGACAGCGATGACCAAAATCTTACTCATAAAAGTGGGCAATCGTCCAAAAAACGCAGTCAAGGTTCAAGAAATACTTACTCGTTTCGGTTGTAATATCAAAACCAGACTCGGGCTCCACGAATTTTCTTCAGAGTGCGAAGACCAGGACGAAGGAATAATAATTCTGGAGTTGATAGGAGAACAAACGGAAATCGAAAAGATGATGAGTGAATTGGAAAAACTGGAAAGCGTCAAAGCCATATATCAAGAACTCTAACTAATGAAATCGAGAAAAATCTATCAGGGTGAGGAGAGAAAATGAACGATAAAAAAATTGATATTCAAAGCTATGCAGTTTCTCCAGAGCAACTTCGCTGGATATGTGACCCTGATTCCCTCCCTTTTGAAAACACAGAGGAAGTTTCTTCCCTCGAAGAAATTATGGGTCAAGAACGAGCTTTGAGAGCCTTAGAAATGGGCCTTGAAACTGAACATCCAGGCTACAACCTCTTTGTAAGCGGTCTTTCGGGTTCAGGGCGAGCTGAAGCTGTTAAAAAATCCATTCAGGACATTATCAAGCGCAAAAAGGAAGCGGGCCAATCTTTTGAGATTTTCGACTGGTGCTATGTATTCAACTTTGACAACCCCGACCAACCTAAAATATTGCGCCTCTCCAGGGGAGAGGGCAAAAACTTTGCCCGCTCTACCGAAAACCTGCTCAAGGCCTTAAAAGAAATCATTCCTAAAGCCTTTAGCAGCGATGAGTACAAAAACCAGAAGCAAATACTCATTGACAGTCATCAAAGAAAACACCGCCAGATAATTCAGGAACTTGAAAAAATGGCCCTCGAGGAAGGATTTGTCTTCAGGGCCACCACAATGGGGCCAATTCTGGTTCCTCTGGTTGATGGAAAACCGATGACTCAAGAACAGTACTTAGCACTCAGTGACGAAGAAAAAGAGAACATAGAAAACAAACGCCAACAATTGCTAACCAAAATCAACAAAGCATTTGAGAAAATACACCAATTGGAAATCGAACTGAAAAATCAGATAAGAGAACTTGACGAAAAGGTGGCTGAGTTCACTATTACCCCTTATTTTCTGGAACTGATAGAAAAATATCGTGAAATTCCTGACATCGTTGAGTTTCTCAAAGCCCTCAAAAACTTTACACTCCAGTATATACACATCTTTCGAGACACTCAAGAAAGCCAGCCTGTTCAACCTCTTCAGCTTCTACCAATCCAGCGCCTTCAAGATCCTTTTTTACCTTTCAAAATCAACGTTTTTGTTGACAACTCGGAAACCGAAGATCCTCCTGTCATATTTGAAACCCATCCCAACTGGATCAACCTTTTTGGACGCATCGAACGAAGGGCATTTATGGGCACCTATTTTAGCGACCACACCATGCTCAAGGCAGGTTCGCTCCATAAAGCAAACGGTGGGTACATCATCATGTATCTCAAAGACTTGGTCGTCAACCCTGGAACCTGGGATGGACTGAAGAGAGTTCTAAAAACTGGAATGATTCGGATGGAAGATCCTTTTGAACAGTACGGTCTCATTGCCCCCCAGGGCCTTCGTCCAGATCCTTTACCTTTCAAAGCAAAAGTGGTTCTGATTGGAGAAGAAATCTTTTACCAATTACTTACGAGCTTTGATGAGGACTTCAGGGAGTTATTCAAGGTAAAGGCTCACTTCGACTATCAAATCAGCAAGAATGCTGAAACCATAAGCTCATTTGCGGGATTTATAAGAAGTTGCTGCCAAAACAACAATCTGCTACCTTTTCACAAAACTGCAGTGGCTAAGATTATCGAGTACGCTACTCGCCTGGTGGCTCACAAAGAGAAGGTAACCTCACGTCTTGGCTTCCTTAAAGATGTGCTTATAGAAGCCGACTACTGGGCACGTAAAGAAGGAGAAAATCAGGTCTTTGAACGACATGTTCAAAAAGCAATTCAGGAAAAAAGAAAGCGACTCAATCTTATTGAAGAACGCATACAGGAACTCATTGAAGAAAACACCCTGCTTATTGATACCCAGGGAGAAGTTGTAGGCCAGGTAAATGGTCTTGCCGTATATGACCTCGGTGATTACAGTTTTGGTAAGCCTTCAAGAATAACAGCACGAGTTTTTCTGGGAAAACAAGGCGTGGTTAACATCGAGCGTGAATCACGTTTAAGTGGTAAAATTCACGATAAAGGGGTTCTCATCCTAAGCGGCTATCTGGGCTACAAATATGCTCAGGATAAACCTCTTTCCATCTCAGCCAGCATTTGCTTTGAACAATCCTATGAAGGTGTAGAGGGAGACAGCGCTTCCCTTGCAGAAACCTGTGCTATACTTTCAAGCTTAGCCGAAATACCCATCCGCCAGAGTATAGCTGTCACCGGTTCTATAAACCAAAAAGGAGAAGTACAAGCCATAGGTGGCGTGAACCAGAAAATAGAAGGATTTTTCAGGGTTTGCAAAGCTCGAGGACTGGATGGAACTCAGGGTGTCATCATTCCAGAAAGCAATATTAAAAACCTTATGCTTGATGAAGAGGTAATAGAAGCTGTGAAGGCAGACAAATTCCATGTCTATGCCGTCAGAACAGTTGATGAAGCAATGGAAATATTGACTGGGTTACCTGCCGGCAAAAGAAAGGAAGACGGCAAGTTTGAAGAAGGAACCATAAATTACCTGGTTGATAAAAAGCTCTGGGAAACCGTTACCATCCTTAAGAAACTCCAGGCAAAGGAAGAAGAAAAAACCCAAGAAACAACAAAAGAAGAAAATCAGTCTCCAAAATAACCGCCCTAAAACAGCAAGGAGGGGATTTAGAAAAATACTCTGCCTTCTACAAAGCTGTGTGTCTCCGAACGACCTGTCGGCGTGTCAAGGATTTTTTGAGAACTGATATTTCCCTCCGAGTTAGGTCTTGCTGACTTTATCCAAATTTTTTTGACCTTACTTGACAAATGCCTCAAAAAGTGATTTAATTCTATCTGCCCAGAAAGGTAAAATTTGGTCAATAAACCAGCAAACTGAAACGGAAAGGCGGTGAAAGAATGTCTGAAAAAATGGAAGAAGCTCTCAAACAAAATCAAGCAGAAAGTCCTCCCGAAGAAAAAGTTTCCCGGGAGGAAGTAGAGAAATTGAAGGCTTCTCTTGAAGAGCAAAAGAAAATTGCCGAGGAAAAAGAAAAACTGGCTAAGGATTATTTAAACGACCTGAAAAGAGTCAAAGCCGAATTTGATAATTTTAGAAAAAGAGAAATGATTTATCGACAGAACTTTCTAAAAACGGCAAACCGGGATCTCATTACAAGGCTTTTGCCGATACTTGACGATATAGAGAGGGCTCTTTCAGAAAGTAAAAAACGCGGTGAAACTGGTGCCATAGTGGAAGGATTCGAACTCATTTACCGAAAATTCCTGACCATACTTGAGAAAGAGGGTGTAAAACAGATCGAGAGTATTGGTAAAAAGTTTGATCCCAAATATCACGAAGCAGTAGCCACAGTTTCAGATAAAAATCACGAAGATTATGAAATAGTCGAAGAGATAAGAAAAGGTTATTTAATGAATGACGAGGTCCTGAGGCCTGCTCAGGTCAAAGTAAACCGAATTTCTGAAGACAAATTTGCATAAAAAGAAAGAAGGAGGTAATGAAAAATGGCCAAAGTAATAGGTATAGACTTGGGAACCACCAACTCGGTAGTCGCTTATCTTGAGGGAGGACAGCCTACCATTATTCCCAATAAGGAAGGATCAAGGCTTACTCCTTCAGTTGTCGCCTGGACCAAAAAGGGGGAAATTCTGGTAGGACAGCTTGCTAAAAGACAAGCTATAACCAATCCCAAAAACACTGTATTTTCGATCAAACGTCTGATGGGAAGACGTTTCGAAGACCCTGAAGTCCAAAAAGCACGTAAGGTACTACCTTATGAAATCGTCCCTGGTAAACATGGCGAGGCCTGTGTGAAAATTGGAGAAAGAGTTTATACTCCTCCCGAAATTTCTGCAATGATATTGCGGAAACTCAAGGAAGATGCCGAGGAGTATTTGGGTGAAAAAATAACTGAAGCAGTAATTACTGTCCCCGCATATTTCAACGATAGCCAGAGACAAGCTACCAAAGACGCAGGTAAGATAGCCGGATTAGAAGTAAAAAGAATCATCAATGAGCCTACAGCAGCGGCTTTAGCCTACGGGCTTGGTAAAGGGAAAGAAGAGGTTGTCGCTGTGTACGACCTGGGTGGTGGAACCTTTGACATATCAATACTGGAAATTGGAGATGGGGTATTCGAGGTAAAAGCGACTTCTGGCGATACCTTCCTGGGAGGAGATGACTTCGACCGCAGGATAATGGACTACATCATCGAAGAATTCAAAAAGGACCAGGGAATAGACCTGCGCAATGACCAGATGGCATTGCAACGCCTTAAAGAAGCAGCCGAAAAGGCAAAGTGCGAGCTCTCAACTGCCCTGGAAACTGAAATTAATCTTCCCTTTATTACTGCAGACGCAAGTGGCCCTAAGCACCTGGTAATGACTTTAACCCGTGCAAAACTTGAGCAGCTAACCATTGATTTGATTGAAAGAACCATTGGTCCTTGTGAAAAAGCGTTGCAAGACGCGGGTTTGAAACCAGAGGACATTGATGCAGTTATCCTGGTTGGTGGAATGACCAGAATGCCCAAGGTACAGGAAATCGTCGAAAAAATCTTCAAAAAGGAACCTCGCAGGGGTATCAACCCCGATGAAGTTGTAGCGATGGGTGCAGCCATACAAGCAGGCGTTTTGAAGGGAGAAGTCAAGGACGTTCTGCTTCTTGACGTTACACCGCTTTCGCTGGGCATTGAAACCCTGGGAGGCGTCTTCACCAAAATTATAGAGCGGAATACAACCATCCCGGTCTCTAAAAGCCAGATTTTCACCACTGCAGCAGATAACCAGACTACAGTGGAAATTCACGTTTTGCAGGGTGAACGTCCTATGGCCAAGGATAACTATTCTTTGGGACGCTTCCAGCTGACAGGCATTCCACCAGCTCCACGTGGTGTACCTCAAATCGAAGTTAAATTCGATATAGACGCAGATGGCATACTCCACGTCTCAGCCAAAGACCTGGCTACAGGAAAGCAACAGGCTATAACCATCAAGGCTTCGAGTGGATTAACCAAAGAAGACATAGACCGTATGATTAAAGAAGCCGAAATGCATGCAGAAGAAGACCGCAGAAAACGAGAAGAAGCCGAACTCAGAAACCAGGCAGACAATCTCATATACACCACTGAAAAAACCCTGCGTGATTCTGGGAACAAGCTTTCAAGTGCCACTAAGGAAAGGGTAGAAAAGGCGCTCTCTGCCTTAAAAGAGGCCATGAAAAGCGAGGATATAGCTGAAATAAGGAGAAAAATGGAAGAGTTGCAAAGTGCTTCGCATGTCATGGCCCAAGAACTTTATCAACAAACAGCCCAAAGTGCTACGGGCGGAGGACAGCAAGAAGGAAGCACCGGGTCTTCTCAAGAAGACGTTGTTGACGCAGACTATAAAGTCGTGGACGACGAAGGGAAATAACGAAACAACCGTATCCCCCTCTCTGAAACCCCCAGAGAGGGGGATACCAGATTTAACTTTGTTCCACCCCTAACTCCGTTTATGGTGTATACTATTGTTAGAGTTCCGAGCTTTTGAGAAGTAAAAGGTGGAAACAAAACTATGAAAAAAGATTATTACGAAGTACTTGGAGTAGACCGCAATGCTTCACAAGAAGAAATAAAACGTGCTTATCGAAGGTTGGCAAGACAGTTTCACCCTGATGTTAATCCGGGTAACCAGGAAGCAGCCGAAAGGTTTAAAGAAATAAACGAAGCTTATCAGGTCCTTTCGGACCCTCAAAAAAGAGCTCAATACGATCGTTTTGGCCATGCTGCTTTTGGAAACCACTATCAAACAGAATACGGCGATTTTGACTTTAATCCATTCGAAGATTTTGGGAATTTTGGAGACCTCTTTGACATGTTTTTTGGAGGCACTCGAGGAACAAGGCGCTCCCATGCACGAACCCAACCTCGCAAAGGAAACAGTGTCACCTTAGAAATAGGCCTTGAATTTGAAGAAGCTGCTTTTGGTGTGGAAAAAGAGGTATCTTTTGAGCGCTGGGAGGGGTGTCCAGATTGTAAGGGTATCGGTGGCAAACAAAAAATCACTTGCCAACACTGCCACGGAAGAGGTGAAATACGTCATACCCAAACTTCTTTCTTTGGCACAGTAGTGACCTCGAGGACCTGTGCTTACTGTGGAGGAAAGGGCTGGATACCAGAAGATACCTGCAAGAGCTGTCACGGACGAGGCAGGGTGCGCAGAGCCAGAAAAGTAAAAGTAAAAGTGCCGCCAGGAGTGGACACAGGATATCGCTTGCGGATAGCTGGTGAAGGCGAAGCAGGAGAAAACGGGGGGCCTCCAGGAGATCTCTACATATACATTAAAGTCAAGCCACACCGGTTCTTGGAAAGAAAGGGTAACGATCTTTACTGCACCGTTGAGCTTGCTTACTCTCAACTGGTTCTGGGTGATGAAATAGAGGTGCCCACTCTTTACGGTACGGAAAAACTGCATGTTCCACCAGGTACAGACCCTGAAGCACTACTGAGACTTCGAGGAAAGGGAATAGTAGACCCCCGTTCTGGAGCGAAAGGAGATCAGTTTGTCAAGTTGAAACTGAAAATTCCCAAAGTCCTATCGCCAGAGCACCGGGCAATCCTTGAGCAGCTTAAGAATATAGAAAGTCCACCCAGGAATTCCAGTAAAAATAACGGTCACCAAAAACGGAAGAATGGTGGGCTCTTTGAACGACTGAAAGAAGCATTCGTCAATCCCGAAAACTGAACATGAGCAAATTTTTCTTCTATCCTTTCTTAAGCAAGTCTAAAGATTGGATTCTTCTCTCCGAAGAAGAAACCAAGCACCTTATGGCAAACAGAATAAAAATTGGTGAAAAAATTACGCTCTGGAATGGACGGGGATTTCTTTTGGAAGCTCGGCTCGAAGCGTATCATGGAAAAAGGGCAAAAGCAAAAATAGAAGAAAACTGGGCAGGGAAAAACGTTAACCCTGCATGCCGAACAGGTTTTCAGCTCTTTCAGGCTTTGCTTAAAAGCACCTCCCGAACAGACTGGTTGGTAGAAAAGGCAACAGAAATAGGAGTTTCCTGCATCTATTTTTTCCCTACCATGCATTCCCTAAAAAAAACAATCTCCAAAAGTAACCTCAAAAGATGGAGAAGAATTGCACTTTCAGCCTGTAAACAATCGGGCCATCCTTTTCTGCCAAGAATAGGCTTTCTTAAAGATATAAAAAAAGTAGCACATAAATTGGAATCTACTGTGGGAACAAAGCTTATTGCCGACCCACAAACACAAAAAACATTGTCTGAATATCTGAAACATTCCCACCCAAACACGAAAAACAAGCAAAAGAATCTACTCTTTTTAGTAGGTCCAGAAGGAGATTTTTCAAAATCTGAAAAAGAAAGTTTTGCCAAAATGGGTTGTATCCCTGTTTTGCTTTCCAGAACAGTTTTGCGAAGTGAAACAGCTGCAATTTTTGGATTAGCAGTTATCAAATCCCACTTTGAAGATATGTACGCACATGAAATTTGCTATCAAAACTCTGGGTTGTAAAGTAAATCAATCTGAAAGCGATGCTATAGCGAGCTCGCTTTCCAAAAGCTTATTACGCCAGGTAAGCTTTGAGGAAAAAGCAGACATATACATTATCAATACTTGTGCAGTAACCAGAGAAGCAGAAAGAAAATCCAGACAGTTCGTGAACAGAGCTTTACGTACCAACCCCAGTGCTTTGGTCCTGGTAACCGGTTGTTATGCCCGCAAAGTTCATCTTGAAGGTCGTACTTTCCACCGTAACGGAAAAGCGATCCTGCTACCTTCGGTAGAAAAAGAAACAGAGGTCTTTGACTGCTTAAAGATAAAACTCAACCTCGAAGTTAAAAGTAACAGTGTTCCCATCACCAACCGTTCCCGGATGTGGATAAAGGTCGAAGATGGTTGTGAACACTTTTGCTCTTACTGCATTGTGCCCCATCTGCGAGGAAAAGTAAAAAGCAGGGAAATTTGTGACATCGTATCCGAAGTTAGAACCCTCGAACAGCGGGGAACAAGAGAAATCGTGCTCAGCGGGATAAACTTGGGGTACTACGGAAAAGAAAGGGGAGAAAACCTCCTAAAACTTATCGAAGCTATACTTCAAAACACCCAGTCAATCCGTATCAGACTTAGCTCGCTTGAGCCCTTTACGATAAGTAAAGAATTCTTGAAGAAATATTTCTCCCTTGGAGAAAGAGCATGTCCTCATCTTCATTTGCCCTTACAAAGTGGCAGTAACGAAATACTAAAAAAAATGAAACGTGGTTACAGTAAAGAATTCTTTGAGGAGTTGGTATACCATGCCAGATCCCTCAACCCGCTGGTAGGAATAACCACTGACATCATAGTTGGTTTCCCGGGGGAAACTGAAGAACAATTTACGGAAACCCTCAGGTTTTGTGAAAAAGTGTGCTTTTCAAGGATGCACATTTTCCCCTTTTCCCCCCGTCCTCACACCGAAGCCATGAAACTGGAGGAACAACAGGGAATACCTGCCAAAATAAAGCGCGAGAGAGAAAAAGCCTTACGCGCCGTAGCTGAACGCTCAAGAGAAAAGTTCTACCAATCCCTGGTGGGCAAGACGGTGGATGTACTAATAGAAAACCGAAATCAGAAGACAGGCAAGGGGTATTCAGAAAATTATGTACCGGTACAATGTGAAAATGTCCAGGAAGAACAGGTTGGAAAAATCGTTAAAGTCAAACTTCTTAAGCCACAGGGAGAGTGGATGAAGGGTATACCTCTTCAATCCTGAAACTTTATTCAGAACGTTTTCGTATAGAATACAGAAAGGAGAAAGGACTGTGAAATGCAAAAAGTTTGCCACCAGAAAGTTTGTCGAAATTGCAGGTTTACTTTTGATGTTAGTTCTTCTTTCTGGGTGTTTGTCAACTCAGCCACCAAGCAACCAGACAAAACTGGCGGAGGACTTTACGCTTCCTGCTCTTGAGGGAGGACATTTTACTTTAAGCGAGCACTTCGGCCAGCCAATTTTACTTTACTTTTTTTCAACCACCTGCCACTATTGTCAGGAAGAAACACCGAACCTGGTAACAATGTATAATACCTACCAGAGTGCAGGACTGCTTGTGGTTGGGGTGGCAGTAAACGTCAATTCCGTCCAGGAACTGAGAAATTTTGTCAAAAACTACGGTATAACCTATCCTATCCTCATTGATGAAGATGAAGAAGTAAGCGAAAGCTATGGTGTTTACTATATTCCTCACCACTTCTTCATAAACAGAGATGGCGAAATAGTCGATAACCAAGTAGGACTTATGAGTGAAGCAGAACTGGAAGAGCGAATATTGGATATCCTCTGATTCCAGAATGTCCAAAACCGCTCACCCAAAAAGTACCGATAGCCAGAGGAATATAGAACTCTGTGTGGCAGGTGCTCTGCTTTTCCTAGTTCTCTTATCGCCCTATTACCGGGGGCTATATTTTGAATACGAAAAATACCCTTTCCTGGTAGCGTTAAACGGCATCGTTCTTCTCTGGCTTCTATGGCGCAGCTACAACAAAGAATGGCTTCGGTTTGGCGATGTTACAGAGTGGCTGTGTGCAGGTTTTACGCTGCTTTACTTTCTTAATCTTCCTTTTGCAGCCGATAAAGGCCTGGCTCTTCAAGAATTTATAACTTATGCCACTTGCTTTTTTTTGTTCCTTGCCACGAGGAAGCTTCGAATACCGTTATCTTTGAAAAAACTCTTTTTATTCCTTTTCGGTCTAAACGGTTTGATCCTTGCCCTCATGGGTTTTGCTTACCAGATGGGCTGGATAGATCCCCAGAGCACTTTTTTGAAAATGAGTTTCCGAGATCTCTTTCTTGGCGGACGCCTCAATGCTTCTTTTCAATACCCAAACACAGCCGGTGCCTACTTCGCTATGGGATATATCTCTGTTTTAGTTTTTATTCTTCTGGAAGAAAAACTTTCCTGGCGTATTCCAGGTTTCCTGGTATCTTTTGTGCTCCTGGGAGCCTTTTTCTTCACCTATTCACGTGGCGGATACTTAACCTTTCCACTCAGTTTGGTTTTTTTGTTATTCGTTTTGCAACCCCAAAGCGCTACTCGCCTGCTTACTTATAGTCTGGGAAGTGTTGCTATTTTCTTGCCGTTTCTCTCAAAAACTGAAACATTGCTCCTTCAAAAAAACCCCTCCTTTTTCGGCTACCTTATAGTAGCCAGCGTAATTTTTGCTGTCTTTGGCGAGCTTGCAACTCAGTTCTTTCAAAAAAGAAGTGTTGCAATAAACCGGAAAAAACTTGCCATACTGATTTCCACAGCGGTGATGCTACTCATTCTATTATTCGTAATAGCTACAAAAAGTGATATTCTTCCCACTCACTTTGCTCAGCGTATTAAGGATATCAACTTGCAAACCCACAGCGTCATGGAAAGGTTCCGTTTCTACAAAGACGCCCTAACAATATTTTCACTCCGGCCTTTGAATGGATGGGGTGGTGGAGCCTGGAAAACTCTTTACTTCAAATTTCAATCTGCTCCCTATTTTACCGAAAGCACCCACAACTTCTACGTCCAAATCCTGGTGGAATCTGGAATATTAGGCGTTATCTTTTTTCTGGGTCTATTCATATTCATTTTTAAAAAGGCTCTGCAATTTGACTCTGGGAGAGAACAGGTCTTACAAAAAGGCATCTTGGGCACCTTGCTTATGGGGCTTTTGCACAGCCTTATAGACGTTAACTTTTCTCTGGGAGCGTTTCAGCTCACTATGTGGTCTTTCGCAGGCTTAGCAGTTCCTGAAAGGGGAATTGCGGTAGAAAAAACCCGGAAAAGAAAGGAATATGCTTACCAATCCAAGATGCATATCATACCTACTACATTTTCCGTAATTGCTTCTTTAGTGCTTCTGGTTTTGTGTCTTATGATAAGCCAGAGTACAAATTATGCAATCCGAGCCGAGTATTATCTGAATCAAGGACATTGGGCAAGGGCCGCTTCACTGGCAGAAAAATCGCTCCGTTTTAACCCATGGAACGCAGAAACCCATTTCATATACAGTAACGCACTGCGGTCTCGCTTTTTAAACGAAAAACAACCTTTCCTGAAAGCAAAAAGCTTTGAAGAAGCCCAAAAAGCTTATCGACTGGCCCCCAAAAATTACAAGTACATCCAGTATCTCGGTTTTCTATATGTTGAAATGGGCAAATTCGAGACAGGCATCTCATATCTTGAAAGGGCCGTCCAGAACGCTCCTTTAGTTCCTGCTACCTATGAAGGTCTTATTTCAGCCTTGAAATCCATAGGTGATTTTTATTCCGCAAGAGGTGAAAAAACGAGAACAATAGATTATTATAAGAGAGCAGAGGAAGTGCTAACTAAACTGTATCAGCTAAAAGAAAAGTATCCCCAGATAAAAATTAGTAATAATCTGGCAGAGTTTGCCAGAGAATTGAAAAAATACAGTGAACAATCCGAGGAGGGGGAAAATACAAAAAACGAAAGAGGTGATTTGGAGTGAACTGGAAAAGGCAACAAACTCCGATTCTGGTAATACTGGTCTGCGTACTTACTGTTTTCTTAGCAACAGGATGTGCTTCATTTTATTTTAGCTGGTCACCAGAAGAGGATACTCCCTCCTCGGGACAGAACCCGGAAGAAACCAGTGACAGAGGCGTTAACTTCACCCTTCCTGACCTGGATGGAAACCTAGTTTCATTGAGAGACTTTCGAGAACAACCGGTTCTGGTAGTATTTTTTAAAACTACCTGTCCCCACTGCGTCAATGAAGCTCCCACTTTGGAAAGAGTGTACCAAAAGTTCAAGTATTCTCAAAATTTGGTCATTCTCGCTATAGCAGTTAACGAAGAAGGCACCTCAGGCATGCTTATTGCTTCCCAAGAACAGTATGCTGCAATGGTTCGCAGTCAGTTTGTCAACAGGTATGGATGGTCTTTCCCGGTTCTAATTGACAACTATGGAAAAGTGCAGCGCCAGTTTGCTGGAACAGGAGTTCCCCGCTATCTTTTCATAGATGAAAATGGGGAAATTCGGGGAAGAGCTCTGGGAGAATTAACTCAATCGCAACTGGAGAGTTTGCTCTGGCAGTATATTTTCTAAAGTTTGAAATTGTCCCAGCCAGAAAGCGCTTTCTGGCTGGGACAATTTCGCTTCCCTGGCTAACCAATCTCAATAGCTACCTAAGTGCCCAATCGAGATATTTTTCAAGAACGCCAAGCCAATCTAAAAGGTCGAGTAAGGTAATCCGTTTTCTCAGAAAACGAGCATAACGAAACGCATCACGAATCATGCTTTCTCCAAAACCCAGTTCCTGCAATGAAGAAGGAATTCCGGCTCTTTTAAGCGTCTCTTCAACTTGGGAAACCACAAGCAATTTTTCTTCCACTTTTTTCCTCACGAAAACAGGATTTGCAAAAAAATCACCGAAAGCAAGAGGAGGAGAGAGCTTCTCTGCAGCTTCCTTCTCTACAAAAAGAAAAAGAGGCCCAAAGTGTAGCTTTAGCTCATCAAGCAAAACTTCCGGTTTTTTCTTACTGACAAAGGAAGAAAAAAGGTGTACCTCGTCCAGAAAACGAACATATAATTTCTGTGCCACAACCGTAGCCGCTCCTACCCTTAACCCGTGTAAAGAAGGGTTCAGGTGTCGATGCAGTGCGAAAATTTCAAGATAATGAGCAACCAGATGCTCCAGACCTGAAGCAGGGCGAGAGTCTCCAACCAGTGTCATGCTCAAGCCCGAATTGAAAAGAGCCACTGAAAGGCTGGACACAAACTCTGGAGACCTTTCCTTAAGCAGGGCTGCTTCCCTGCTAAGGTATTCCAACCCCTCTTTGACCAGCTCAAAACTGTACTCACATAGATATTCATTGAGAAGATAATGCCTGAGCACCCAGTCAGCGTTAGCAGTGGTTTTACCCATCAAATCAGAAAAACCTGCCTGAATAAGTTCAAGCGGCGCTTGTGAAAGAATATCAAGATCCATAACGATTACTCGGGGCGGACGAGCTTCAAAGGTAACCTTGTAACCACCAACCAGCATAGGTGCCCCCGGGGAGGAATAACCGTCCATAGAAGGAGCAGTAGCAATAACAATATATGGTTTTTGCACTCGATGTGCTATAAATTTACATAAATCATTAATCACTCCTGAACCAAGGGCAACTATGAAATCAGGGTTTTCCTGAAGATGAACCCCTATCTGGCTCCTTGCATCTTCATCCGGCTCTAAGTAAAAAAAGCCTGAAGGTTGCTCCAGCACACAGATCTCAACACCCACCCCAGACTTCTCCAGCAAGGTCACAACTTGTTCTCCAAACAAAGGAAATATATTTTCATCAGAAACAAGAAGTGCCTTTTTCCCAAGATTGAGCTCTGAGAGAACTTGGGGCAAATCGAAAAGCACCCCCATACCGAGCAAAACCCTTTGCTCCGGGACCAAATGCCTACGACCACAGATGCACTGAAAATCTCGAACACCATTTTTAACAATGGAAGGTATATCAAGCATTGGCACACTCGTCCTCCGTTAAAGTCTTTTTCATGTTTTCGAGTAACTCCTGCAAAGAGGAAAACACAAAATCTGGCTTCCATGGGGAATCTTTCAGGTCTGAAAGGCAAGTTTCACCCGTCAAAACCAGGATAGAAATTATTCCCGCTTCTTTGGCCATTCTCATATCGGTGTAAAGACGATCTCCAACCATAGCCAGTTCATGCCTGGAAAGGCCCACCCTTTCCAGGACATAAAAAACAGTTTCGGGATAAGGCTTGCCAAATACCCGAGCCTGGACACCTGTAGCAGCTTCTATTGCCTTCATTATAGACCCAGCATCAATGATGGGGCCTTGAGGGGTAGGACAGTTTAGGTCTGGATGGGTAACCAGAAAAGGGACTCCGCTCCTCACAAAGGAAGCAGCTCTTCGCAGCTTATCGTAAGTCAAAGTTTTATCAAACCCCAAAACCACGTAATCTGGATTCTCTTCCACCAGAAGAAGGCCTTCGCGCATAAAGTCTATGGCCAGCTCCTGGGTACCGAGGAGAAAAACTCGCGCCCGGGGAGAAAGCTTACGGATGTAATAAGCGCAAACCTGTCCTGAAGTAATAATATTACGAGAAGAAACATTTTTCAAACCAAGTCTGGCAAGTTTCTTTAGATAAAAGTTTACGTTATGCGAAGAGTTGTTGGTTAAAAAATAAAACTTCTTCCCATTTTTCATCAGAAAATCAATAAACTCCAGAGCCCCGGGAAGCAACCTGTCCCCAAGATAAAAGGTGCCGTCCATATCCAGAAGAAACGCTTGCACTGTAGCAAGTTCCATAAAAACCACCTCAAGGCAAAAATTGAAGGTAATTGGTTGCCAAATCCTCTTCAAAAACAATTTCGATATCCTGAAAGGCAAAGCCATATTTTTGTTCACTCCAGCTTTGCTCCTTGCCACCTTGTAAGGCTTCTTGCAAAAGCTGTGTGTTTTGGTGTACAAAACGATAGGTCAGGGCTCTAATCTCTTCGGGAGTCCTGATGCTACCCTGAGTAAGGAATACCTCAACCGAATAATCCCACAAATCCTGAAGGAAACTTCCTGGGTGTTGGTCAACATAGTTGTCAAAAAACTGTTTAATTTCGTTACGAAGAACTTCTGCTTTTTCAGCATCCCTATTTTCTGCCTGCAGGAGCTCCACAATCTTTTCAAAAACTTCCCGTTCCGTTTGCAAAACGTTGGCCAGAGCATCTGGTTCAAGTCTGTACCAGGGATAGCGCTCCAGCGTTTTCCATATCTCTATTCTTACCTCTGAATCACTCTTTCCTTCTCTTGCAACAGTTCTGGAAAGAAAATAGAGCTTGTTTTCAATGCTTCCCCCAATCTGGCTTAAAAGTTCAAAAAGTTCGCTATAAAAGCGAGCACGACACATTTCCTTTGCCAAATCAATCCTGCTTTCGGGTACTACCACACTGCCACTTTTCATAAACTGGAATTCCGCTTCCTCACCTATAAGATCCAGCCGGTAGCGAACCAAAAGGGGGTCAACCCTTTTTGCAAATTTTTCACGATCTACAATGGAGATGGTAGTCTTAATATCTGCCACATAAACCAGGTTCTGGTCGTTGGGATTTCCAGAAATCTGATCTTTAGTCCAAAGCGGAACTTTAACTTCCATGGGAATGCCCGAGTCAAGTGGGAAGACGTCTTCAACCACCCCAAACGGTGGTGGCTGAACAAGAAAACTTGCCGCCCGCGGAGTACTGTTTTCCACTACCCTGACCCGATAGGGGAGAGCAGAAGGCCCAAAAAGAGGACCTTCCCTAACCCAAACTTCACGTACGATAGCAAAGCTTTGAGGGGGGAGAGAGTGGCGCGAAAGAAAGAAAAAAGAAAGGAAACCGAATATTACGGTTACTACCAGCAATCCCACCAGCCAGTTACCTGCAATTCTGAAAACCGCTTTTAAAAACCTAAGCATCGACCAATCCCTCTTAAATAAGATTCTGCCGCCTCTGCAACAGGCGCATGTATCTCAGGTAAGAAACCCTTTCCAGACTAACCTTGACTGAATTTACCTGAACACCTATTTGATGCAAAAAAACGTCTTTGTCTTGCAAATAGTTTAACGCTTCTTCTTCCAGCTTTTGTCGCAATTCGCTTCTTTCAAGGTTTAATTCTTCCACAACACGGTTGTTCACAATCTCATTAACCGCAAGATAAAACAGAGTCTGATAAAGACCAGGATATTCAATAAACTTCTCCAGGCTGGGGCTGGTGATTAAGCCTCGAACTTTCTGGGGAGAAGCAATGAGCTGAGTATGTTCCCTTTGCAAATTCTCTCGTACTACTTCCATCTCGTGTTCCACAAAATCGCGCCATTCTGTCTCCTGTTCCATGCGAGGATGTCTTCGCAACCACTCCAAACCAGTTAGATACATATCATAAATGGACCCCACACGATAGGTATCAAGAGGTGAAGGATAAAGTAACCTCCGAATCCATTCTTTGAAAGAAGGTCTTTCAAAAATTACCTGCAGATATTTTTCAATCTCTTCAGTACTGCTTTGACTAAGCAAATTCATTCTCAAATCACTCATGACACGCTCGTATACTGACGAAAGGCTAACCTCAAGATCCCTGGCGAGACGATCCATGCCTTTGCCATCGAAATCATATCCTTTCCAGAGTTCTGGTTTCGAAATCTGCACGGAGCAATTGAATTTGAGAACTACAAAATCAGTACCATATCCTTGCTTGAAAAAGGCCATCGTTCTCTCCCACCAGTACTTCAGCTTATCCCAAAATCCTTCGCCCAAGACAGGTTCTACCTCTTTCAAAATGAGCAAGGCACCAACTTTTTGAACCTCAGAAGTCCTTCGGTAGGTAAAGGCAAAGGGACGAGGCGGACTCAACAGTAATTTCAAGTTTCCTACTTTTATTCCATCATCAACAATTGTTACCTCTCTTCCCAGAGTTGATTTGAAACCTGGAGAAAGTCGCTCCACAACAAGGAAATCCTTTTCGCCAACCAGATGTAAACAGAATATGCACAGTACAAAAGCAATGACTGCAAAACTCTTGAGAGCCACATTTTTGCCCAGCAAGGGTTCCTGATCTGGATTACTCAAAAATTCTCTCCAGCGACCTGCCGAAAATCTTTTCAGCTCTCCTTTGTAACGAGATAAACGAGCGAAGAAAAGATAGAGACGATGGTAGTAGTCGACCAACGCTGCAAAAATCTCCTCCGGGAGATGTTCAACCAATTGGAGATGAATTTTACCTTTCATCTCCCAAAACAAATCCGCCATTTGCTGGTAAAGGAAAGCACTGGGGGCCTCTTCCAGGCGTTTTGCCAGAGCCGCAAGCTGTGCTTGCCACTTCCTGTAATCTTCCGAAACATAAAACTCAAGTAGTGGCGAAGAGGATTCCCAACGGGTTTCATAAGACATAAAGTTGTTTCTGGTGAGGAAAATCAACTCACTGCTAAAATCTTCCAACAACTCTTTTTCAGGCCAGGACAAGGTAGTATTTCTCGCTGTATTTTCAAAATCGCTTAACCACTTTGCTACTGCCTGGCAGTCTTTTGCCTTAAGCAGTAAGCAAAGCTCTTTCAATCTTTTCTTCAACAAACTATTATCCGTAAAGGCAACCATATTGCTCGCCTTTCTTCTAACCCTTTCCCAGAGAGGTTCTTCAAACAAGACTTCCATTTTTTGCAACCAGACAATCCCTCTTCGTTTCTTAAAAACAGTGTTTCCTGACAACAACTTTTGATAAACCGCATAAATGATCGGTGAAAGCACCAAAACAGTGTGAGCGTAAGGATTGAGGTAATCACCACCCAGAGTAAAGAGAAAGTCCACCCCTTTCGCTATAAAACCTACATTCCACATCACATAAGCAAAAACTGCAAAAAGTACTAAATAAAAATAATCCTGATAAAGAAGATTAAGAAGTCGCTTTCGCCAGGTGTTAAAACAGTTTTTTATAAAAGTCCCAAAAATCTCTTTTGTATCACCTTCAGTGCTAAAAGCACTCTGCACATCAATTCGTAATAAAGGTACATCAAAACGCCTGCCGGAAACCTGATAAGTTAAGTGTTCAAGATAACTCCTGAATTTGTCTCTGGAACCAATCAGCATTCGTTGATCAGGATTAAGAGGGTTGGGTATCTCCAAAAATAAAAATCGGTAGGGCATTAAAAGTGCTCACCTCTTACTTCTACCCTGAGAGTAGCATCGACAAAAGCCAATCCCTGCATTAATCGAGTTTCACGGGACTGGGTAAAAGTCTCAATGGTTCTTCCACAACATCCAGTCATTTTTTGAAAAAAGTCTGGGGCAAGTGTGATACCAGTTTTCCAGAAGAAGGGCCCAGGCAGATAAATGCCTTCAGCAAGAGGCAAATCCCTCTCCACATAGAAGGGTAGTTCTTTCAAGGCTGCTTCAAATTTATCCTGGAAAATGGTCAACCCCTGCTTTTTAATAAAATTCCTGATGGAAAGAGCTTTTGCGAAAAATGGATGGTGAGACAAAAACTCCTCCCGATACTTTGGAAAACGAAAGCTGAATCTCTTTCTCAGAAAGAGCTCGCTTCTCTGAAACATACCCAGAGGATAACGCAATCGGGCAAGCAAATCCTTTTCTTCCTGAGTAAAATAATCGTGAAGCAAAATCATAACTCCAGCATTCTTGTAAAACAACTCACTTCCCAGCATTACCGTTTCGTGAAGGCTCGAAAAAACCCGAAGAGGATTGAATCTTTTTAAAACATATTGCTGAACTGCCTTAGCTCGACGACTGCGAATGGATTCCAGTTTTCTTCCAAAAGCCGCATTAGCATCTTCCCACCCAAACATGTTTCTGATATGCCTCAAATTTACAACTACCGGGTTATGAATCTCCTCTCCACTTCTGTCGACATAGGCACGAGTCTCTTTAACCCAGCCATCAGGATCAACAATTGGTAAAAAACCAATGAAACTCGATTCTAAAAGCGCTTGCAGCCTCCAAGCATTTTGCACCAGCGAAAAGAAGGCAGCCAAAAGAGTGGCCGAGTGGAGCCTCTCTCCACCGTGGCAGGTTGCTTCGAATACCAGGCGCTTGCTCCCAGGAGAAGGATTGCCAATTTCCAGAACCGGTATTCTGTTACCCAGAGGAGTCACAAACGGTCCATTAACTTCTTCGACAAACGATATCCTAACGACCAAATTAGAAGGCCACTCGAGCTCATTCAGTCTTTGCTGAATTTTCTCAAGAAGCTGAGGATATTCAAAATCCAACCAGTTTAAATATTCCAGAGCGGAACTGTAACTGATCAACTCCTGGTCAGGACAATCAGCAATTACCCTGCCGTTCAAGACTTGTCGCCATCCTTTCTCCAGGGAAAAAGAGGCATCGGGGGTTTCATAAATCTGACCCACTCGCTTTGTTCCGTTGCCTGAGTAGCTGGCCAGTAGAAGTCTCGAAGGAAGCCCAGACCCAGTCTGGAACAAAGGTGATATGCCTTTACAAACCCGTCTTCAGGGTTCTCAGCAACCAATCTGTTCAATGCAGCCAGCGCTAAATTCTCGACCACCTTGAGTTTAACCTCAGAAAAGGCTTCATCTATACCCCATTGCAAACGAGCATAATGCTTCTTTAGTTCCTCCAAATTCTTCTCTTCAAAATAAGGATCACCCACCAGCATATCCCAAGTCATAGGTTGAAAACCAGGAATGCCATGCATGATGAAAACAATGGGAAACAACCTATGGAGCACTCCATAAAAACCTCCAGGGCGAAAGCGCTTGAAATGGTAGAAAATATTACGATTTTTTTCCTCTTCAAGAATGAAAGTATCCTCTTTGAGGAAGGTATCAAAAAATCCCTTTTTAAGATATTCCAAAACTTCTCTCTGTTCCTGAGAAGGCCTGACTTCCACCCCCTCTTCCTGGGAAACAACCTCAAGCAAAGAAGAGGTAGCAAAAAGGTTTTTAACCTCGTTTTTTTCACCTACTTGAAGAACAATTTCCAGCCTTTCACCTTCGGATATCCTCCAGTAACGGCTCAACCGTTCCTCAACAAAAAACGGATTACGAGGAGAAACAAGCGTATAATCAGATTTATTGAACACTCTGTAAAGATTGATCCTGGGCACTGCCTTCACCTATCAGAAAAGAGATATCAAAATTGAGGTCTCTTATATTGCAAAGAAGTCTCGGAGGTAGCAATTGAGGAATCAATAGCAAATCTCCGAGAAAAAACCGGGAAAGCTTCTTTGAGAACGTGTAAGCCACCCTCTGAAGCACAAAACTATCTTCCTTTTCCATCTCCAAAATATCCTCAAAAACCCTGATTAATTCCCAGCACAAAGGCTCTGTTCTCTGTTTCCTGCGCAAATAAGCCACTATTTCCGCAAAATCACTTCTGGAAAGCTGTTTAAACTTTCCAAACTGATTGTAGATTTCATCCAGCAATCTTTTTCTTCGTGGGTCCTTTCCCATCACAATCCGAAATCTGACTCCCTTTTCCAGCACTTTCGCCCTGCGCCGCTTGAACCAGTTATCCAGACCCGCCAGAGCCAGGTAGGGTTGCCGAAACCATATAAACCACCAGGTATTGACACTGAAAAGGCCTATAATGTAGGCGAGCAAGCAAAGAGAAAACATATAACGATAATTACGAGCCAGAGATTCATAAAACTTGAGTTGCATGAGATATCCGTGAACAGTTTCTTCAAAGGTGGTTACAATTTCTTCCATCTCTCCCTCAGAAAGAGGGTGTGAAACCGGAGGCGTGTAGAGCTCAAAAGAAATAAAAAGCGGGGGCTTCATTTTTTTTGCTTTAAATCCCAGGTCGGTTACCCGGAGACCAGTATGAGCCATCCAGGATCCTTCATGATACCAGTTCCAGCCGAGAGTAGGAACACAATATACTGGAATTCTTAACTCTCTCAAAGAAGTCCCCTTTTTTCCGCTCAAGGCTTTACCTTCATCTTTTTTTGCGAGTATAATAAAAACGGCTTTCTAAAGCAACCATATTGAACGGAAAACACAGAAAATTTACTGACTGTACAAGGAGGAAAAGATGCTTAAAATACACGTCAGTAGGCTTCGACCCGGGATGGTCACCGCCTACCCCATTCTCCACGAAAACGGTGTGATACTGGTCAAAGAGGATATCGTACTCACTGAGAAGTTAATCAACAAACTCAAAGAACTGAACTTTGATTACATATATATAAAGGATGAACGGTTTAAAAATGTAGATCCCGAGGAAATACTATCTCAAGAAACCAAGCGAAAAGTTTTGCAAACAGTACACGAAACCTTTTATAAAGTTATTAAGGGTAAAGAAAAATCCATCCAGCCCTTGAAGGAAGCTGTCAATTCGATAATAGAAGAGGTTCTCAGCTCTAGAAAATCAGTCATCAGCCTGGTGCAATTGCGCAAACACGATGATTTAGTCTTTGCTCACTCTGTAAATGTGGCCACTCTTTCGGCCTTCATAGGTAAATTTTTTAAGCTACCTGCTGAAACCCTGCATACCTTGGCACTGGGTAGCCTGATGCACGACTTGGGTAAAATCAAAGTGCCTCTCGAAATCCTTAACAAACCGGGGAAACTGGATGCCGAAGATTGGGAAATAATTAAGCAACATCCAGGTTGGGCAGCCGAACTCATGCTGGAGAGAATCCCAGAAAACGCCACAGCTATAAAAATTGCTCTTCAGCATCACGAGAGAATGAACGGGAGTGGTTATCCTTACGGACTTGCGGGAGAAGAAATTCATCTCCTTTCCCGAATTTGTGCCTGTGCAGACGTGTACGATGCACTCACCGTTGACCGGCCTTACCGTAAACGTTTCTCCTATTCAGAGGCTCTGGAATACCTAATGGGCAACGCAGGTAGGCTGTTTGACCTTCAGGTAGTCACCACCATGGTAAGGCATATAGCTCCTTATCCGGTGGGAGAAACGGTGAAGCTTTCCACTGGAGAGATTGCTGTGGTAATCAAGCTGAATGAAGGCCTTCCCATTCGCCCAGTGGTGAGAGTAATCAAAGATCGAGAGGGGAGAGAGCTGGAAACACCTAAAGACCTGGACCTGATGAGTGAGCTCACGGTTTCGATTGTGGAATCTGTAGAAGCGAGCTCAAAAGCCACCCTCGACGAAACCAGACTCTGGGAGGAAGCAATCACTCATGATCCGAGTCAGGGTTGAAGACTTGCGCCCCGGCATGAAAATAGCCTATCCAGTATTTCGTGAAGATGGCTCCATTCTCCTTAACAAAGGCGTGGTACTTACCGAAAACTACATTCGAAGGCTCTTTGAGCTGGGGTTTGAGTCCGTGTTTATTGAGCATGAACTTTTTGAAGACATTAAAGTGGAGGAACCTGTTACTCTGGAAACCAAAAGAAAGGTACAAAGGATTCTTCACGAATCTGTGAAAAAGCTCCAGAGAGGAGAAGCAAACGGCTATCAGAAAATTCAAAGTGTAATCCAGGAACTCATAGAAGAAGTGCTTGACTATCCAGGAGTCATCTTCTACCTGGTACAGCTGGGAAGCAAAAGTGACGCGCTATTCGTCCACTCAGTAAACGTGACAGTGATCAGCCTGATGATCGGAAAATTTCAGAATCTGAGTCGCCTTCAACTCAAAAAGCTCGCTCTGGGAGCCCTCCTACATGATGTGGGGAAAATCCGCTTCCCACCCGAAATCTTCTATAAAGAGGGTCCTTTAACCGAAGAAGAACGCAAGATCATTCGCATGCACCCCGTGTGGAGCAGAGAAATTATTCAAAAGCACGCAGAGTATGACTTTTTGGCCTCAGTTATTGCTCTTCAGCATCACGAGAGAATGAACGGGAGTGGTTATCCTTACGGACTTGCGGGAGAAGAAATTCATCTCCTTTCCCGAATTTGTGCCTGTGCAGACGTGTACGATGCACTCACCGTTGACCGGCCTTACCGTAAACGTTTCTCCTATTCAGAGGCTCTGGAATACCTAATGGGCAACGCAGGTAGGCTGTTTGACCTTCAGGTAGTCACCACCATGGTAAGGCATATAGCTCCTTATCCGGTGGGAGAAACGGTGAAGCTTTCCACTGGAGAGATTGCTGTGGTAATCAAGCTGAATGAAGGCCTTCCCATTCGCCCAGTGGTGAGAGTAATCAAAGATCGAGAGGGGAGAGAGCTGGAAACACCTAAAGACCTGGACCTGATGAGTGAGCTCACGGTTTCGATTGTGGGTCGACCTGAAGAGCCTCCACCTCCTTCCTCGAACATGGAAGAAGAAATTTACTTACAAGAAGACTTTTTTGATTGACTCCGGACGTTTAGAAAATAACTGCCATCGCAAATTAGGTCATTCCAGGTTACAAATCCCTCACGACAACTCGAAAATGGCAAACCGTAGCTTTTAACCAGCTCTCGGAGAGCACCCATTATATGTTCACGAATCTCTCTGCGGAGATACAAACTGTTACCATGTTTTTCACAGTAATCGTCCCTGTAGCGCTTTGCCGAATCAAAAACCTGCACGATCCTTTTCCAGGAATCAGGACGTAGCTTGTAAGTAGAAGAAACCACTTGCACGACGAAAGGTGAGACTTCTTCAATAAGCTGTTTCCATTGCTCGGGATTATCGTTAATTCCGGGTATGACAGGGTCTAAGCGTAAGACAACCGGAATGCCATACCTGGCAAGCTTAACAATCGCTTCCTTGCGTTCCCGGGGCGAGGGCGCACCAGGTTCGAGTTTACGAGCCACCTCTTCACAGGGTGTCGTTATGGTTATACTTACCGCCGAACGCATAGCAGACAACACATCAGCATCTCTACAAACCAAAGGGGATTTGGTGAGTATAAGCACCGGAACCCCTAACTCTGAACACCAGCTTAGTATCTGCCGGGTAAGTTTGAGGTCTCTTTCCAGGGAAGGGTAAGGATCAGAAGAATTGCTCAACGTAAGGTAGCTTTCCCTTGGAAAACTTTGTAAATCCCGATACACCCGCCTGAGAAGGTCTTTCTTTTCTCTAACCCGGAAAGCTTGCGGTATAAAAGAGGTTATATAGCAGTAAAGGCAGGCATGTTCACAGCCCGTATAGGGGTTAAGGGTAAACTTGGTAGGGCAGGTGCAGAGCTCTCCTTTCCAGGGGTCAAAAGGTCTTATTAGCAGCAAGTCAAGCGCCTCCCAAGAGGTTACCTACAGGATTTCAAAAACAACCAACAAGATTGCATCGTATAAAGAACAATTTTTGCGAACATTCCAAGATATAAATTTTCACATTCAGGAAACTGATATAATTATAAAACAAACCCAGAAATAAAAGGGGATGGTTCGGTTGTGGAAAAAGGCTAACTGGACCGAAGTTGCTTGTCGTATTCCAGCTTTAATAGAGAAAGTAGGGGGCATATTTCTAATTACGGGGAAGGAAGGGCAGAGTAACATTATGACTATAGGTTGGGCACAAACTGGGAGAGTGTGGGGAAGACCCATGGCTACTGTGCTGGTGCGCCCTTCACGATTCACCTTTGAAAAGCTGAAAGAACACCCTTTCTTCGTCATTGCACTTCCCACTGAAGACATGTACAGCGCTATTCAACTTTGTGGCAGCGTTTCTGGTCGAGAGGGAAACAAATTCCAAAAAGCAGGACTCAGCACTCGTCATCACCAAGATTTTCCAGTACCTTCTATTGAAGAATGTGTAGGGGCATTGTTTTGCCAGGTAATCCAGGAAACAAAAGTAGATCCTGCTACCTTTCCCCAGCACATAATCCAGGAATACTACCCTCAGGGCGATTTTCACCACATCTATTTTGGAGAAATCATCAAAGCTGAACTCAAAACTTAATCTTTTTTCTCGCTATCTCCTGCCAGGACACTAAAAGCTCTGACTATCTCCATAGGCAGAGGAAATACAACTGTGGTCGCGTTTTCGGCAGCAATGTCACTAAGTGTCTGAAGATAGCGCAACTGAATAGCAATAGGATTCTGAGAGATAATCTTGGCTGCCTCAGCCAGCTTTGTTGATGCTTGGTATTCTCCCTCGGCATTGATAATTTTCGCTCTGCGTTCTCGTTCCGTTTCCGCTTGGCGAGCCATAGCTCTTTTTAACTCTTCAGGAAGTACCACTTCCTTGATTTCAACAGCTGAAACCTTTATTCCCCAGGGGTCAGTTTTCTCATCAATTATTTTTTGTAACGCCTCATTAATCTTATCACGGTGAGTAAGGAGCTCATCAAGCTCTGACTGCCCCACAATACTTCTTAAAGTAGTTTGAGAAATCAGAGAGGTCGCCATAACATAATTTTCCACCTGAGTAACCGCGTCTTCAGCATTCATGACTCGAAAATAGACCACTGCGTCCACGGTAACCGGGACGTTGTCCCGAGTAATCAGCTCCTGCTTGGGAACATCCATGGTCATCACTCGCAAATCAACTTTCACCAACTGGTCAATTAACGGGATGATGAAAAAGATTCCCGGACCTTTTGCTCCCACCAGGCGTCCTAACCTGAATATGACTCCTCGCTCATATTCTCTAACCACCTTGATAGCAGCGGAAAGAAAAATAATCACAATCAACACGATGAACGCCAGAAAAATCATTTTCCCTCATCCTCCCTTTTCTTGTTTACCAAAAGTCTATTCCCTTTCTTGCCAACTACCACTACTTTTTCTCCAGGAGTCACAAGCTCTGGAGATTCCGCCCACCACAATTCTCCATCAACAATAACAAAGCCCTCGGGATTCAACACCTGTCTGGCAACTCCCTCCTTACCTTTCAGTGCTTCTTCTCCCGTCCTGACTTTTCTGCGCATTGCAACCAGGGCCATGGAAAGCGCAAAAACGAAGAAAGCCAAAATCCCCAAAACTGTAAATATTATTAACTCCAGAGGCAACCTGATCCCTACTTTCCTGACGTCGAAAAGTGTTAGTGAACCCAGAAAAAGAGAAATAGCTCCACCAACGGTCAATGCTCCAATGCCCGGGGTAACCCAGAGGTCCAGAGCCAGAAAGGCAAATCCCAGCAAAATAAAGATTACACCAGCAACATTGACCGGAAGTACGGAAAAAGCGTAAAAAGCCAGCAAAAGGCATATGCTGCCAAAAACTCCGGGAACAATTGCCCCAGGATTAGAGAGCTCAAAAATTAAGCCCAGAGCTCCCAAGACAAGAAGGAGGTAAGCAAGACTGGGATTCAAAAGTGCGTGTAAAATTCTTTCTCTTCCACTCAGGGGCACTCTAACAATTTTTACCTCTTTCAAAGTAGAAAGTACCTTTTCCACGACTTCTTCCAAAGAAGCAGCAATGCCATCTATAAGACCAGAAGATAATGCCTCTTTCTCTCCAAGAGAGAGGCTTTCTCTCACCATTTTCTCGGCAACTTCAGGATTGCGTCCTCGGGTTTCTGCAAGCGTTTTTATAAAAGCTGCTGTGTCATTCACTATTTTTTCGCCTACTGCTTCCCCCTCCACGGTAACCGGATGTGCCGCCCCCAGAGTGGTGTTTTCACTCATAAAAGCATGGTGAGCAGCTAAAACCAAAAACGTACCCGCCGAAGCAGCTCTGGCTCCCCGAGGATAAACATAGGCCGCAACTGGAACAGGGGAATTCAGAATACTCTTAACCATCTTCCGCATTGATTCCTCAAGCCCTCCTGGTGTGTCAATAAGCAAGACCACCAGTTTGGCTTCAGATTGCAGGGCGTCTTGTAAAAGTTTCTCCAGATAATCAGCCAAGACAGGGTTGATAACCCCTGATATTTCACCGACCAGAACCAAACTACCCTGAGGCCAGGCAACACCGTAACACAAAATCAACCCAAGCAAAATTAGCAGAACAAAAAACTTAACAGACATATTGAGTTAAACCCCACTAAAAGCATTTTAGCATAATCCCCTGGGGTGGTATATAATATCAAGAGATTCGAAAAAGAAAAGGGTGATGGTACTTTAATGAAAATACTTCTTGTTGCACCAGGACCTAACGAACATAAAAAAGTTAAGTTAGTTCCCTTCCCTCAAGCAAGTCTTCCCCTACTGGCAGCTCTAACTCCGCCCCAACATGAAGTGGTAATTGTTGATGAACGAGCTGAATATGTGCCTTTTGAAGAACAGTTTGACCTTGTAGGCATTACCGCCATGACCGCCACTTCACAAAGGGCGTATCAAATAGCTGACCGCTTCAGGGAAAAGGGCACGAAAGTGGTGCTTGGAGGTATGCATCCCAGTGCCTGTCCGGAAGAAGCCTTACAACACGCAGATGCCGTGGTAATCGGTGAAGCCGAGGGCTTATGGGAACAGCTTCTTGAAGACCTGGAAAAAGGAGAACTTAAAAAGACATACACCAGAGAGGACTTTCCGGCTATCTATCGACTTCCTCCTTCCCGACTGGACCTTTTGAAATGTCGGTATCTTCTCAAGTACGTCTTCCAAACTACTCGTGGCTGCCCTCATGGCTGCAGCTTTTGCTCGGTATCTCGCTTCATGGGGAGAAAATATCGCCACCGGGACATAGATAACGTTATCGAAGAGGTCAGCTTATATCAGGATAAAACACGTATAATCGGTTTCCTCGATGACAATATTGTAAGCAACCCTCGTTATTCCAAAGAACTTTTCAGAGCACTTATTCCGCTTAAGAAAAAGTGGGTCAGCCAGGAGACTCTCAACATCGCTGACGATGACGAACTCATCAGTCTCGCCCAGAAAAGTGGATGTATCGCTCTTTTTGTAGGTATCGAATCTGTCAACGAAGAGACCCTGAAGAATGCTCATAAAAGTTTCAACAAAGTTAAGAATTATAAAAGATTAATCGAGAAATTTCACCAACACGGCATCATGATAATTGGTTCCTTTGTCTTTGGGTTTGACGAAGATGACACTTCTGTTTTCCAGAAAACTCTGGAATTCATTGAAGATGCGAAAATCGACTTTGCTCAATTTTCAATTCTTACTCCTTTACCGGGTACTGAAATTTTCTACCAGCTCAAAAACGAGAACCGCATTTTTACCTACGACTGGTCCAAGTATGATTTCGCACATGTAGTATACCAGCCCGCTAGAATGACGGCCGAAGAACTTCAGAAAGGGTACAACGAAGTGTTTAGAAAATTTTACTCCTGGCCTTTAGCCTGGAAAAGGGTACTACGCAACTGGAAATATCTACACTATTTTATACCCGCTACACTTTATTACAACTGGGTTTCCAGGCATCCCAAAGAACTTCCAAATTCGATACCTGAAGCTACTTGACAGACATGATATATTACTGCAAGGGTGTTAAAAAGTGAAAGCCTTATTGGCTCTCGAAGACGGAAGAATCTTTCGGGGTTACGCTTTTGGCGCCCTGAAAGAGGCAGGCGGAGAGGTAGTCTTCAATACCAGCATGACTGGCTACCAAGAAATACTCACTGACCCTTCATACAAGGGGCAAATTGTAACTCTCACCTATCCACTTATAGGTAACTACGGAGTAAATTCCAGCGATGTGGAGTCGGCCCGACCCCAGGTAGAAGGTCTTATCGTAAGAGAAAAAAGCTCGATTTTCAGCAACTGGCGAGCCGAGAAAAGCCTTGAAGTTTATCTCGAGGAACACGGAATACTGGGTATAGAAAGAATAGATACCAGAGCGCTCACCAAACATATACGAGAAAAGGGAGCTATGCGCGGATTTATCGCACTGGGAGATAACCTCGATGTGGAAGCACTGGTTGCCAAAGCCCGCTCTCTACCTGAAATGAGTGGTCAGGATCTCGTAAAGGTAGTTACTACCAGTAAGCCTTATCTTTGGCAGGAGAAGGGCACTTTCAAAGTAGCAGTTATCGATTGTGGGGTCAAATTCAACATCCTGAGAGAACTTGCTAAAAGGGGTTGCAGGGTGGAAGTATATCCTGCTTTCAGCACAGCCAAAGAAATTCTGGCCACAAAACCTGATGGGATTCTTTTTTCAAATGGACCCGGTGACCCAGCAGCTCTACCATACCTTGTGGAATGTGCGCAACAGTTAATTGGCAAGGTACCCATTTTCGGAATATGCTTGGGACATCAAATACTTTCTCTTGCCCTTGGCGGAAATACTTTCAAATTAAAGTTTGGACATCATGGAGGAAACCACCCCGTCAAAGACCTGTTCACCGAACGAGTTACCGTTACCGCTCAGAACCACGGTTTCGCAGTAGACCCTACTTCACTACCTCGCGAAGATGTAGAAATCACGCACCTTAACCTCAACGACCACACCCTGGAGGGCATAAGACATAAAAAACTTCCTCTGTTCAGTGTTCAGTTCCATCCTGAAGCCGGCCCTGGGCCTCACGACACCACATACCTTTTCGACAACTTTGTGAGCCTTATGGAGGAAAGCCATGCCTAAACGCACCGATATCCATAAAATACTGATTATAGGTTCTGGACCAATTATTATAGGACAAGCCTGCGAGTTTGATTATTCGGGCACTCAGGGCTGTAAAGCGCTTAAAAGCGAAGGATATCAGATAATTCTGGTTAACAGTAACCCAGCCACCATAATGACCGATCCGGAAATGGCCGATAAGACTTACATAGAGCCGCTAACTCCTCAGGTAGTTGAGAAAATCATCGAGAGAGAAAGACCCGACGCTTTGTTACCAACACTTGGTGGGCAGACAGCGCTTAATATAACCGTCCAGCTTGCCGAGCGGGGGGTGCTCCAAAAATACGGAGTAGAAACACTGGGAGCGTCTCCGGAAGCAATTAAAAAGGCTGAAGATCGCGAACTCTTTAAAGAAGCTATGCAAAACTGCGGTATTGAAGTTCTGAAGAGCGACCGCGCCTACTCGCTCAAAGAAGCTATGGAAGTTGCCCAAAAAATTGGCTTCCCCTTAGTCATTCGTCCCAGTTTCACCCTTGGCGGAACAGGAGGCGCTATAGCGTATAACATAGAAGAATTTGAAGAATTAGCCCGCAGAGCTCTGGAAAGCAGTTTGAACAGTGAAATACTGATTGAAGAATCAGTGATAGGCTGGAAAGAGTTCGAATTGGAAGTAATGCGGGACAAAAAAGACAACGTGGTTATTATATGTTCCATAGAGAACTTTGACCCCATGGGGGTTCACACCGGAGATAGCATTACCGTAGCTCCTATACAAACCTTGAGCGACTACGAATACCAGCATATGAGAGATATGGCCATAAGGGCCATTCGCGAAATTGGAGTAGACACTGGAGGTTGCAACATTCAGTTCGCTGTACACCCCCGTACCGGCCGCATGGTTATTATCGAAATGAACCCCCGAGTATCAAGGAGCTCAGCCCTTGCTTCAAAAGCCACTGGATTTCCTATTGCCAAAATAGCTGCAAAACTTGCTGTTGGCTATACCCTGGATGAAATTCCCAATGACATAACCCAGAAAACACCAGCCTGCTTTGAACCGGCTCTTGACTACTGTGTAGTCAAAATACCTCGTTTTACTTTTGAGAAATTTCCAGAAACAGAACCTGTTCTTGGAGTTTCCATGAAAAGCGTAGGAGAAACCATGGCCATCGGCAGTAATTTTAAAGAAGCACTACAAAAGGGCTTGCGTTCCTTAGAAATTGGCAAATGTGGGCTTGAAGATGTTCCAAAACTCAGTTCCTTGCCTCCAGAAAAACGGAAAGAAATCATACGAGAGAAATTGCAAAAACCCAATCCTGAAAGAATTTTCCATATCAAAATGGCCTTGAAAGAAGGCTTTTCCATCCAAGAAATCAATGCGTACTCAGGAATTGACCCCTGGTTCATAAAGCAGATTGAAGAAATAGTGGATATGGAGGAAAACCTGCGCAAAATAAAGGATTGGAAAAAAATTGACCCCGATCTCTTGCTAAGAGCCAAACAATTTGGCTTCTCAGACCGTCAACTCGCTGAACTCTGGGGAACAAACGAGTGGGAAGTGAGAGAATTTCGCAAAAGTCTTGGCATCTTTCCCGTATATAAACAGGTTGACACCTGTGCTGCAGAATTTGAGGCAAAAACTCCATATTACTACTCAACCTACCTCGAAGAATGTGAAGCCAATCCCAGTTCCAACCAAAAAGTAATAATTCTGGGAGCAGGACCTAACAGAATAGGACAGGGAATCGAATTTGATTACTGCTGTGTGCATGCTACCTGGGGGCTTAGAGACCTGGGTATAGAAACTATAATGGTTAACAGCAACCCGGAAACCGTGAGCACTGACTATGATACTTCTGATAAGCTTTACTTTGAACCTCTCTATCTTGAGGATGTGCTCAACATAATAGAAAAGGAAAAGCCTCTGGGGGTCATTCTCCAGCTTGGAGGACAAACCCCACTGAACCTTGCTAAGGACCTGGAAAAAGCAGGAGTTACCATTTTGGGCACCAGTTCTGAGGGTATTGATATAGCAGAAGACAGAGACCGCTTCAAGCAGCTTATAGAGCGATTAAAGCTGGAACAACCAAAAAACGGCATAGCCACGTCTTTCCAGGAAGCAAAACAGGTAGCCTGGTCAATTGGCTATCCAGTAATGGTTCGTCCTTCCTATGTCCTGGGTGGAAGAGCCATGCGAATAATATATAACGAGGAAGAACTCAGCGAATTCATAGAGCAAGCTGTTGAGATTTCTGCAGGGCATCCGGTGCTTATCGACAAATATCTTGAAGATGCCATAGAAATTGATGTTGATGCTATAAGTGACGGTAAAAGAGTTATCATTGCAGGAATAATGGAGCACATAGAGGAAGCAGGGGTTCACTCTGGAGACAGTGCTTGTGTGGTGCCACCTTTTTCGCTGAGCGATGAAATCATTGAAAGGATTTCTCAACACACCTATGCACTGGCTCGAGAACTCAAGGTAGTAGGCCTCATGAACGTTCAATACGCCGTTAAAGACGATACCATATATGTGCTTGAGGTAAACCCCCGTGCTTCGCGTACCATACCCTTCATCAGCAAAGCAACTGGTGTACCATTTGCAAGAATTGCTTCCCAAATAATGGTAGGCAGAACACTTGACGAAATCGGTCTTACCAGTGAAATAATACCCCATTACTTCGCTGTCAAAGAGGCAGTATTTCCTTTCAATAGATTCCCCAACGTGGATCCAGTCCTGGGTCCTGAGATGCGCTCAACAGGTGAAGTCATGGGCATAGACCGGGATTTCGGCATGGCTTATGCTAAAGCCCAGTTAAGCGCTCAAGCCAACTTACCACTTGAAGGTAAGGTGTTTATAAGCGTGAAAAATCGTGACAAAAGAAGTATCGTATATCTTGCTAAACGGCTTGCTGACCTGGGCTTCAAAATTGTAGCCACAACCGGAACACGAAAAGTCCTGATCAATAACGGATTGGAAGTAGAAGCTGTCAAAAAAGTCGGAGAAGGGCGCCCCAACATAGTTGACCTTATTAAAAACCGTGAAATACAATTAATTATCAACACTCCCTCCGGGGGTCGTTCACAGCAGGAAAGCAGCATCATCCGTAAAGAAGCCGTAATAAGAAACATCCCCTATGTTACAACTCTCTTTGGGGCAGAAGCCATGGTATACGCCATTGAACGTCTGAAAAGAAGAGAAATCGAGGTCTGTACCCTGCAGGAATACAGGGAAGAAATTTTCAAAAAATACCAGCTAAAAATCAACCTTCAGCCTAAAGACCATGAGCCTGAGTCTGTCCTTCATACTTAGAAAAATAATAAACATCGCTGCCATCTGTGGTGGCTCATATCTGGCCATTCTGTTTGCTTCGTTCGCCATAAGAAGAACTCTAATTATTACCAGCAGATTTGAAAAAAAACAAGACCTGAACCGCCGACTGAAAACAGTAGCTCCACTGCTGCAGAGTTTGGCAAAGTATGTCATAGGATTTTTTGCCGTGATACTGGTATTGCGTCAGCTTGGAGTGGATGCAGCAGCTATACTTGCTGGAGCAGGTGTAGTGGGCATAGCTATAGGTTTTGGTGCTCAAACTCTGGTCAAAGACATTCTCACCGGAGTATTCCTGCTGATTGAAGACAGCATTTCAGTAGGCGATATCGTTCAAATTGGTGACCTTACTGGCACTGTTGAAGACATCGGCCTGAGGGTAACCCGAATAAGACCCTTTTCTGGGGCTTTGGTGATTATTCCCAACGGAGAGATTACCAGGATTGCCAATTTCAACCGTGGTTTCACCCGAGCTATAGTTGAGGTAGGTATCGCTTACGAAGAAGACGTCGATCGAGCTATACAGGTCTTGCAAAACATTGCCAGCCAGTACCGGGAAGCGAATCCCTCAAAAATCCTCGAAGAACCCACCATACACCGCATCGCCCGCCTCGATTCTTCAGCAGTTATTTTAAGAGTGATACTCAAAGTAGCCCCTAAAGAACACTGGGGAGTAGAGCGCGACTTACTTTACCTTATCAAGAAAACCTTTGACGAAGAAAAGATAGAAATCCCTTACCAGAAGCACGTTGTTTTCATGAAAGACCTGCGTTGAGAACCGCTCTCTTAGTGCCAGCCTGACAAACTCCAGGAAGAAAAAAGCACTATAAAGGGTTTTCATCTAAAAGCTATTTTTACACCTTAAAAGGGGGCATGTAGCTTTGGAAGTCAACATTAAAATAGCTGGTGAAGCTGGACAGGGCATCGAAACGGTCAGTGAAGTACTGAGCAAAACCCTGTTAGAAAAAGGCTGGTATATATTTTCCACTGAGGATTACCAGTCGAGGATACGAGGGGGACACAACTTTACACAGATACGAATCTCCAACCAGCCGTTAAAAGCGATGACACAGAAAGTAGATATTCTGATTGCTTTAAACGAAGAAAGCTTTTTTCTCCACCACCAGGAATTGGGTGAAGAAGGTATTGGTATAGGCAAAATACCGGATTCACACCTAAACTCTACTAATTTCTTCAAGCTCGACTTTGAAGCGTTAGCTCAGGAAATAGGTTCCAAAGTATTCGCCAACATGATTGCAGTGGGAACATTGCTCTCTATGCTGGGATTCGAGCCAGAAATTGCTTTTCCCTACCTCGAGAAACGATTTGCAAAAAAAGGACCAGAAGTAATAATCAAAAACCAACAGGCTTTGCAAAAAGGCTCTAAAATAGGACAAAGCTTCCACTTTAGAAAAAACCTCGGTTCAATCGACCCAGAAGAAAAAGCCAGATTTATCCTGAACGGAAATCAAGCCATAGCTTTAGGAGCAATAATCGCTGGTTGTTCATTCTACGCCGCATATCCAATGACCCCTTCAACAGGCATAATGAACTTTCTGGCTGCACAAAGCGCCAAATACGGGATAGTTGTAGAACAGGCTGAAGATGAAATCAGTGCCATCAATATGGCAGTGGGGGCTTCCTTTGCTGGAGCAAGAGCCATGACAGGTACATCCGGAGGTGGTTTCTGTTTGATGTGTGAAGGCTTGGGACTCGCAGCAATGACTGAAACCCCAATCGTTATAGTTGATGCCCAGCGTCCTGGACCAAGCACTGGTCTACCCACCAGAACTTCTCAAGGCGACCTGGATTTTGTATTAAATGCCTCACACGATGAATTTCCCCGCTTTGTATTTGCTCCTTCTACCCCTGAAGAAGCGATTAACCTGACCATCAAGGCTTTTGAGCTGGCTGACAAATACCAGGCTCCAGCAATCATATTAACTGACCAGTATCTTGCTGATTCCAAGTTCACGTATTCCAGGATAGAGCTTAGAGAACACCCCGCCGGACCTTACTGGGTCGAAGCAAAAAAGGGCTATAAACGTTACCTACTGACTGAAAGCGGCGTATCGCCAAGAGCCATACCTGGCTTTGGAGAAGAAACTGTGATAGCCGATAGCGATGAACACGACGAGGAGGGTCACCTTACTGAAGACCTTGATATACGAGTTAAAATGCACCGGAAAAGGATGAAAAAAGAACCATTGATGGCCAAAGAGTTGTCTCAACCCTACTACCTGCCGGGAAAGCAAGCAACGCTTATTAGCTTTGGATCCACCTTTGGAGTAGTTGAAGAAGCCTGCCAGGCACTTCGAAAAGAAGGTCTGGACATAGGTCACCTCCATTTTTCAGAACTTCATCCTCTCTCGGAAGACACCTTTAAAGCGCTCTCTGAATTGCCTGACCCCGTGGTGATAGAGAACAATTATCGTGGCCAACTGGCAAATCTTTTAGAGCGAAAAACACTTACCCCCTTCAGAAAGAGGATAAACAAATTTAACGGAAAACCCTTTTTTGTGGAGGAACTCCTGGCGAAAATAAGGGAGGAACTATCATGAACGAAAATGTATTTGACAATCAAGTGCCCATTGCTTGGTGTCCAGGATGTGGAAATTTTGGCATCCTTCGGTCCCTTAAGAAAGCACTTCTCGAGCTTGGGCTCAAACCCGAACAGGTAGTTATTTCCTCAGGAATCGGCCAGGCTGCCAAGATACCACATTATCTTAAAGTTAACGTCTTCAACGGTCTTCATGGAAGGAGCATTCCCGCAGCTCTGGCAATTAAAACCGTTAATCCCAGCTTAGTAGTCATTGCAGAATCTGGAGACGGATGCATGTATGGCGAAGGAGGCAATCATTTTCTCCATGCAATTCGAAGGAATCCGGACATTACAGTTATTATTCATAATAACCAAGTCTATGGACTCACCAAAGGGCAGGCATCACCCACATCTCCGGAAGGCTTTCCTTCCAAAACTCAGCCCTTTGGAAGCCTTGCTCAGCCCCTTAATCCGCTAAGCCTGGCAATATCGCAGGGAGCAAGCTTTGTAGCGCGCGGCTTTGCCGGAGATCCGGACAAGCTTGCTGAAATCCTGAAAGAAGCAATTACCTGGAAGGGGCTTGCCATCGTTGATGTCTTGCAACCCTGTGTAACCTTCAACAAAATCAATACCTATGACTGGTATAAAAAGAGAGTATACTATTTACCCGAAAACTTTGATTGCAGCAACAAAAAGGAAGCCTTCAGCAAAGCCCTGGAATGGGGAGATAAGATACCCCTTGGCATCTTTTACAAAGAACAGAAACCTGTTTTCCAGGAAAAACTGCCGTTTCAAAGGGAAAATCTTGTTTATCAAAAACCCAGAGGAAACGCTGCGGAAATTCTTGAGCAAGAACTGGAAGCCATAAAATAATCAGGCAATCTGACACGGGAGTAGAGGGGCAGTAAAATGCCCCTCTCCCTATTTATTCTTTGAGCGCCTCAAAACACTTGACAACCGTAACCGGTACGCAGGTCCTCTTGATAACGCCTACTGTAACACTACCCAGAAAGATACTGGCTAACCCAGTGCGTCCGTGAGTTCCCATGACCAGCATATCCACATCGTTGTTTTCAGCAAATTTTGCTATCTCTTCTGCAGGATCTCCAACTGCAACTTCAAAATTCACCGTGATTGCTTCTTTATCAATAGTGTTATCCAGAAATTCTTCATACATGCGATTATTAAATTCCTCCACCACGTTTTCCCAGGGATTGCCAGGTTGCGAGGTCAAAGCGTTAACTTCGCTAACAGTCAAAACGTGAAGAAGGGTCAACCTGGCATTAAACGATTTTGCTAAAAAAGAAGCGTAGCGAATTGCCAAATCTGAAAACTTGGAAAAATCCGTAGGTACCATAAGATGCTTGAGTTCCAATGCATTTCCCTCCATTCCATTGGAGTTTTAAATAGTTTAACAAAACTACAAGGAGAAAGCACCTTTTTCATATCCAATTCGACCTTGCTCCGTTCGAAAAGCCCAACTCATTCCTTAACCGCACCAAGAGTAAGTCCTCTTATGAGGTAACGAGAAGTCAGTGCCGCCAGAATAACTGGCGGGGTTATAGAGAGCAAAGAAAGCGCAGAAACCTTCCAGAAGTCCAGCCCACGAACAGTTAAAGTCCCTGCAATGACAACTGGCATGGTCATAGTATTTCTATAAGAGAGAGTCACTACAAACAGGAACTCATTCCAGGAAAATATAAAGCACAGTATATACACAGCAACTATGCCGGGTAGAGCTAAAGGAAGAGCAACCCTTAAAAATGCCTGTAAAGCTGAGCAACCATCAATAAGGGCTGCTTCCTCAACCTCCTCAGGCAGCTCTCTAAAAAAGTCCATCATCAACCATATCGCAAGAGGCAAATTGTAAACCGTGTGGGCCATAATAATAGCTGGAAGAGTGTCCAGTAATCGCAAAGTACGCATGATCAGAAAGAAGGGAATAGCTACGGCGATAGGTGGGAACATACGATTGGAAAGAATCCACACTGCAATATCCTTGTTTTTCCAGCGTCTGAAGCGAAACCTGGATAAAGAATAACCAGCAAATGCACCAAGAAAAAGAACAATAAGTGAGCTTATTGAGGAAATCAAAACACTATTCTTTAGTCCTCTTAAAGTGCGTTCTCCTTCTGCCTCACCAAGCACAACTTTCCAAGCATAGGTAGAGGGTTTAAATTGCAAAAAGGGGAGAAAGGCTGAAGAATATTGCTCTCCAGGAGATTTGAAGGAAGTTATCACAGACCAAAAAAATGGAAAAACAGTCCACACCGAGAAAAGAACCAGTACTACCCAGGCAAAAAGATAAAAACCGGAGACCCTTTTCCTCCCCATGTCAAACCTCCTTACGCAATCTCTGCAAGAGGAAGGAAGAAATCACCAGAACGATAACCAAAAAGATCCAGGAAAGACTGCAGGCATAACCCAGATCAAAGTATTGAAAACCTACTGTGTAAGTATAATAGGAAAGAGATTCCGTGCTACTTCCAGGCCCTCCACCAGTGATACCGAAAACCAGTTCAAAAAGTTTAAAAGCATCAATCGCTCTCAAAAGAACCAAGGTAACCATAATGGGGGAGAGCAGAGGAAAGGTGACATACCTAAAAGCCTGAAAACGAGAGGCACCGTCTACAGAGACTGCATCGTATAGTTCCACAGGCAAGGATTGAAACGCCGCCAACAAACCCAGGAACATAAAAGGCGTCCATTCCCAGACATCTACAGCAATCAAAACAAAGGGAGTAAGTCGGGCATTGGTAAGCCAGTCAACCACGTTTATTCCCAAACCGCCCAGAATAACCTTCACAATGCCAGCATCAGGATTGAGAAGCATTCTCCATATGAACGCTACGGCAATAGGTGGAGAGGCCATTGGCAGAAGAAAGAGCACCCTGAAAAAATTACGAAAACGGATGCGTTCGTTAAGAATATAAGCAAGGAGCAAACCCAGAAAAAGCTCCAAAACCACAACCAGAGCCACATAAAAAACTGTAAAGCGTAGACTGTTCCAGAAACGAGCATCTCGGAAAAGGATATTATAAAAGTTTTGAAAACCTATAAAGACTCGGGGAGCAGCAGTTGCTGCCTTCCAGCGTTGAAAGCTCAACGTTAAAGACCATATCATTGGAAAAACGGCCATAGCTGCTAAGTAACCTAAGCCAGGGAGTAAGAAAAAAAACTTAACCGGGCTTCTGGAAAAGGAGCGCAAACTGAACCACCTCCAGCGTGGTCTGAAAAGGGCTATTTATCAAAAAGGCCGGGCTTAAGCCCGGCCTTTTTGATTTCAATCAAGACCCAGCGATTCTCGATAAAGCTTGCGCTGCGCTTCTTTGCCATAGTTTTCAGTAATCTTTACCCAGTCTTCATATATTGCCTTACAGGCTGCCTCCGCTTCAGTTTGTCCTGAAAGAACCTCGGCAAGATGCAAATCCAAATAATCATAGTACTCCGCAGCTCCAGGAATCCTCAAATCAGTAACCGCCTTCGGATCAGAGAGAATAGTGCGAATGGTGTTGAGATACTTTTCTGCCGATTCTTTACTCCAACCTCCCTCAACCCATTTATCCAAATCTTCAAAATGGGAGAGACGCCAGGGATTAGCACCAGTATAGCCATGGATTCCGCAAACATCGAGAATGCTTCGTTCTGGAGCAGTAAAGTAGGTAGCAAATTTGTAAGCAGCCAAAGGATTTTTAGAATATTTGGAAATTGAAAACACCCAACCACCAAAGTTCAAGAAGTTCACCTGGTTGTAGCCTTCAACCCATTTACCTTCTTTGAAATCATAGGTTTTCTTGGCTCCGGGAAGTGGACCATAACCAAGCAACCCTTTTACCTTGCTGCCATATTCTTCGGGAGACTGCTCCATAATACCAATATCTCCCCAGTCAATAGCCATTGCAGAGTTGCCTGAAACAAAAGCTTGTCGAAGCTCACTATACCCATAGCTCAAAAGGCCTGGAGGGGCAAACTGAGTAGCTTTCTGAATCATTTTCATAGCTTCAACCCAGCCAGGATTTGCAACCAGAGGATCCATGGTGTCTGGGTCAAAGAAAGGAGCAACTCCCGGCTGTGCTGCATACTGCATTACAAAGTCGAGATAGGACCACATCGCCTGGGTTTTACGTTTGGCAATAAATGCAAAACCATACTCTGTTTCACCGTCATTATCCCAATCCCATCCGTTGAAAAACTCGGCAATATCCATTACTTCTTCCCAGGTTTTGGGAGGAACGTTATAGCGGTACCCATATTTTTCCTCAAATTGCGCCTGATAATCGGGATTCTCCAGTGCGTCTTTGCGGTAGTAAAACATATGACAATCTCCATCGTATGGAAAAGCATAAACCTTGTTAGCCCAGGACACTACCACTTTAATGGCCGGCATCACATCGTCCCAACCTGGGTAGCCATATTCTTTCATATAATCATCGAGCGGAATCACCCATCCTCCGCCCATTACATCCCCGGCCCAGGTAGAAGGCCAGCAAATGAGGTCGTAGGCCCCGGTACCGGTAATAAAATCGGTCATCATTTTGTCAAACAAGGATGCGTAGGGTACAACGATTATTTCAACCTTTGCTCCTGTCAGGGCTTCCCATTCGGGTTTCCAGGCTTCAACCACTGCTGTATGAGGATCAGTAATTAAGACCGTGATAGTTTTGCCCTTAAATTCACCTTCCTGAGACTGCCAGGTCTTTTCCGCAGCCCAGGCCATCGAAAAAACCAAGAGGACCAACACCACAGCAAGCAAAGCTTTGCAGGAAATCTTCACAATCCTCCCCCCTTGAAACTATTTGATAGGATGTCTTAAGGATAGCATATGTAAAAGCTGATTTCAATTTTCTATGTTTAAAAGAATGTAAAAAACCAACCTTTTCGCGTGGTAAAGTGTTAATCATAACTAATGAGTGAGACCGATAGAAGTTTTAGCCAGCTTCCAGAAGAGGGAATTAACGCCTTTCAGGACATAAGAGGGAAGCCCGGGCTTCCCCCCTATGTCCTGGTTCCAAATTCTCCTTACTTAAAGGGCCTGTTCCCCACTTTCCCCGGTGCGGATACGTACTATATCCATAACTGGAGAAACAAAGATCTTCCCATCGCCAATTTCTCCAGTACGCGCCACCTTAGTGATGGCTTCAATTAATTTTTCCTTATCAGCATCACGCACAATTGCTTCAATCTTTACCTTAGGAAGAAATAGTATCTCGTACGCCCGTCCTCGAAACTGTTCCACCAATCCTCTCTGAGAACCTCGCCCTTCAACCTGGTAAATGGTAACACCAGGATAACCCATCTGTTCCAGGACCCCAACCACTTCCTGGGCCTTTTCCTCCCGTATCAGAATTTCCAGTTTTATCATTTTAGATTCCCCCTCACCTGATTATAAAGGTCTGGCGATGCGTAAACTCGGGATAGGCAGGAGTACCATGTTCCTTGATGTCCAATCCCTGAAGTTCTTCTTCGGGAGAAACGCGAATGCCAAAGGTAAGATCCATCAATTTGAAAAGAAGGAACCCCAACCCAAAACTCCAGGCAGCCAAAACTACTGCTCCTATAAGCTGGGCAAGGAACTGTCCTACTCCACCACCGTACAGAAGGCCGGTAACGTAGGGAGTCTCCAGCGAATAAAGACCATAAGTACCGTCTGCAAACAATCCTATACTGAGCAAACCCCACAGACCGTTAAATCCATGGACGCTTACTGCTCCAACCGGATCATCCACACCTCGCGACTCGAGAAAGTAAACGCCACCAACCACGATAAGACCGGCCACTGCTCCAATCACTACTGCTGCCCAGCCTTCAATCCAGGCACATGGTGCAGTAACGGCAACCAAACCCCCTAAGGCTCCATTGAGCGCCATACCCAGATCCCACCTGCGAGTTTTTAGATACATAATAAGCAGGGTGCTCATAGCACCTGCTGCAGCAGCAAGGTTGGTGTTAACTGCAACCACTGCAATCCTCAGATGGTGGGCACTAAAGGTGCTTCCAGGATTGAACCCAAACCAGCCAAACCAGAGAATGAAAGTCCCCAATGCCGCCAGGGTTATGCTGTGTCCAGGAATAGCCCGGGGTTTGCCATCCTTTCCATACTTACCAAAACGTGGACCAAGCACTATGGCCCCAGCCAAACCTACCATGCCTCCCAAAGCATGTACTACTCCTGAGCCGGCAAAGTCAATGTGTCCCAAACCCAACGGTAACTGGGACAACCAACCTCCTCCCCATACCCAGTGCGCATAAACTGGATATATGAAAAGGCTGACAAAGAAAGTATAAACAAGGTATGCCGAAAACTTTAAACGTTCCGCAACTGCTCCTGAGACAATGGTAGCCGCTGTGCCGCAAAAAACAAGTTGCCAGAAAAAGTCAAGGTAAGTACCCACATCGTAAGCACCTCCACGAAGAAACCAGAAACCAGAACCAATAAATCCACCCACATCGTTGCCCTTAAGAAAACCGTATCCTATAGCAAAAAAGGTGAGCGAAGCAACTACGAAATCAATCAAGTTCTTACTCAAAAGATTGGTGGCATTTTTTGCCCTGCAGAAACCTGATTCAACCATGGCAAAGCCCGCCTGCATGAAGAATACCAGGAATCCACAGATTAAAACCCACACATAGTCAACGGGAAGAGCAGGGTCGTTTTCAAGAGTAACCTGTCCTGTCGCATCCACCGCAAAAGCCATGCTAAAAGCACTAACCAAAAGAACACCTGAAACCAAAACTATCGAAAACAACCAACGAGCTCGGAACAAGGGAAACCAGCTCCTTTCTTTAAGGATTCAGAGGAAACCCGCCGCTGGTTAGAGCTCGCCATTGAGAGAAGGTAAATAAAAAACCCCCAGCCGGGACTGCTACGTCCCCACGCTGAGGGCTTCTACGCCACACCATGTGGCAAAACATCTTTCAAGGCTTCAATGCCTCGATTTCATTATACAAGCGACCACTCTAAAAGTCAAAGGGTGGAAAAATTTTTTCCACCAACCGTCGTTCTCTCTTGAGGGTCTTAAAACAATCACTAACGAAGGAAGAACCTACAAAAGCTTTCTGAATGAAGGGTAAATCACAATGCAGAAGCTATAATAATATGGTAGACTGATAGCTGCTAAAATTTTGGAGTTGATTAACCAATGGTTAGAAATGATTCTTCCAGGAAATGGTGGCAAATACTGAGTATGTTTTTAAAGTTACGGTCTTTATACAGAGAACGTCGTAAAAGCATTGAAGAGTTGGGAGCAAAAGTTTATGAACTTTATCGCAAAAATGAGCTTGACACAGAAAAGTTTAAAGAATACTGCCAAAAGGTGCTTTCTCTTGAAGAAGAAATAGAAGAAATCAAGGAAAAGTTGCTTAGCTTTAAAAGAGAAAAAATTTTTTGCAAATCATGTGGGCAAGATATAAGCCCGGAGATGTCTTATTGTCCCTATTGTGGGACTCCTCAAAAAGAGAACCCCGAGAGGAGGAACAGCCCTTGATCAAACGCTACACCCTTCCCCAGATGGGCCAAATCTGGAGCGATGAACACCGCTTTGAAGTGTGGATGAAGGTTGAAATGCTTGCCCTTGAAGCGTGGTGCGAGCTGGGTCTTTTCCCCAGAGAAATACTTGAAAAAGTGCGTAGCCAAATATCATTTTCTTCCTCTCGCATGGAAGAAATTGAAGCCAGGACCCGACATGATGTTATCGCTTTCCTGACCACTCTTTCAGAAAGCATAGGCCCGGAAGCCCGTTTCCTCCACTTCGGTATGACCTCCTCCGATATGCTGGACACCGCCAACGCTTACTTGATGAAAGAAGCCTGTGAACTCATTCTCAAAGACATAGATACTGTATTGGAGGCCATCAAAGACAAAGCTCTTACCTATCGCTATACTCTCATGATAGGAAGAACCCACGGGGTTCATGCCGAACCAACCACTTTTGGTCTCAAAATGGCTCTTTGGTACGCAGAAATGCAAAGAAACCGAACCAGAGTACAGCGAGCTAAAGAGACCATAAGTGTAGGCAAAATATCTGGAGCTGTCGGTAATTATGCCCATATAGATCCTCGAGTCGAAAAGTACGTATGTGAAAAACTGGGGCTTACTCCTGCTCCCGTATCCAGCCAAATAATCCAACGCGACCGATACGCTGAAGTAATCTGGTCCTTAGCAATGGTTGCCACCAGCCTTGAAAAATTTGCTACAGAATTACGCAATCTCCAGAGAACTGAAATAAGAGAAGTGGAAGAAGGCTTTGGGGCAGGACAAAAAGGTTCTTCGGCTATGCCTCACAAAAAAAATCCTATTACAGGAGAGCAGATATGCGGGCTCAGCAGGGTGCTACGAGGTAACCTGGTAACCAGCCTCGAAAATATCCCCTTATGGCATGAAAGAGATATTTCTCACTCTTCGGCAGAAAGAATCATTCTCCCTGACTCTTTCATACTTGCTGATTACCTGCTGAACACTTTTGCAAAACTCCTTAACAACCTGGTGGTTTACCCTCAAAATATGAAAAAAAACCTCGAAAAAAGCAGGGGCCTGGTCTTCTCAGAAAGAATACTGCTCGAACTTGTTAAAAGAGGATTAACTCGAGAACAGGCTTACGAAGTGGTGCAGAGAGCAGCAATGCGAACCTGGGAAAACGAAAATTTGAGTTTTCAAGAAGCGCTCCAGGAAGAACCCGTCATTCAAAAATACTTCTCGCAAGAAGATTTGGAAAAAATGTTTAGCTATGACCACTTTATAAAACATGTGGATTATATATTCAAAAGAGTAGGTCTGGAGGAATAAAAATGAGCCAGTGGGACTACAAAAAGGCAGGCGTGGACATTGAGCTTGCTGACAAATTTGTCAAAAAAATAGCTCATCGCGCCCAGGTTTTGATAAAACCAGAACAGGTAGTGGAAGGCATAGGTGGATTTGCTGGTGTCTTCCGCATACCCGACCACCCCAACCAGATGTGCATAGCCGCCACTTGTGACGGGGTAGGCACCAAACTGGAAATAGCCCAGAAAACTCGAAAAAACAGTACGGTAGGCATAGACCTGGTAGCAATGTGTGTTAACGACCTCCTTTGTGTAGGTGCAAAACCTCTTTTTTTTATGGACTATCTTGCCTGTGGCAAGCTTGAAATAGAAGTCCTGGAAGAAGTCATCGAAGGTATAGTTGAAGGCTGCAAAAGCGCACATTGTGTTCTTCTGGGTGGAGAAACAGCCGAAATGCCTGATATGTACCGGGAAGGAGAGTACGATCTGGCCGGTTTCGCTATAGGGGAAGTGGCTGAAAAGCAAATTATAAATGGAAAGCTGATTAAACCCGGGGATATAGTAATTGGCCTTGCTTCTTCAGGCTTACATAGCAACGGTTTTTCCTTGGTTCGTAAAATTCTGAAAGAAAATCACATAGACTACAACCAGGAATGGGAAGGCAAAACCTTGAGTTCGCTCCTTTTGGAACCTACCCGTATCTATGTGTCCCTGATTTTACCACTCCTTGAAAATTGTCCCCCCAAAGGCATTGCCCACATAACAGGAGGAGGCATCTTAGAAAATTTACCCCGCATCCTACCTCCTGACTGCGACGCCCGAATCGAGAAAGCAGCATACCCTGAGATGCCTATCTTCTCCTTCCTCCAAAAACTGGGAAACGTCCCTGAAAAAGAAATGTGGAGAGTCTTTAATATGGGTATAGGCATGGTTATGATCTTCGATAAAACGCGGATAGACGAAGCTTTGGAAATTCTCTCTACTCGAGGCGAAAAAGCTTATTTGATAGGAGAAATAATACCTGGGAACGGGAAGGTGATTTTAGTTGACAGATAACCTTGGAAAGATAGTAGTTCTCGCTTCGGGTCGAGGCACTAATCTACAGGCCCTTATCGATGCTTCAAAAGAAAACTATTTCAACGGATACATCTCTTTGGTAATCAGCGATAATCCCAGAGCCTATGCTCTGGAGAGAGCCCGGCTTGCCGGTATTCCAACCGTGGTTCTCGACTATGCGTCATTTCCATCCAAGAAAGAATACGAAAAGAAGCTGCTTACTGTCTTGCAAGAAGAAAACCCAGACCTTATCTGTCTTGCGGGTTATATGAGGATTCTTGGCAAAGAAATAATTAAAAGCTTTCCGCACAAAATCATGAACATCCATCCTTCTCTCTTGCCGGCTTTCCCGGGCTTAGAAGCCCAGAAGCAGGCTGTAGAATATGGAGTCAAAGTCAGTGGTTGCACAGTACACTTTGTTGATGAAGGAATGGACACGGGACCGATAATTCTTCAGGAATGCTGTCCAGTCGAAGACTACGATACACCAGAAAGCCTTGCAGAAAGAATTCTCCAGCATGAACATCGCATTTACAAAGAAGCAGTAAAGCTTTTCCTGGAAGGAAGATTAGAGGTCAAGGGCAGAAAAGTTCTCCGAAAGAGGTGAAAATGACCTTGAAGGTAATGATTATAGGTAGTGGAGGAAGAGAGCACTGCATAGCTTGGAAAGTAAAGCAAAACAAAGATGTTGACAGAATTTTTTGCGTACCTGGCAATGGTGGAATGAGTGAAATAGGCGAATGTGCGACCCTTTCTTCGTTTGACGATATGCTTGCTTTTGCAAAAGAGCAGGAAATAGACCTGGTCTTAGTGGGGCCAGAAGCACCTCTGGCACAGGGCATAGTGGACTTTTTTCGTGAAAGCGGCATCAAAATTGTTGGTCCCACCCAAAAAGCAGCGATGCTTGAATCCAGTAAGGTTTTTGCCAAAAACTTTATGGAAAAATATTCCATACCCACTGCACCTTTCCGAGTTTTTGATAATTACCAACAGGCAATAGAATATTTTCAGTACCTTCATAACTATCCCGCGGTTATCAAGGCCGACGGCCTTGCCTCGGGAAAGGGCGTCAGCATCGTCAATGACTTTGGTGAAGCTAAAAATACGCTCTGGGAACTGATGATTCAGAAAAAATTTGGGGACGCTGGGACAAGGGTAGTTGTTGAAGATTTTCTGGAAGGAGAAGAAGTTACGGTAATGGCTGTTTACGACGGTAAAACATATCTCCGCCTTCCAATTTCTCAAGATCATAAAAAAGTGGGAGAAGGGGAAACGGGACCTAACACTGGGGGCATGGGTGCTTACTCGCCTGTACCCAGCGTGGAAGAAACTCTGCTTCAACAAATAGAGCGAGAAATTTTCCAGCCCCTGGTAGAAGGCATCCAGAAAGAAAAACTTGATTACCGAGGAATCATCTATGCGGGTTTGCTGATAGACGCCAGAAAAAGGCCTTTTGTGCTCGAGTTTAATGTACGGCTGGGAGACCCAGAAACACAGGTAGTTCTGCCCCGCATTGCCAATGACTGGATAGAAATACAAACCGCAATTATCGACCAAAAGTTGCACCATTTAAAAATCAAAGAAGATGAAAGAGCAGCACTCTGTGTGGTTCTGGCCAGCAAAGGTTATCCTGGAAATTACGAGACTGGAAAAACTATCAGTGGGCTCGAGGCCTTTCAAAATCTGCCTGAAGATGATGTGCTTGTCTTCCACGCTGGGACCACCAAAAAAGACAGTATCTTCCTTACCTCGGGTGGGAGAGTACTTAACGTTTGTGGTCGGGGCAAAACAATGGAGGAAGCCGCTCTAAAAGCCTATCAAGCAGCCAAAAAAATTCATTTCGAAGATATGTATTATCGAAAAGATATTGGATGGAGAGCACTCAGAAAAACCGCTTCTCAATAAAAAAGCGGGGGTTAACCCCCGCTTTTTTATTGAGAAGCTCCACCTTAGCAAAATTAATTCAGACTCTTACTTTTTCCTTCTTTTCTTTCATGGCTTCTTCTTGAAGCTTGCGCAAATATTCCTGCCGCTCGGTCTTGTAATCTTTGTAATAAATGGTTCCTTTGTATTCAGTCTCCCATATTTCGTCAGCCAGCTTTTTAAAGGCTTGAGCATAAGCATCTACGTCATCTTTCAGAGTAGTAATTAAGCTTTCCGCACCTTCGTGGCTGGGACGCGCACCATATTTTTCTACCACTTCACGTAAAACTTCAGGAACATCAATTAGCATGCAAGGACGCATCAAATTGTTATCATAAGGTTGTCTTTCCTGAATAGCCCGGAAAAATGGAGAAGATATGACTTCCTTAAGAGATTTATCCTTAATGTTATCAACAGTGAAATGGCAAAAGACACAAGGCTCCACATCACCAGAGTTGTTAATATGAAAGTATCTTCTACCTCCAGCTATGCAGCCACCAACATAGGGACCATCATTCCAGAAATCCCCAATAAATATTGGTTTCTCATAGCGCAACTTATGTACCTGCTTTCTAAGGTGAAGTCTTTGCTCCGGAGTAGGCATAAGAGAAACATCTGGCTTCTTACCAACTGGCACATACGTGAAATACCAACCAAAAGAACACCCCTTATCGATGAGGAAATCCATGAATTCATCACTGGAAACCAGTTCGGTGTTGTGACGCGTTGCAGTAATGGAGAAACCAAAAATAACTCCTTCGTCCCTGAGCGCTTCCATAGCTTGCATAATCTTTTTGAAAGTTCCCTTTCCTCTGCGCATATCAGTTTCTTCCTCGTACCCCTCTACACTGATTGCCGGATAGACATTCCCCATTTGAGCAAGCTTTTTAGCCATGGCACGGTCAATTAGAGTTCCATTAGTATAAATCTGGAACGATATATCGTTGTGTTTTTCAAAAAGATCCAGATGCTCTTTCCTTATAAACGGCTCTCCACCAGAGATAGTCAGGAAATGCATGCCCATTTCTTTAGCTTCGGTAAAAATACGATCCAAAAGCTCTACGGGCATATCGCTTTCCTTGCGGTACTCACCTGCGTAGCAACCATAACAGTTCAGATTACAACGCATGGTGGGGCTAACCACGAAAAAGAACGGAACCTGACAACCCAGTTCTTTTTCCAGTTTCTGACGTTTAGGCACACCAAGCAGAATGCTTTTAACTATAAGGTTAACCATTAGCTTTTCCCGAACATTGGGATGGGTTTCTTGAAGCACCCTTCTGGCAAGAACTATTTGAGGTCTTTTTTCCTCAAACATGCGGCGAAGCCCTGCAATTTGATCCCGGTAATAGGGAATGGGTGTCAACTTTTCAGCAAGATAGGTTAGTTTAATTATGGTCTCATCTGAAACATTACGCAAAGAGTTGACTATTAGTTTTACCACCTGTTCTGTGGTAAAAGCCTTGATAGAATCAAAATAACTCATATATAAAACCACCTCCCGCAAATATCCAGATTATTATAGCACAGACCCCCCGTGGGTGGTCAAGTTAAGAAGCCTGGCGTAACAAATCGTACATTTTCTTCACTTCTTTGATATCCAACCAGGTCAGGTATCTTGGAGAACCAGGTGCTCGTGAATTATACCGCAAAAGGAAACTGGGGTGAAACATAGGGAAAACCTTCTTGCCACCCCTCCAGTCATACCACTGACCACGCAATTTACTGATGGGCAACTTCGTATCAAGCAAATAAGAAGCAGCAACACTACCCAGAGCAACTATGATTGAGGGGTTTATAATCGCAATCTGGGCTTCAAGAAAAGGAAAGCAAGCCTCTATCTCCTGAAGGGTAGGATTGCGATTCCCAGGCGGCCTGCACTTAACCATATTAGCAATATACACTTCTTCTCTGGTAAGATTCACTGATTGAATTATCCTGGTCAACAACTGGCCAGCCTTGCCCACAAAAGGACGACCAGTACGGTCTTCTTCCTCTCCAGGAGCTTCTCCAATAAACATCAGCAAGGCGTCCGGGTTGCCTTCTCCAAAAACGGTTTGAGTGCGTTGCTCAGCCAGTGGACACCGGAAACATCTTTTGACTTCTTCACGGATTTCTGCCAGCAAATCTTCTTTCCTCACCGTACCAAAAAAAACAACTACTGCTTCATTAGTTCACTTTTTCATTGTAACACAAGAAAAAGAGCCTGAAATAGGAGCACAAATTAGCAACTCAGGTAATTCTAAAAGCGACTTAGCACCGAAAAATTTCAACCACCAGTTGCAGAGGGTATTTCTATTTCCAAAACCCGATAATTGTAGCAGTTAATCACCAAAGTTTCATAAAAAAGGTCTTGCAGGCTTTGCCTACGATCGTAAAGGTGCACATGACCATGCAGATGGTATTTAGGGCGATATTTCCTTATAATATGGGTAAAAATCGAAAAACCTTTGTGTACAGCATCCTGTCCTTCATGCATGCCCCGAGGGGGTGCATGGGTTACCAAAACGTCAAGGTAGCGACCAAAACGTACCCTGTTCCAGAACAATTTTGGCAGCAAGCGCAGATACTTAAAATACATGTCTCTCTCCGAATATTGATGCAAGTTACCATTATACCAGGGAGACCCTTCCAAACCAGCAAATATACAACCACGATAGATTACGGTCTGCTCGTCCAGATTAACACCTCCCGCCAGGGATCGTTTGCCGCCAGAAGGGTCGTGATTACCATGTACAAAAAACAGCGGGACATTCAAAGAGGAAACTATAAAATCAAGATAATATTCTGGCAAATCCCCACAAGAAATCACACAATCAATGTCACTGAAGCGCTCACGAAGAGAAACGCTATAAATGCGAGGATCCACTCTATCACTAACAGCCAGCACTCTTAAGGAACCACGAGTATCCATGAGATTCATTTTATTAAAAATAAGCGGGAATTCCAATTTTTTGAAAATTGACATATAATCGTCCGCGGATGGCTAAAACATATGGTGGGAGAGAAATAAAATCCACGCATTACGTGTTTTTATTTTTGGCAAATCCTGTAAATCGCATCCCAGGATTCCGAATTGGACTAAATTTTCATTAGTTAAATGGGAGGAAAAACAGAAATTATGAAAGGAGAATACGGAGTAGTTGATAATCTCTCCAAATTGTTTGAAGTTTTACCGGGTCATATCCGCTCGGTAATTGAAGAACAGGAAAATTGCGATGACCTGATAGAAATAATTATGGACCTGGGTAGACCCTTAGAGGCCAGGTTCAGTAAGGGGTTCGTTGTTTTCCAAGACTATGTGACCACTCGAGAAGACCTCGACTACGTAGTACAGAGGGTAGGCTCTTTTACCAAAGATAATCGGGCAGGAATTGAAAGGACATTGCACCGGATATCCTGCATCAGAAACCGTTTGGGAGATATTATTGGCCTCACTTTACGAGTTGGAAGAGCAGTGTATGGGACTATAGATATTATTCGCGATGTGGTTGTATCAGGCAAGAACATTTTGCTTCTTGGCCCACCAGGTGTTGGAAAAACCACCAAACTAAGAGAAATAGCTCGGGTGTTGAGCGATGAATTTCAAAAAAGAGTGGTGATAGTAGATACTTCAAACGAGATAGCTGGAGATGGAGATATTCCTCATCCCGCTATAGGAAGAGCAAGGCGAATGCAGGTCTCTTCGCCAGAGAGACAACACGATGTCATGATTGAAGCAGTAGAAAACCATATGCCAGAGATTATTATCGTGGATGAAATTGGCAGAGAGGAAGAAGCCAGAGCGTGCAGAACCATTGCCGAGCGGGGAGTGCAACTCATTGCCACTGCCCATGGTAACACTTTGAAAAACCTTCTACTGAACCCCACACTGAGCGACCTGGTAGGTGGTGTGCAATCTGTCATTCTGAGCGACGAAGAAGCCAAAAGAAGAGGTACCCAAAAAGCCATACTGGAGCGCAAAGCTATCCCTACTTTTGATGTGGTAATTGAGCTTCGTGACCGTGACACGCTGGGAATCTATCACAACACAGCCCAGGCCGTAGACCTTTTGTTACGAGGGTATGATCCTAAACCGGAAATACGAGTGAAAACCGAAAAGGGCACTATAGAGGTCTTGAAGCAAGAAGAAACTTCGGAGCAAGAAGTATTCGCAGCACAGGCAGTGGAAGAGGTTTTATCCCCAGAGTTGACAAAAACAAAGTTTCTGAGAGTTTACTTGTTTGCGGTTAGTAAAAATTATGTACAGAGAGCCATCAACCAGTTAAAAATTCCTCTTGAAGTAGTGGAAGACTTGAATTCAGCCGACATCCTTTTGACTTTAAAAAGCCGTTACCGAAAAGGCACCAGCAAAATTAAAGAAGCGGAAAAACGTGGTATACCCATTCACGTCATAAGAAGCAACACTTACGTCCAGGTACAAAAGTTTGTGAGGGAACTTTTCGGTTACGAAGAACCCATGTCCGACAATGCTGGAGTTTTAGAAGCTGAAAAAGCTGTTCATCGAGTCCTGAAACAGGGAGAACCAGCCGAGCTTCCTCCGTCTAATGCTTATGTTCGCAGACTGCAGCACCGCATCGCCGAAAAATACAATTTATTTTCACAAAGCATAGGAGAAGAACCTTTTCGCAGAGTAATTATATATCCACGCAGTCTGAACGAGCAAAACACAAACTGAAACCAATGCAAAAAGTAGATAAAGGGGTTTTTATAACTTTTGAAGGTATCGAGGGAAGTGGCAAATCTACTCATGCCAGGAAACTCTTTGAACACCTGAGGAGTAGGGGCTACCCTTGCATTTTTACCCAGGAACCAGGGGGCACTCCTTTGGGAGAAAAAATAAGATCTATTCTCTTGAATCCGGAAAGTGGAGATATAGATGCATTTACCGAAGTCCTGCTTTTCGAAGCTTCGAGAAGAGAACACATAACTAAAATTATCCACCCAGCCTTAAAAAAGGGTGAAATAGTGATTTGCGTGCGTTTTAGCGATTCTACATTGGCATACCAGGGGTATGGCAGAAAAATTCCACTGGATACTATAAATTACCTGAATAAACTGGTTACAGAAAACTTGCAACCTGACCTTACCTTTCTCCTTGATGTGACACCAGAGGTTGGTCTCCGCAGGGCTTTTGCGCATACGCCTCGCGAGGAAATACGTTTTGAAAAAGAGTTTGAAAAGAAAGAAAATCTCCTGCACGAAATTAGAGAGGGTTTTTTGGAGCTGGCCAGGAAAAACCCTCATCGAATAAAAGTTATAAATTCCTGCAGACCGAAAGAGAAAGTTTTCGAGGACATAAGAAAAGAGGTTGAAAGCCTCCTAAAGCAAAAAGTGAGTGACTCGAGATGAAACTAACTTCGCTCTTCATATGCGTAGTCCGAGACCAAGATGCCTTAAGGCTGGCGGAAGTGCTTAGAGAAGAAAACATTTCCTTCACCAAGCTTGCTTCCACCGGAGGTTTCTTACGAGAAGGAAACACCACTTTTTTGATAGCTACCGACGAAAAAACTAAAGAAAAGGTCAAACAGCTGGTCCGTACTACCTGTGCCCGACGGGAAGAAACCATCGAGTCCACGTTACCCGTCAACGAACCGCTTGGACCGTATCTGCCCCAAAAAGTAAAGGTGGAGAGAGGAGGGGGAATCCTTTTAGAAATACCCATCCAATACTACGAAAGGTTTTAAAGGAAATTGAGCTGGGAAAACATCGTAGGACATAAATTCCAAAAAGAATATCTTCAAAAGACCGTCGCTTCGGGAAAAATATCCCATGCTTATTTATTTGTGGGAAAAGAGGGTATAGGAAAGAAACTCTGTGCTCTGGAGTTTGCAAAGCTTCTAAATTGTTTTTCTCCTGGTGAAAATGGGTCCTGCGACCAGTGCAAAAGTTGCGTCTCGATTGACAAAGGTGTTCATCCTGATCTTCTAAAACTAACTCCTGAAGGTGAAACTCTGAAAATCGACCAGATACGGGAATTCAACAAATGGATCCACTATAAACCCTTAGAAGCCAGATACCGTGCCGGGATAATCGAAAACATTACCTCCATGACCGAAGAAGCTGCAAACTGCATTCTGAAAACTCTGGAAGAACCGCCTCCGAAAAGCATCATCCTCCTTACAAGTTCTGATATGAGAAACTTGCCCCGTACCTTGCTTTCTCGTTGCAACGTGCTGTATTTTGCACCTTTGCCAGCAAGAACAATCGAGTCTTTCCTGGTCAAAAATCGGAGTATAGCTTCTCAAAAGGCTTTCTCTGTTGCCCAAAAAGCCCAGGGAAGCATAGGAAAAGCCTTGCAAATCCTGGAAAAGGAGGAAGAGCCGTATCGGCTCATCGAAAACTTTTTCGACGGGCTTTCCAGTATCAGCTCCTTGCTATCTATGGGCAGCAAGTTGCTTGCTTCCAAAACCAACTTACAAGAGACCTTATCTCTTCTCGAGCTTTACTTGAGAGACCTGCTCATGTACTCGAGATTCAGGGAAAAAGAGCTACTTTACTTTACCGAACTGGAGGAAAAAATCCTGAAAACCATAGAAGGAAAAGAATTTGACGAGAAAACCGTTTATAATCTCATAGAAAACATCGAACAGCTAAACCGAGATATTAACAGCAACGTCAACCAGGATGTAGCATTGATACACTTTTTGCTCGAGCTTAAGGAGGTAATCCAGGATGCGATATAAAATAGGAATAAAGTTCTACGGAAATACGAAAATCTATCATTTTGATGCAAGAAACTTACCCATTAATCCCGGGGAAAAATGCGTCGTCGAAACCATACTGGGCATGGAAATCGGGGAAGCCATAACTCATCTCATGCCTGCCGACCAGGCAGAAAATCTGAAACCCGTTATAAGAGTCGCAACACCAACCGACCTCAGACAATATGAGTTAAACACGGTTAAAGAAAGAGAGGCTTTCGTAATTGCTCAGCAAAAAATACAAGAATACAAACTACAAATGAAACTTCTGAAAGCCCACTACACGCTCGACCGAAGTAGATTGATTTTTTATTTCGGTGCTGAAGGAAGAATAGACTTTAGACAGCTTGTAAAAGACTTAGCCTCTATCTTTCACACTCGTATCGAAATGAGGCAACTCGGGGTAAGAGATGAAGCGAGAATTGTGGGTGGGTGCGGAATCTGTGGTAGAGAAGTATGTTGCAGTCGTTTCTTATCCAACTTTGAGCCAGTATCGATTAAAATGGCCAAAGAGCAAAATTTGGTCCTCAACTCGGCCAAAATATCGGGGCTTTGTGGGCGGTTAATGTGCTGCCTCAATTTCGAGTATTACCTCTACAAAAAACTGCTCCATCAGTTGCCCCGCAAGGGGAGCAAAATAATTACTCCTCTTGGTGAAGCCAAAGTAATAGAAGTAGATGTAATCCACAGTGCCATTCACCTTGAACTTGAGGATGGCAAAAAAGTCAAAATTCGGGAAGAGGATTATAATCGCTTTTTTCTATAGGAACTTTTATCGAGAAAGTAGATATTATAGTTACAGAATAACATTACTAAATGGTGACTTTTATGATTCCCTTTGCAAAAACAACTGATAGCACGGCCAAAAGCTGTGAGCTGGCTACAGCGGAAAAGCTGTGGTTTGAAAAAAAGATCCAGGAATCCCAGCAAAAAGTACTGGGTTTTGCTTACTATCTGGTTGGCAACTTCGATAAAGCACAGGATTTAGCTCAAGAAGCTTTTTTAAGAGCTTTCAAATATCGTAAAAGCTACAATGCTGACTATCCTTTTGAAACCTGGGTAAACAGCATTCTTTTAAACGTCTATCGCCAGCAGCTTCGAAAGGAAAAGTTATTGAAATTCCTGACACCCAACGAAGGCCTGGAAGACCAGCAACAAGAAACCTGGGATATAGCAAGTCCCCAAAGGGAAAACATTGCAGATCCTGAAAAAGAAACCATGCGCAAGCTGGTGCTTGGAGAAATCAAAAAAATCATAGCAAAACTTCCCTCAGGAATGAAAGAAGTAATTATACTCTGTGACCTGATGGGATACTCTTATGAGGAAGCCAGTAACATTGTTAAATGCCCAATCGGAACCATCCGTTCCCGACTACATAGAGCGCGTAAAAAAGTTAAAAAGGCGATTGAGAATGCTTACGGAGAAGATGTTTTTCTCTTCTGGGGTGATTAACCGTGAACTGCCCAGAAGTGCAGAATAAACTTTCTGCCTTTTTAGACCAAGAACTGCCAATCGACGAATACCAGGCAATTAAAACCCATCTTAAACAGTGTTCGCTATGTACCAGTGAAATGCTGAAAGTGCAGAGGATGAAGAGAGCACTCAGAGATGCTTTTGAAATAAATGCCATACCCCCTTTAAGAGCTCATTTTGTCGCGGAAGAGATTATCAAACGAGCTCGCAAGACAAACACCTTGCAAAATCTGGTATGGATTGCAGCAATCATTGTGACCTCTTTGGTCGTTCTGGGCATATTTAGCTATTTCCAACAAGAAAACTTTAACGCACAGCTTGCCCAGTCTCTCACTGAAATCCACTTTGGACTAAGCACCGAAAGGGCTGAGTTCAACGTCCCTCAGTCTACACAAGGAACCGGGCGCTTGATTGTTCAGGAAATCAAGTTAGTTTCTGAAGGATACTAAACTACAATGCAAACCTTCAGATTAAAAAAATTTACTACAATAGCATTCTTTGTTGGTTTGTTCATGCTTGCTTTATCCGCAAGCTCCTGGGCAAAAATACTTAGCCCAGAAGAAGCGAAGCTTTTTCTGGAAGAAATCCATCACAAACAACACATGCGGAGCTTCTGGAGCTTTTGGAAGGTAGAAAACCTTGTTACCAAAGAAACCTTCTTCTATGAAGTGGCTTTTATAAAAGAAAAGGGGATTCTGTGGAGAAACCTGGGAGAAGAAAATCTTCTTTTTATAGATTCTGAAGGCTGGCGTCACGTCATAAATCTCAAAGAAAACCGAGAAATAGCAATGTATCCCGCCGTGTGCCCCTTTGAATTTCTTGACCTCAATAATCTGGACGCCCTTCTGGATAACTATCTGGTAGAAATGCAATCTGGTTCAATTGCCTTCGTGTCTCGCGAAACTCAAAAAGTGCAGAAAGTCCTTCTCCTGGATAAAGAACACAATGTTAAGGGAGTCTTCAATTTTTCTCCTCAAGGAGAGGCACTGAGCATCGCCCGGCTCGTATATATTGACTTTAGTCCGGATACAAACCAGCTTGCTCAATTAAACACCTGGTCTGTAAAAAACCCGTATCCTGAAGAGCCAGGAGAAAAAGACCGTAAAGAAAAGTATCCTCTTTTTTTCCCGCCAGGTTTTAAACTAAAAAAAGTTTACAAGATAGTCGAAAACGGTCGCATATGGCACTATCTGGTATACACCGATGGACTCTATTTTGTTTCGGTGTTCTACAATCCTTTTCCATTTCTGGTTGAAAAGCGACTATTTTTCCTGAACTCGGTATCCAGATACCTCAAAAAAGGCACCACTACCCTGGTCAAAGAAGAGAAAGGACACTACTTTCTGATCAGTGGTCCTTTTCAGGAAGAATTTCTTAAAAACGTGTTACAGCTTTTCTCTTCTTTAAAATCTCAATAAGGAGGTTGTTGAAATTGAGAAGAAAACTCATTGTCTCAAGCTTGGTGTTGGTAATTTTAATTCTTTCTTTTGTGCAGCCTGTCTTCTCGCAGGTTACCCAGCCCCTGCGAGAAGGAAATGTGGTTGCTGACGTGGTGGAAAAAGTAAGTCCTGCAGTGGTAAATATCAACACTCTGAAGGTGGCTACCTACCGTTCTCCTTTCGCTCCTTTCTTTGAAGATCCGTTCTTTAGATACTTCTTTGGAGACACACCCCAGTATGAACGGAAAGTGCCGGTACGGGGGTTAGGAACGGGTTTTGTATTCCGTTCCGACGGATATATCCTTACCAACAATCACGTGGTTGAAGGAGCTGACGAAATCAAAGTCACTTTCATCGATGGCAAAGAATTCACTGGAAAAGTTGTTGGTGCTGACCCACTCACTGACCTCGCTGTAGTAAAAATAAATGCCAGCGATCTCCCGGTCATTCCCCTCGGAGACTCAGACAAGGCTCGAGTAGGAGAATGGGTTATTGCTATAGGCAATCCCTACGGACTTTCTCACACGGTTACTGTGGGAGTCCTCAGTGCCAAAGGGCGACCCATCCAGTCTGGAGACTCAGGAAGAGAATACGAAAATTTCCTGCAGACTGACGCCGCCATTAATCCGGGAAACAGTGGAGGGCCTTTGCTCAACCTGAAGGGAGAAGTTATAGGTATTAATACAGCCATTTTACCCTATGCTCAGGGTATAGGCTTTGCAGTCCCTATCAACATGGCTAAAGAAATTCTGGACGATCTCATTGAAAAAGGTAGAGTGGTAAGGGCCTGGCTCGGTGTTTACATTCAGGATGTTACTGATGAAATAGCACAAACTTTTGGCCTAAGTGAAGCTAAAGGAGCACTTGTAGCTGACATATCACCGGATAGTCCAGCTGAAAAAAGTGGTATTTTAAGAGGAGACATAATCCTCAAAGTTGATGACCAAGAAATCGATAACGTGACCAAGCTACAACAAACCATACGTTCCCATAAACCAGGCGATAAAGTAACCCTGGAAATCTGGCGCAACAAAGAAATTATCCAGCTTCAGGTTACACTTGGCGAACTCAAGGAAGAGGGCATACCTACTGTATCACCCAGAGCATACTTTGGGATGGAAGTCAGTGAAATCAACCCTGAACTTATCCAGCGCTTTTCTCTGCGCAGGAATGAAGGAGTGGTAATCGTGTCAGTAGAACCCAATGGGCCAGCCGATGAAGCTGGGCTCAGACCTGGTGACGTCATATTAGAGGTTAACCGTCAGCGTATTACCTCTCTTGAAGATTGGTACCAGGCTACTGCTACTATCAAACCCCAGGACGTTGCATTGCTTTTGATTGATCGGGGAGGAAGAACCTACTTTGTACCGGTCCGAGTTGAGGAAAATCGGTAAAAAGAGCACAAAAAAACAGGGATGAAGCGCTTGCAAGATAGGGCGGGGTGGGGCAAAGTTTACTTTTGCCCCACCCCGCTTGGCAATCTCAAAGACATAACCTTAAGAACCTTAGAAACTTTACAAACAGTTGATTTTGTAGCTTGTGAAGACACCAGAGTTACTCTGAAACTACTGAACTACTATCAGATAAAAAAACCTTTATTCAGTTATCACAAACACAATTTCAAGAGCGCTTCACAAAAAATCATAGCCCTTACAAAAGAGGGAAGAAGCATCGCCGTAGTATCAGATGCAGGTACTCCTGGCATTCAGGATCCCGGTGCAGAACTAATTAAGCTGTTAATCCAGGAAGAAATAGCCTTTGAGGTGCTCCCGGGGCCTTCGGCATTGATACTTGCCCTGGTTTACTCTGGTTTTTCCGACCAAAAATTTTTGTTTTTGGGGTTTTTGCCCAGAAACAGGAAAGAGAGAGCAAACTTGCTGAAAAACGCGCTTAACTCGCCCTACACGGTAATCATCTACGAAGCCCCTCACCGGCTTATCAACACCCTCCAAGAAATACTCCAAATCGAAAACAGAGATACGGCTCTTTGTCGAGAACTAACCAAATACCATCAGGAAGTTCTGTATGGAAAAACGGATGAAATCCTGAGGTCTATTGGTTCAAATGAACAGATAAAAGGGGAAATAACCCTGGTCCTGAAAGGGAAAGAAAAAGCGGAATTGGAAACCAGCATTGAAAGCATCGAGCGGATGGTTTCCTTACTGCAAGGTAAGGGGTTGTCCAACCGGGAAATAGTAACCCTGGTCCATGAGGCCTTTCAGATTGGAAGAAACAAAATTAAGAAGTTATTGGAAAAAGAAAAGACAAGTTGATTTCTGAAGCGAAAACTGCTTAAATTTAAGCTGTCCAAGAGAAATAAAACTAAGGGTGGTCAAATGTCTGCTGGAAAAATTTCTATAAAAAATTTTAGCGTTTTTTTTGGAGAAAAACAGGTGTTGTTTGACATCAATCTGGACATACCTGAAAACAAAGTTACAGCGATAATTGGACCTTCTGGATGTGGTAAATCGACGTTGCTGAGAAGCATCAACAGAATGAATGACTTTTTTGAAAACATGAGGATCCAAGGCGAGATAATCTTTGAAAACCAGAACATATATGGAAACGGTGTGGATCCCGTGAAGTTGCGACAGAGAATAGGGATGGTCTTCCAAAAACCCAATCCTTTTCCAAAAAGCATTTTTGAAAACGTGGCTTATGGCTTGAAAATCCAGGGATGGAGAGATAAAAAGGCCATCGCTCAAAGAGTAGAAGAAAGCTTGAAAGCAGCAGCGCTCTGGGATGAAGTAAAAGACCGCCTTCATGGATCGGCACTTTTGCTTTCAGGAGGCCAACAGCAGAGACTCTGCATTGCAAGAGCCATAGCTGTGGAACCGGAAGTATTGCTTATGGACGAACCAGCTTCAGCTCTGGATCCAATTGCTACTGCCCGTATCGAAGAGCTCATAAAAACGTTGAAGGACCAATATACCATAGTCCTGGTAACCCATAACATGCAGGAAGCAGCGAGAACTTCGGATTATACAGCCTTCCTGCTTATGGGTAAACTGGTTGAATTCGGACCAACCCACCAAATTTTTACCAATCCTCAGAAAAAAGAAACCGAAGATTACCTGACCGGACGTTTTGGGTAAGGAGCGCAAAGCTTTGATTTTGTTTTTCTTTCTGAAAAATCAACGAAAAAAACCTTTGTTTACAGGCGTAATTTTGCTGTTAAGCCTGCTTTTTTTGTTTGTTTTTCCCGTCTTTTCCCAAAATCCCCCTAAAATTGCCTGTCTACCTTTTGTAGAAAGAGAAAACAACGAATACGCGCTTGGTTATCTGGTAAGAGATGTGTTTAAAATGGGCCTGGAGCAAAGTGGATATTTTGAGGTATTAAATTCTTTTGAAATCGAAACGTTTCTTGAAGGAATAGACAGTTCGTCCAACGCGTTTCTTACCACCAGCTTTCTGAAGCAAATCAGCAACAAACTCCAGTGTGATTATCTGCTCACAGGTTCAGTTCTTTATAGAGAGGTTAATAACCAGCGGAATCTTATAGTAAGTCCTCGGCTGTTTGTAAAAGCAAATGGCGAAGCAATAAACTTAGCCAGCCAGGTCTTCCAGATGGAGAATCTTTCTCTACTTGGCAAGCACTTCACGGAAGAACTAATCCGAACACTATTTCCCAATGCAGTAATCCAGATAGAATATCCCAGCTTCCAAGAAACGCAAATCCTACCCCTTTATAAAGCAATCACAAAAATGAAAGAAGCCTTAAAAACTTACGACCGAGAATCGCAATTCCCAGATAAACCTCTCTGGCAGGAAGCCTTTGCACTGGCCACTCAAGCCACCCAGAATGCGCCTGAATACCGGGAAAGCTATCTCTATCTTGCTCTGATGTATCACCAGACAGGATGGTTTGCCAAAGAAGCCGAAGCCTGGGAAACATATTTGCATTTACTGGAGCAAGAGAAGGCCAGCACTTCAGTCACCAAAAACCTGCTTGCTACCTATCTGCGACTGGCGAATTTGTATCTCTTTCAGAAAAAATACGACCTTGCCTTGCAGACTCTCAAAAAAGCAGAAGAGCTTGAAGTTGAGTCTTCACAAATCTTACTCCTAAAAGCCAAAATCCTTTACGAAGAAGACAGGATTCAGGAAGCAATAGCCTCACTCAGAAAAATTCTTAACGAAAACCCTCAACATGACGAAGCTCGCTATTTACTGGATTTTTACTCCAAAGCAGAAAAGTTTGGTAAGGAAGCTTATTCCCTTTATGTAGAAGGTTATAAAAGTTATGCTGCAGGAGATCTATTTAAAGCCAGAACCCTGCTTAGCAAAGCAACAGAAATTAATCCCGAAATGAAAGAAGCCTATTACTTTTTAGGGAGAACTCTTTATGACCTTGGTGAATTAGACGAAGCCGAAAAGGTCTGGAGAAAACTCTTGGCATTAGACCCTTTTCATGCTCAAGCCCAGAGGTTTTTGGACAAAACCATCCAGGAAAAAACCTACGGTCGCGAAACACTTCAGAGCTTCAATCGAGGTTTAGAACTCTACCAGAAAGCAGAATACCGTGCGGCCCTTGCTTTTTTTGAAGAAGCAATTGCCAAAAATCCGAGTTTCCAGAAAGCTCACGAATATGCAGCCCGCTGCTACTATTACCTTGGTGAAGAAAAGAGTTACCTTGAAAAAAGACTAAAGAGCATAGAACTGTTAAGCGACCCTAAAGAAAAATCTCGCCAACTATACGACTTGAGTATGGAAATCCTGGGGTGGGGTGACGTCGACCAGGCTTTGATGATTGCCCAAAAAGCGTTGCAAGAAAATCCAGAACTTCATCAGGCATCCCTTTTGATAGGCAACCTTTTGGCTCAAAAAGGAGAGTGGAAAAGAGCGATAGATTTTTATACTCAAGCCAAAGATGATTCTGATGCAAAGCTCCAGGAAGAGGCATTGTGGGGCAGAGCCTTTTGCCTGAGCAAACTCGAGCAGTGGGAAGAAAGCCTTAAGGAGCTGAATGAACTCATAAATAAATTCCCTTACGCAACCTTCATAGAGGAAGCAGAACTGCTCAGACTGGAAGCAGAAGCGAGGACTTTGAAACTGTCGGAGCTTACCGACCATTATCGTCAATTCCAGCTTCGCTTTCCACAGAGTAAATACCTGGACCAGGCAGCTTTCTGGTATGGTTATGCATTTTTCAAGCAAAAAAAATACAGCGAGTGCATCCAGATATACGAAGATCTGTTACAGAAGTTTCCTGAAAGCACCTTTCGTCTGCAAGCAATGGAAATGCTGGGGCTGTGCTATCAGGAAAATAAAAACACTGAAAAGGCTTTGAGCATGTTCAAAGAAATAGGTGGCGAGAAAGGTGCTTTTTATCAGGCCAATGCCTTCTATCAGAAAAAAGATTGGAAAAAGGCCATAGAATATTTCGAAGAATTCCTGAATCAGTATCCAAACAGCGAATTGTCAGCAGAAGCCCAGTTCAAAATTGCTGTTTCCTTGCTTGAAATGGGAGAACTCGACCAAGCCCGGAAGCTCCTCGAAGAAAAGGCTACTACCTTCGAAAACACTTTCCCCGAAGAGTTCTACAAAACCCAGATAAAGCTATATGCTCAGCTGAAAAACTGGGAAAAGGTAACTGTAGCAGGAGAAAAACTCTTACATCGAGAAAGGAAACCTGAAAACCAAAAAGAATACCTTTTAATAATTGCCTGGGCCTATTACCATCTTGGATTGGAAGATAAAGCAAGAGAGCTTGTTGCGCTTGCTGGAGAAGACCCCGAACAGGTCCTGAAAGACCCGGAAAAAGAAGCCCTGGAAAAAGCATCTGTTTTGATTGACCAGCAAAAATATTCGGAAGCACTTGAAGTCCTGAGCAAAGTATCGCCTGATAGTCTTTCCAATTCTCGAAAAGGCATTTTCTTCCTCCTAAAAGGCAAAGCCTTGTACTTCACTGGAGATTTCGAAACTGCAAGATCCGCCCTCGAAGCCGCTCTGGAGCTCCTTCCTCGGGAATTTCAGGAAGAAATTCTGCTCCTTTTGGGAGAAATTAACTACCAGCAAGGAAATCTTGAGAAAGCTATCGAAAACTACCACAGACTTTGTTCAATCAGTCAGGATCCTCTCTACCAGTGGAACCTGGCCAATCTCTACCACCAAAAAGGTGACTACCAGAAAAATCAGGAACTGTTGCAAAAGCTTAAAGACACACCCGAGTATGCCGAAAAAGCCTATCTCATGCATCTTGAAGAGCTCTACATGCAAAAAGAGTACACCCGCTTCTTGCAGGAAGCGCTTTCTTTTACTCAGCACTTTCCACAAAGTCTTGAGCGTGAGAAAGTGCTTTACTTCAGCGTATGGTCTGCATACTACCTTGGCGATGAAAAACAGGTCGAAGAACTAATCAAAGAATATCGAGGTCTTTTCCCCGAAGGAAAATATTATCAGGAACTTAGCTCACTACTTGCTGATATTCATATACTCCAGGAAAATTATCAACAAGCAATACCAATTCTTGAAGAGCTGGTGCAAAGAGCTGTTTCTTCAGAGGAAAAACTCTATACTTATTACCGATTGGGTAGTATATATCTTAAAATGGACCATCCAGAAAGGGCAATCGATTTTTTGAATCCGGTTCTCGAGCTTCGCCCGGAAGAATCCACAAATTCGGAGCTCTGGGAAAAGACAGTATATCTCCTGGGTGTAGCTTTAGAGCTAAAGGGGGACCTTGTAAGGGCAAGAGAAGTATACCATGAGCTTGCTCAAAAAGCGCAAAGTGAGCAATGGAGAGAAAAAGCAAACCAGCGGATAGCTGTTCTGGAAGAAAAATAAGCGAAATTTTCAGGAGGTTTGAGATATGCAGATTTTCTCGATAGTCACCAAGGGTGGCTACATAATGTATCCTATACTTGTCTGCTCGGTAATTTTTCTTGCGGTTACCATAGAGCGATGGTACGTTTTACGCAGTACCCGTGAAAAGCACCGGAGATTTTTTAAATCAATAAGAAAATCCCTGATTCAGCGTGACCTATCTTCGCTGGTGGACTTGAGCCAGAAAAACCCCTGTATTGCATCCAAAATTATCCTTTCAGGCCTCAAAAGATATTTTGCAGGCTATCCTCGAGAAGCGAGGGAAGCCATGGAAACAGCAGCTTTGCAGGAACTCCCTTACCTGGAAAAACGATTGAATACCCTGGTGACTATCGCTAATATTTCCCCTCTTCTGGGGTTGCTCGGCACAGTAACCGGTATGATTAAAACTTTCAACATCATTTCAGCTATAGGCGTGGGCAGACCCGCTGAAATGGCCAGTGGTATCTCTGAAGCCTTAATCACAACTGCCGCTGGTCTATCGGTAGCCATACCAACCATCATAGCCCATCATTATCTTTCCAACACTGCGGAAAGCTTAATGAACGAAATTGAAAGAGTCAGCGGTGAAATCTTAGAAATAATTGAGGAAGAAGCCGGACTACTCCCTGGAACAGTTTCTTCCAGAGAAAAACTTCAAAAAGAGGATCAAAATGTTTCAGTTTCGACGAATGAAGAAAAAATCGAAACCAGAAGTTAATATGACACCGCTGGTGGATGTAATCCTCCAGCTGGTGATTTTCTTCATGGTAACCACCACCTTTATAAGCATCGAAACCGGGGCACAGGTCAATCTTCCCACTGCTGAATTTTCACAACTTGGAGAGGCAAAAACTCTTACCGTAACCATTACCGAAGACAACCGTCTTTTCATTAATGGTTCGTTTGTAACCTGGGAAGACTTTCCTAATCTCCTTGTGGTAGAGTTACGCAAGGAACCAGGTGCTACAGTAGTCATCGAAGCGGATAAAAATGTGTTACACGGTAGAGTAGTGCAGGTTATGGACATCCTCAAAAGAGCTGGCGCTCAAAAAATGGCCATAGCCACCAGACCTCCTGAAAAAGAGTGATCCCAATGCTTGACGAAAAACGAGTATGGTCCTTTGCCCTCTCCATTTCCATCCTTATAAATATAGCCGTTATAGCAGTGGCTTCAGTTTACTGGCTTTCCTATCGCTATCTTCCCAAGCCAGAAGAAGTGGTTGTGGTAGAACTTCTGGAATTGCCAGCCGAAGAAGCGCCAGCAAGCTTGAAACCTGAGGAAGCTCAGGAAGTTGCCGAATTGAAACCTCAAATAACACCTTCAGAGGAAAGTATAGAGCAACCACCCCAAACTATTGAAGAAGAAATTTCCACCAATGTGGAATCAAATAAACCCCAGACCCAGCTCCCTAAACCAGAAATTGAACTACCACCGGCAGAACTGACTCTGGCAAGGTCTTCACCTTCAGGAGCAGAACTGCTGACCAAAGGCGAGGAAATCAAGATTGAAGAAAAACTTCAGAAACAGAGCATACCTTCAACCGAAGTTATCAAAAGTAAAATAGAAGAAGCTGGCACTTCACCACTGCTTGCCAGAATCGCTGAACGCACAACTCAGGAAGTGGAAAGTACTGCTGGCAGAAATCTTCTTATGGGAGATGTTACTCCACCCACTTCCGACGTCGAAAAAAAGTCTCCTTTCACGCAAAGGCCTTTCGCAATAATCGTGGAAAATGCTCCAGCAGCCCGTCCCCAATCAGGACTGAGCCAGGCCGATATCGTTTACGAAATCATGGCAGAAGGTGGAATTACCAGGTTTCTGGCCATATTTCAATCAGAAGATGCTGAAAAAATAGGGCCACTGCGTAGCGCAAGGCCTTACTTTGTAATGAAAGCAGCAGAGCATAATGCTGTGTTGGTACATTGTGGGGGAAGTGTGGAAGCTTACACTTATCTCCAACAGCTTGCCCTGGACCATATTGATGAAATGAAAAACTTCCGGGCTTTCTGGCGCAGTAAAGACCGCAATCCACCCCACAACTTATATACTTCCTTAGCCTCTCTTAAGGAAGAAAGTAACAGACTGGGTTATAGTAAGCCAGCTCTGGCTACTTACTTTCCGGTATCTGGCAATATAAAAATCGTTGATGAAACTTTTCCCTCAGCACGAAAAATAGAAATTCACTATACTGGTAGTTACCAGGTAGCCTTTGAATACGATCCATCAAAAAATGTCTACCTCAGAAGAGTGAATGGAGAAACTCACATTGATGCCTTAAATGGTAATCCAATAACTGCCCGAGTAGTGATCGTCCAAGTCACCAAACAAGCAGTGAAAGACGAAGAAGGCAGACTGGCGATAAACTTCGTAGGCAAGGGCAAGGGCTGGGCCTGTTTCCAAGGCAAACTGATTCCGATAACCTGGTCCAAACAAACTCTGGAAGGCAAAACGAACTACTACCTGGAGAATGGAGAAAAACTGGTCATACCCCCTGGGAAAATATGGATAGAAGTAGTAGATGAAAAAACAAAGGTGGTGTTCCAATGAGACGCATACTTTTTTATCTGGGCTCTCTACCAGTGTATTCATACGGTGTAATGCTGGGTGTTGCTTTCCTGGTCGGGGTCATTTATGCCATGAAAAGGGCTCAGAAATATCAGGTTTCTCAGGAAACAGTTGTTGAAGTAAGTATCCTTGCCATCTTAGGAGCCATTTTGGGATCTCGAATAACCTACGTCATCCTTAATTGGGAACTGTATAAAAATAATTTCTGGCACATCTTCAACATCAGAGAAGGAGGATTAACTTTTTTAGGGGGGCTAATTGGAGGGTTGCTTTTAGTTTTACCCTACCTTTATCTTAAAAAGCAGTCTCTCTTAAAGTTATTCGACATTTTTTCACCACCACTTGCTTTGGGGTATGCCATTGCCAGAATAGGCTGTTTTTTAAACGGATGCTGTTATGGAAGGGTTTGTGCTTTTAGCTCTTTTCCTCTGGGGGTGCACTTTCCTCACCTTTCCGGCTTTCGCTACCCCACTCAAATATATTCTTCCCTATATTCTTTAATCATCCTCTTTGTGCTACTTCGCCTTGAGCGAAAGAAACCGTTTGAGGGAGCGCTCTTTTTTGACTACTTATGGCTTTATGGAATCGCTCGTTTTCTGATAGAATATTGGCGAGATGAACCCTTCGCTATTGCAGGTTTATTTACCGAGGCGCAACTGGCCAGCATTTTCTTGATTATCGCTGGACTCTTTTTAAAAAGGGTAATAAAAAGCTATGTCTCCAGGAAACCTTCAAGAAGCAATTGAGGCCTTTCTCGATTTTCTTTACTGGGAAAAACGAGTTTCTGAAAACACACTGTGTTCTTATGAGAACGACTTGAAAGCCTTGCACGGTTTCTTAATTAAGAGACAGATTACCTCTTTAGAAGAACTTACCTTAAAAGATCTGGAAGAATTTATAACCTGGCAGTATAGAGCAGGACATACTTCTACTACCTTAGCCAGGCGTATTTCTGCGCTGAGATCTTTTTTTGCTTTTCTACTCAAAAAAAATCTGGTCAAAGAAAATCTTGCGCGTTCACTCGATACCCCAAAAATAGGGAGAAAAATACCCCAGGTACTCACTCTTGCTGAAATAGAAGCAATTCTAACTCTCCCTGATACCACCAAACCCTCAGGATTGAGAGACAAAGCCATACTGGAGCTCCTCTACAGTAGCGGCCTGAGGGTAAGTGAACTGGTGAATCTTGAATTCTCACACCTCGACCTTCAAAACCGCATGCTACGCCTTTGGGGCAAGGGATTTAAGGAAAGAATCGTACCTTTTGGAGAGGAGGCAAAAGCAGCAATTGAAGCCTATCTGGCAGGGGGAAGGCCTCACTTTCTAAAAGGGAAACCCAGTAATTTTGTTTTCCTGGGGCCTTCCGGGAAACCGATAACTCGTCAGAGTGTGTGGAATATGATAAAGCGTTATACCCGTAAAGCCGGTATAACAAAGAACGTGACACCTCATACTTTGCGGCACACTTTTGCAACCCATATCCTTGAAAACGGAGCCGACTTGCGTATAATTCAGGAATGTCTTGGACACAGCGACATCTCCACAACTCAAATTTATACCCACATAACCAGGAAGGTCTTGCAAGAAGCTTACGATAAACACTTCCCAAGAAAATAAAATAACAAGGAGTGATATGAATAATGGAAAACCTGAAAGCCAAAATTCAAGAAACCAGCGCTTTTATTAAAGAAAGAACCAGACTAAATCCCAGAATAGGAATCATCTTGGGAACAGGCCTCGGTGCCCTGGTTGATGACATTGAAATAGAAAGAGTCATTCCCTACCAGGAAATACCCAATTTCCCAGTATCCACAGTAGAAAGCCACCAGGGAAACCTGGTACTGGGAAACCTTTCTGGAAAAGCAGTGGTCGCCATGCAGGGAAGATTCCACTACTACGAAGGATACACCATGCAACAAATAACTTTCCCAGTAAGAGTTATGAAGGCTCTGGGCATAGAAGTGCTCATCATAAGCAACGCAGCAGGCGGTATGAATCGAAACATGAAAAAAGGAGACTTGATGATTATTACCGATCACATAAATCTACTGGGAGATAATCCCCTTCGGGGGCCCAACGATCCTGAACTTGGACCGCGTTTCCCGGATATGTCGCAAGCTTACGATAAAGAACTCCGAGAATTGGCCCTGAACATAGCCATAGAAAAAGGATTTTATGTACACCAGGGAGTTTATGTTGCTCTCCCTGGACCCAATCTGGAAACTCCAGCAGAATACCGATTCCTGATCACCATTGGCGCAGATGCTGTTGGTATGTCAACCGTTCCTGAGGTTATTGTAGCCAGACATGCAGGAATAAGAGTGTTTGGAATCTCTTGCATAACTGATTTGGCCATCGATGGAGTAGTAGAACCAGTTAACTTTGAAGAAATTGTAGAAGCAGCAAACCAAGCAGAACCAAAACTGACAACCATAATAAAAGAACTTGTAGCACGCATTCAACTATGATAGAAGGAGTCCTTAAGACAGCGCTGATAGCCAGCTTACCCATCAGCGAACTGCGTGGAGCCATTCCTTATGGCATTCTGGTGCAAAAATTACCCTGGGTTTTAGTCATAACAGTGTCAGGAACAGCAAACCTAATTCCTTTTTTCATAGTTATGAATCTTGCTCCAAGTTTTGAAGCCTGGATTGCCCGAAACGCATATTTCAAAAAGAGCTGGCTCAAAATACTTGAGAGCACTCGCAAAAAAATCGCGCCTTACCAAAAATTTGGCAAATGGGGGATATTGTTTTTTGTGGGTATACCTCTGCCTTTTACAGGAGTATGGACAGGTTCGCTGGCCTGCTGGTTAATGGGCTTCTCGATTAAAGAATCTCTGGCTTACGTTTCAGGAGGCATCCTTATGGCAACAGTAATCGTTGCCACAGCAACAAAACTGGGAGGACAAATACTTTAACACCTTAAGAAAGGAAGGTGCAATAGTGATAAAACCTGTAGAATGGATAGGAAACGCTTTACGCTACCTCGATCAGACCCTTCTCCCCACTCAAGAAGTCTTTCGAGAAACCACAGACTTCAGAGAGGTAGCTGAAGCCATAAAATCTCTCCGCATAAGGGGTGCTCCCCTGATTGGAATAAGCGCTGCTTATGGCCTATGTCTGGGAGCGCTTGAAGGTACCACCAGGCAAAACGATTTTTATCCCTTTTTAGAAAGGGTAGATTCGATTCTTCGATCCACCAGACCCACCGCAGTAAACCTTTTCTGGGCACTGGACAGAATGAAAAAAATCTGGCAAGAAGCTCAAAAAAACGCCACACTCCCAGAAGAGACGTGTTCCAGGTTAATTGAAGAAGCTACAACAATAGAACGAGAAGATGAAGCAATGAACCGGAAAATTGCGAAACTCGGTGCAAGCCTCATACAGGATGGAGACGTAATTCTCACCCATTGTAATGCCGGTGCACTTGCCTGTGGTGCCTGGGGAACCGCGTTGGGTGCGATTTACTGGGCACAGCTAAAAGAGGGCAAAAAAATTCAGGTTTATGCCGATGAAACCAGGCCACTACTCCAAGGGGCTCGGCTTACCGCCTATGAGCTTACCCGAAATGGTGTTCCCACCAGAGTAATCTGCGACAACATGGCAGCCTTCATGATGCAACAGGGGAAAATCAACAAAATCATTGTGGGAGCAGACCGAATTGCAACCAATGGAGACACAGCAAACAAGATAGGAACCTACTCACTCGCTGTGCTCGCCAGATATCACAACATACCATTTTATGTAGCAGCGCCAACTTCAACAATTGATTTCGAGATTGTCGAAGGATCGCAAATACCCATTGAAGAAAGAAACGCGGCCGAAATAAAATACTGGAAAGAGCACCAGATAGTGCCTGAAAAAGCAGAGGTAGAAAATCCAGCCTTTGATATCACGCCAAACACCTTAATAACAGCCATCATAACCGAGCAAGGCATTCTATATCCGCCCTTTCAAGAAAAAATACTTTCGATAAGGAGGAAGATTGAAAGATGAATAACCGAGAAGAACGATTAATTACTGCGGAAAAAATAGAGGAAATCTTAAAATACCGTCCTCAAAAAGGATGGGTTACCTCCTTTTATCTGAACATCGACCCCCGATTTATCGTTGCTGAAAAATTTAAAAAAGTCGCTCAAAACGTATATCGAGAAAAACTGGCAGAATTAAAATCTGGAGACGTCGCAGAAGAAAGAGTACGCCAGTTTGAGAGAGACTTCAGCCAGATAAACCAGTTTCTGGAAGAAAAACTTGAAATAAAAGGGAGAACCAGGGGGATAGCAGCTTTCGTTAACTCAGAAGAAAACTTATTTAGGGTGTTTCTTTTACCCCAAGCAGCGAAAAACCAAATCATCTTTGACCCTGACCCTTATTTAAGACCACTAACTGCCATTCTCGATGAGTACCATCGTCTTCTGGTGGCAATTGTAGACCACCGTGATGCCCGCCTGTTTGAAGTTTATATGGGCGAGATTATGGAGCACGAAGAGCATAAAACGAATATCCGAGGGAAAATCAAAGAAGGAGGATGGTATGGGTTAGAAGAGAGAAGGATAGAAAGAAAAATAGAAAATCAGATCCTACAACACTATAAAGAAGTTGCTTTTGCCTGCATGGAACACTTCCGCAAGGGCCACTTTGACTATTTACTGGTAGGAATAAAGAAAGAAGATTATCCAGCTTTTCTTAACCTATTGCACTCTTACCTCCGTACCCGAGTAAAGGGACGACTAAATCTTAACCCCAAAGACCCCATCAACGTGATCATCGAAGAAGCACTTAAAGCTGAACAAAACATTGAAACAGAAGAAGACAACCAGATACTACAAGAACTCATAGAAAAAATTGGCAACGATGATCTAGCAACCAGTAGTTTACCAAATGTTTTAAGAGCTTTACACTTTGGAGCTTGCCAGATGGTGGTAGTAGATGAAGACCTTACTCAGGAAGGCTTTGTTTGCCCCCAGTGTCACTACATAACTCTGGAGAAAAGTGATTGTCCACTATGTAACCTTCCACCCGTTGAAGTTGAAGACATCATTGATGAAATCATCGCAGAAGTTCTTCTCCAAGGTGGAGAAGTAAAATACATAAAAACCGATAATCCTCTACTTGAAAAAATTCAGAGAATCGGAGCCTTTTTACGCTTCAAAGTCTAAAAAAGGAAAAGGGCAACCGCCGTTTCCTGGATTGGAACAACCCAGCTATGGTTGCCCTTTTCCTTTCGCACTAAAATTTCTACCTTTAGACTATTACCAAACCTGACAAAAATAAAAAACGAGAGCCTTATTCCTCGCATAAGTTAGTCCCGGAATATTTTCAGTGCATAACCTGTTTTTTTTCTATAAAACCACCCATGGGGGGTTTGATAGATTTGAGATATCTCGTCCTTCAAAAAGAGCACTTTGGAGCGTTTATCGAGCACCTCAATTTAATATCCAAAGTAGTAGCTCCAGTCAGGAAAGACCAAAAAACAAACCAGTTTTCTTTTGAAGAAGTAAGTCAAGCAGAAGAAATAGCTCTTAATTATATTCCCACCATACTTCCTCCAAAAAAGTACTTCATGCCTCAATACGAAACGCTGGCCGAATACGATGCCAGTCGAGGACAAAATATGCAACCAGTTGTGGAAGTTGAAAAACTTATTCTCTTTGGAGTACACACCTGTGATCTTGCAGGAATTCAATGTCTTAACGTAGTTTTCAACGACCGCCCTAAAGATATCAATTACCTCATTCGCAAAGGGTACATAACCCTTATAGGCCTGGAGTGCAATAACTATTGCGATAGCTTTGCATCGTGTGGCCTAATGGGTACTTTTCTCCCTCAAGGCGGATACGACCTCTTCTTCACTGACCTTAACGACTACTTTATGGTACACATCGCCACCCAGAAGGGGGAAGAACTGATTAAAAATTTTCAATTTTTCACAGATCCGGCACCAAAACACTTTAAAGACCTACAACATCTTCGAGAAAAAAAACAAGACACCTTCGAGCCTGAAGTCCCTATAGACCGCAATCTGATACCCAAAATGTTTGCAGAAGGCTTTGAAGCCAAGGTTTGGGAAGAAATTGGCAACCGCTGTCTTTCCTGCGCAAACTGCACCAATGTATGTCCTACCTGTTATTGTTTCGATGTAATGGATGTGCCCAATCTGGACCTCAAGACCGGCAAGCGCATCCGCGTGTGGGACTCTTGTCAAAACGAACCCTTTGCGAAAATTGCCAGTGGAGAGAGCTTTCGCGCTCTACGTTCAGACCGCAAACGTCATCGCTTCAATCGAAAATTCTCTTACCCAGTCAAAAGGTATAATAAGTTCTTCTGTACAGGGTGTGGACGGTGCAGCAGAACTTGCATGGCAAAGATAGACCTTAAAGAAACCATAACCCAACTGGCTCAAGAAACTGGTTACCTCCACACAAAGGAGGGAAAAGTATGGACAAGCTCTTGATAAGTCATACTGGCTATGAAGTAAAAGAAGCCACCATAGTACGTACTTCAAGGCTGACCAGCCAAGATAAGTTATTCGAAATCGCTCTACCGGAAGGAGAAATACTGGACTTTGAGCCCGGACAGTTTGTAGAAGTATCCCTGAGAGGTGTTGGAGAAGCACCTATCTCCATATGTTCCTCGCCTACCCACAGAAACAGTTTTGAGCTGTGCGTCAGAGCTGTGGGAAGACTCACCAGGGCCCTACATCGACTTGAAGCCGGTGACAACATAGGTATTAGAGGACCCTTTGGAGTGGGCTTTCCAATTACCAAGTTAATAGGTCATGATCTCTTGATGGTTGCCGGTGGTATAGGCATCGCGCCTTTAAGGTCTCTCATCAATTACGTTATGGACAATCGTCGAGATTTTGGTAAGGTTCAGGTACTTTTTGGCTGCAAAAATCCCCAAAACATGCTTTTCAAGGATGAAATCACAACCTGGCAACAAAGACTGGATGTCAACTTTAGCTGTACAGTTGACGAAGCAGACCCGGAATGGATGGGGAACGTCGGCGTAATAACCACGCTAATTCCCAACGTGGACATTGACCCAGAGAATACGTTTGCAGTGATAGTTGGTCCTCCTGTAATGTACCGTTTCGTAATTGCAGAACTGCTTAAAAAGGGGGTTCCTGAAGAGCACATCGTGCTTTCCTTAGAACGCCACATGAAATGCGGTCTTGGCAAATGCGGGCATTGCCAAATTCACGATATTTATTGCTGTCAGGACGGCCCGGTATTTTTTTATAGCCGCATTAAAAACCTGAAAGGGGCGATATAATGAAACCTCCCAAGGTAGCCTTTTTTGACTTCACTTGTTGCGAAGGCTGTCAGCTTCAGGTCGCTAACTTTGGTGAATCATTGCTTTCTATTCTGGAAATCATAGATTTAGTAGAATTTCGAGAAGTAATGAGCGAAAAGTGGGACGGTGTTTATGATATAGCCATAGTTGAAGGTAGCATTACCACCCCACACGATGTAGAGAGAATAACCAAAATTCGTCAAAGGTCGAAAACGCTCATCGCTTATGGTTCCTGCGCGACTATTGGGGGAATTAACGGCATAAAAAATAACTTTTCTCTCGAAGAAATAAAGAAATACGTTTACGGAGATAGTGCTCAGCTTTTCGAAACTCTGCCTACCAGGCCTTTACATGAAGTGGTGGAAGTAGACTACTTTGTCCACGGCTGTCCGGTATATCCTCCAGAGTTTGTAGAAGTTCTCAAATGCGCCCTCTCTGGACTTCCTTACCATGTCCCGGACGTAGCAGTCTGTGTAGAATGTAAATTCAACGAAAATGTCTGCTTCTACGAAAAGGGTATCACCTGCCTGGGGCCCATCACTCGAGCTGGTTGCAACTCATGGTGTATCAATAACGGAAATATTTGTTACGGATGTCGGGGCATGGTGTCTAATCCCAATGAAAAAGGCTTCCAGGAGGTTCTCAAGCAATACAACATCGACCTGAATTTCATCGTTAAAAGAATGGACATGTACAACACCTGTCGCCTAAAACAAAATTTGCAGGGTGGGATTCAAAAATGAGCAAGAGTTTTAATGTCAACTTAGAATATTTAACTCGTGTTGAAGGGCATGGAAACATAGTAATCAATGTACGAGACGGCTCTCTAGAAGAATGTCGCTTAGAGATTGTGGAGTCACCACGCTTCTTTGAAGGTATGTTGCGCGGACGTTCAGTATTCGAAGTGCAACATATTACGTCCCGCATATGTGGAATATGTGCTTGCAGTCACTCCCTGGCGTCAATCCAAGCAGCCGAAGATGCTATAGGATTTACGCCCAGCGAGCAAACCGTAAAATTAAGAAAACTACTTATGGATCTCGAGATATTAGACAGCCATATTCTACACATTTACCTCCTGGCCCTGCCTGACTTTCTGGGAGTCAAAAGCTTCGTCCCACTTATAGACACGCATAACCAGACCGTGAAACGTGCTCTAAGAATGAAAAAAACCTGCAACCAAGTATGTGATATCCTGGTTGGAAGGCATGTACATCCTATATCCTGCACTGTAGGTGGATTTACAAAACTCCCTCGGGAAAAAGACCTTGAAACAATGCTTGAGTTACTTGAAGGAATGACCAAAGACCTCGAAGAAACCGCAGAACTAATGAACCAGTTGTCTTTCCCCCAGTTTGAACGCGATACCGAGTATGTGGCCTTAGTTTCAGAAGATGCAGAATATCCTCTACTTCAGGGAAGCGCTATTGGGTCCTCGGAAGGCATAACAGTCGACAAAAAAGACTACCAGAAAGTAACCAATGAGTTTGTGGTACCTTACTCAACGGCAAAGCGTACCAAGTGGAACCGTGAGTCATACATGGTTGGCGCCCTGGCACGCCTTAATCTGAACTACTCCAAATTGCACCCCAAAGCCAAAGAAGTAGGTGATGCACTGGGCATGAACCGCAAAATTACAAATCCTTACCTCAATACCCTTGCCCAGGTTGTAGAATGTTTCCACTGTTTGTACCACGGTATGGATATCATCAAAGAGCTCATGCGAGATGGCATTAACTACGATGAGGAAATCGTGGTAGGCCTCAATGAGAAAAAAAACATTCCCGTAAAAGCAGGCAGTGGAGTAGGTGCAGTGGAAGCGCCACGAGGAATTCTTTTCCATCACTACCAGGTAGATGACAATGGGCATATTACAGACGCGAATTGCATAATACCCACCGCCCAAAATCTCCAGAATATTGAATATGATATGAGGAAATTAATTCCAGAAATCCTTGAAAAAGACGAAGAGGAAATAGTCCACAGGCTGGAAATGCTGGTCAGGTCTTATGACCCCTGTATATCTTGTTCAACTCATTTTCTCAAGGTAAGTTTTGTAAAATAATGGCCATGAAAACAAAACCAACTCTCCAGGAAGTACTAAAACCTGATCCAGAAAGAACGACTCTAATCATTACTATTGGCAACCCCCTTCGCAAAGATGATGGAGTCGGACCTTATCTTGCTGAATTGCTGGCCAAAAGGTTGCCACCGGGGGTTTCGCTACTCAACGTTTACGACCGACCAGAAAAAAGCCTTGATTTTGTGAAAAAAGATAGCGGAAAAATCATAATCATAGATGCTGCCGACTTTGGTGGTGAACCTGGCGAGATAAGAATTATATCTGAAGAAGAAATTTTTGCAATGACTTTGAGTACACACAACTTACCCATTCCTATCCTCTATCAAGCCCTTGCTGAAGAAAGTGGTTGTACTGTTTTCTTCGTGGGCATACAACCTGCGGATGTTTCTTTTGGAGAAGGGCTAAACCCTCAGGTAGAAAAAGCCGCTCGCGAAATAGCGAACTATATACTGGAGGCATGAATAATGCACGAACTCCACCTTATACAACAGCTGTTTGACGACCTGTTAGCAATGGGAACCAATCTGGGCGCTAAAAAAATAACCAGGATATACCTCAGGATGGGCGATTTTACAGAGATAAATCCAGAAGTATTGCGCTTTTTCTTCAAAGAGAAAAGCAAAGGCACTATTCTGGAAGAAGCTGAGCTTGAAATCGAATCAAGCTCCACTCGAGAATTACGATTGCTTTCTTTCGATTACGAATAGGACGGGGGATTGCTGTGTGTTATGCCATACCTGGCCTTGTAGAGGAAATTGAAAACAACCTGGCCATCATAGACTACTTTGGAGAAAAAAGGAAAGCCTACAACGAACTCGAACACCTTTCTCCTGGAGATTTTGTTTACGCTCAAGGGGGATTTGTGATCAAAAAAATTCCCCCTGAAGAAGCACAATCCATTCTCTCGACCTGGAAAGAAACCTTTTTTGAGCTTCAGGAAGTAGACCTCAGGCTGAGTCGACTTCAGCTTGAAAGGAAAGCTACCAGCAACGATTTACTCAGAATACTCGATAAAGTTCTGGAAGAAAAAACTCTCTCACAAAAAGAGGCGCTTTTCCTTCTCAACCTGGAAGATGAAAAAGAAAGGGAATTGCTTTATAAAACTGCTAATTTTTTGCGTAGAAAATATCTGGGGAACTCATGCTGTGTGCACGGAATAATCGAGTTCTCCAATTTCTGCTCTCGGAACTGTAGCTACTGTGGGATATCCATACACAACAGAAAATTAAAACGCTACCGAATGTCCGATGAGGAAATAATACAAACAGCAATTCAGGCTATTGATCAGTACGGGTTCCAGGCCTTGGTTCTCCAAAGTGGAGAAGACCCTTGTTTCCCTGCAAAACGACTTGCAGAATTGATAAAAGAACTTAAACGGCAACGCCCTGTGTTAATCTTTGTAAGTTGTGGCGAAGTAGGTGAGAGAGGCTTGGAAATTCTGTATCAAGCAGGAGCGCGCGGGATTCTGATGCGCTTTGAAACCAGCAATCCGGTACTCTATGAAAAGTTGCATCCCGGCTATTCACTGGAAGAGCGGATTCAGCATCTGAAAATTGCGTATCAAATAGGCTACTTGATCATCACCGGCGCTCTAATTGGCCTTCCAGGCCAGAGTGATGAAGACCTCTTAAATGATATCTTTCTTACCAGCGAGTTGCGCGCCGAAATGTGTAGCTTTGGCCCCTTCCTGCCTCATCCAGAAACCCCTCTGGGACACTCTCGGCCTCCAAACAAAACCCGTGTGCTCAACGCCTTAGCATTAATACGCATCCTGGCACCCAAGCATTCTAAAATACTGGTGACGACTGCTTTTGAAACCTTGGACCCCTTAGCTCGAGAAAACGGCCTTATGGCTGGTGCAAACTCTTTAATGCTAAACGTTACCCCTGCACACTTCAGAAAACAATACGTAATTTACCCCCACAGAGCACACGAAAAAGAGAGCCTGGAAGATCAGATAAAACAAACTCTCCAGCTCCTTTACAAACTGGGGAGAGCTCCAACCGACTTGGGTACAGAAATCACCAATGGTGAAAATAAAGCTTAAGTATTTCCTCAAAAACGCCTGGATTTTCATCATTCTGCTATCACTATCCTCTATATTGTGGCTTAGCTTCCCAAGCTGTGATGCAGCATTAAGGATTTCGCCTCATCAGGATTTTTTTTCTATAAGCACTCCCAAACTGGAGATAATCTTTCCTGCTTCCTTAAGGAACTACGTTCCTGAAATCGTGGAGATAGGAGAAACTACCATAGAGAAATTGGAAAATACATTTCATAGCACCCTTACTCCTAAACCTCAAATAGTCATTCTTGATTCTTCGGTGGCTTCAAATGCTTTTGCTTATACACTCTGGCAAAAAATAATCGTTTTAAGCGCTTACCCGGCTGACCACTTGTCAGGAACTCATTTTGGAAACTGGTTCAAACTTGTGCTCACTCACGAACTGGCCCATCTCTTTCAAGGTGGAATAATACCTCAGGAGGAACTTTGGGGAAAAATGTTGGGAAAAGTCATCCCCCCAGGAGCTCTGCAGCCTGCCTGGTTCAAAGAAGGTTATGCAATATATATGGAATCAACGCTCAATGATCAGGGGCGCCTCCAGGACCCCCTGTTTGAAATGTACTGGAGAGAAGAAACTGCGAATGGACTTAAAAATCCTTCGCTCTTTGGTGGCTACGGCTACACTGATGAGTGGCCAGGAAGCCTTGGCTGCTACGTTTACGGTGCAAGCCTTTGTGCTTACATTGTCGAGAGATTTGGAGCCGAAACTCTGCAAAAAATAGTGATTTATCAAAACAGAACAGCCAACCCGTTTGACCTTGCCAGAGCAGTCAAAAAAGCAACTGGAATCACCCTAAACCAACTCTTCAGAGACTGGGAAAAATACATGTTGGAAAAAACTACCACTCAAAGTCCCGCAACACAAATCAAATTTTTGACCAATAAAGGGTTTTACACCCGGGGCTTAACTATCGCTCCCGATGGGATGCATCTTGTCTACTCCCTCTCTCACCCCCGCTTTCTCCCCGGACTACGAATGCTTGCTCTCTCCTCAAACCAAGAAAAGTTACTAATAACCGGTGAAATCAAAGGAAGAGCTTCTTTTTCAGATGATGGGCAGAAAGTGATATATAGTAAGAGGGTAGAGGGCAAATACAGGGATTACGTTGATATCTTCATGTATGATTTCCAAAAAAAGCAAGAAAAACGCATGACACAGTACTTAAGGGCTTTATCTCCCTTGTTTCTAAACAATCATAAAATTTTATTTCTAAGTAGGGAACCAGCGCAAAAAGGCATTTTCGTACTGGATCTGGACAATCAGGAAATTGTTCCCGTATATTCCTTTCCATCTTCCTTTCACCCCATAGAAATGGTCATTTCTCCAGATAAAAAACTTCTCGCTATCTCAGGATGGCACTACGGTTACGCAGATATAGCCCTTTTAGAGTTAGAAGAGGGATGCCTTCGTTTCCTTACCCAGGATCAGGCAGCAGATTTGTACCCTAGCTTCTCCGAGAACGGAAAATACCTCTGTTTCTCATCCGACCGAAACGGCAAGTACGACCTTTATGCTTACTCTCTCGAAAATGGTGCCTTTTTCCGACTGACTGACGTCGCCAGTGGAGTTTTCGATTCCATACTCTGTAAGGACGCAACATATACGGTTGCTTACCACGCTGGAGGATATGAGGTAGGAAAAATAAACAAATTGCTCTGGCAAAAAATAAGACTTACTAAAGAACCGCTACCAGAAGTGAACACTATGTCTCCAGACAAACCTTTCTCAACAGAAAAAGCGTATCAACCATTAAAACATTTACGATTTAGAATCTTACCCCAGGTAGAAGGAGTAAAACTGGAATCCCAGGACCCTCTGGAGAAAATCTACTTTTCCCTCAACTATAACTTCAGCGATGTGAAAATCCAGTATATAAACCGTGCTCAACCTGTGGACTTTCATCTTTCGGTCCAATCTGGAAAGCAAGATGAATGGTCTTTCGGTGCAAGTTTGCCAGTTATCACCCAAAACCGTCAAGGAGTACTGAAGCTATCGCTGATACAAAAACCTGTGGAAAGCAGTTCACCATCACACCACAAAAGAGGATTGCTGAGTGAATTCGCAACAAAACAATATGGGGGAAACGATGCGTGGATTTACAGAGAAAGCTTTGAAGGTTCATGGTTTGTGGGATATTGTAACCAGGAACCAGGTTCTGAATTGGTACTACAATATACAAAAGATTATGTCGTTCCCACCAAAAATAGTATTCTCTCTTTTTCCCTGGCAGAAGGCCAAAGCTCCTTCGAGGATGCTTTTGCCATTGGAGATCAAAACATTCCCTTAAAAGGCCATCCTCAAATTCGAGGCAAGAATTTTCTCTATGGAGAAATCTCTCTGTCTTTTCCACTCAAGGTTCTTTACCTACCTTTGGGAAACACCTTTTTTATAAAAGACCTTAGAGGCAAAGTGTATCTTCAGGGAGCCAGCATTGCAAACGAAAACTTTGGAGAAGAGTTCTTCGCCATAGGAGGTGAACTTAATGCCCGTGCCTTTCTCGGCAACGACTCCATTCCGTTGCTTTTAACCACTGGCCTGAGCTATCCTATAAGCAGGGAAGGTAAACCCGAATTCTACCTGTCCCTGGATACCAGTTTTTAAAATCAAAAAATGGCAACTTTTTACAAAAATTTTTTCAACCATATAATCCTCTTTTAGCCTTACAAAACACTGTGAATGAAACTCCGATACCTCTACAGAATTTTTTCTACCACCCCTTGACAGAGAAAGCAGGGGGTGGTATTATTATTTATGTCACGGGTTCTGAGGAATCAGAAAACCTGAGGTTCAGGAAAAAGAGCTTAAGCCCGTAAGGGAAAAGTTCGAAGCTTTCCGAAGGGAAAGCAAAAGCCTGAATCTGAAGCGTCGAGGGTGTTTGGTGAAAGCTGGATCCCTCGACGAGAAAAGGTTGGAAGGTTCGTTGGAACCCGTGGTTTTTTGTTGACCTCAGTGCAAGCCCGGAACCCCTCAAAAACCAGTAGTCAAAAACTTTTGGACCAGTTTATCGACCTTCAGCTAAAAGCGCATGAAGCACTTCCTTCACAGTTAAAAGGTCCTCAGCTCTCTCAAGTTGTATGCCCAATACTTTTCTTCCTGCTTCCCGAAGTGCTTCTCGATCCCCCAGGGCCTGAGCTTTTTTGAGCACCGAAAAAGTGAGTCTGTTCACTGCAGAAGAGCAGTTTTCAGTATCCAGTTCAGGTATGACCATATCATTCTGGTTTTCGGTTAAAAATTGCAAGAAAATACCCTTTCCGGCATCTCCTTTGTGCAGCTGACCAGTGGAATGAAGAAAGCGAGGCCCAAAACCGATAGTTACAGCAACTTTACTTATTTTCTGGAGCAGAAGAGCAATTTCCTCTAATTCACGTTTTGTGTTTTCAAATGGTGCCATGAAAGCTTGAACAGCAATATAGCCACCAGTATTCACTTCCTTCACAAAGTTGCGCATAACTTCCTTACAATTGCTGCCAGGCCAGTTTCCAAAAACACTCACTCCATCTTCCTCAAAAAGAGGTTTCTCCTGAGATAATTTTCCTTCCTTTACATAATCGCTAATCAACGCCCGGGTAAAAGCCTTGGTTGACTCCACGTTAGGTTGGTCAAAGGGGTTTATCTGAAGAATATGACCAGCCAAAGCAACAGCCATTTCCCACACGAAAAAGAGACCTCCTACATCGTAAAAATCTTCAATCTTCAAACTCAATACAGGATGGCCATTGCGCCTGAGATCCTCTTTAAAGTCCCGGAACAAAGAGCTTTCCATATCCTCAATAAAGATAAAGGTTCGGTCGCTGCCATAGTCTTCTGGTTTAAGAGGTTTTTCGGTAACTACAGGAAGGATTCCTTTGCCTTCTTTTCCTGTGCTTTCTGCAATAAGCTGTTCAATCCAATCCCCAAAACTCGATAGAGAAGGAGGGTCAAAAAAGAATGTTGCTTTGTCCCTACCCAAAAGAGCGAGTTCGCCCAGATACGTGGCAAGTACAACAGCTGGATTGCACTCTGAATTATCGCTACTGCAAAACTCTCGCATTAAAATAGCTTTATCAAGCAGCTTTCCAAGATCTATACCTAAAAGGCTGGCTGGTACTAATCCGAAAAAAGAGAGTGCCGAATAACGACCTCCTATATCTGGATTATTCAGAAAGGTTTTCCTAAAAAGACGCCTGGAAGCAATTTCTTCCAGAGGACTGCCCGGGTCGGTTATAGCCACAAAATGCCTTCCTGCTTCTTTGCCTTTTAACTGCGAAAGTTTATGAAAAAAGTACCTGAAAAAGGCGAGAGTCTCTGCCGTAGTACCCGATTTGGTGGACACAATGAACATGCTATTCTCGCAGGGCAGCTTATTTTCCAGGTACGCTATCCAGTCCGGATCAGTACTATCAAGAACCAGTAAATCCAAAAAACCCTCGGTCTTGCCAAAAACCTTGCTAAACATTTCGGGAGCAAGGCTGGATCCGCCCATACCTAAAAGACAGGCAACTCTAAAACCTTCTTTTTGCAGTTCCTCTGCAAATGCTTTCAGTATTTGGATTTCCTTTTTCATCTGCTCTGGCGAATCAAGCCAGCCCAGGCGGTTAGTAATCTCCTCTGGTGAAGGTTTCCAAAGAGTATAGTCCTTTGCAAACAACCGTGAAACCACTTGTTCTTGCTGCATTCTTTGAAACCTGCTTTTAACCTGTCGCTCAAAATTGCCCCAATGGATTTCGGAAAAAGGGTACGGCCACATCACAACCACCACTTTTTGGCCTTGATTATACACCATATTCCCTCAACTCGAAAAGAAAACACTTTATATTCAACTTGCCCAGAGGGTCTCTTTCTGGTATCTAATTTAAGTCTACAACTCTTAAAAGAGGAGGAGAAAAAATGAACCCTCAAGTGGGAATTATTATGGGGAGCGACTCAGACCTGCCAGTCATGAAAGAAGCAGCTCTGGTTCTTGAAGAGTTCGGTATAACCTTTGAAATAACTATTGTTTCAGCCCATAGAACTCCAGAAAGAATGTTCAATTATGCCCGTGAAGCTGCTGAACGCGGTATTGAAGTCATCATCGCCGGAGCCGGTGGAGCAGCACATCTTCCGGGTATGGTCGCTTCCATCACTCACCTTCCAGTAATCGGAGTTCCAGTGAAAACTTCCTCTCTTTCTGGCATTGATTCTCTTTTCTCCATTGTTCAGATGCCGCGAGGTGTACCTGTGGCTACAGTAGCCATCAATAATGCTCGCAATGCCGGTTTGCTTGCAGTAAGGATTCTCTCCATAAAATATCCCAAGTTACAGGAAAAATTAAAAGAATACCAGGAATCCATGCGTGAAAAAGTTGAAGAAAAAGCAGCACTGCTTGAGCAATTAGGATATGAAGGCTACCTGGACAGTGTCCTTTCTTCCCACAAACAAAAACTTGATTGACAAAGTACTCCGAAAAGATTATATTTCAGAATGGGTGGTGCGCCTGTAGCTCAACAGGACAGAGCGGCGGACTTCGGATCCGTAGGTTGGGGGTTCGACTCCCTCCAGGCGCGCCAGAAGTGCTGAAACCCGCTCCAAAAGCCCAAGAGAAAGGAAAATCCCTCTTTTTGCAAAAGGCGGTTTTTCTGTCTTAAAAAGTATGATTCCGTAGTGCTTGAAAGGCTCACCCGAGAACACGGGAGGTGAGCCGTTTTGTCAAATGTAATTGCCTCCAGGAAACACACTACACAGAAGCTATCTGCTTTTAACAAAAAATGTTCACCACTCTTACAAGCAATCTTCGGGACGAGTATCTTAAGAGTTTATCGCCTAATCCTTTCCCCTAAGGTCATACAGATTTACGACAGTTAAGACAGTTAAGGAAGTGGGAGGGTGAAAGCGCACTTCACGGAAAGCAAATCCTTCTCAAAAGCCCCGTTTCCCATTATACTGGTGGTATACACGCTTTTAAGGGGGAGATAGATGTGAAAGCAAAACTGGTGCCCATATATTTTCAATCTGCTCAGGATGAGGAGTTTGTGAAAGGGGTTGAGAACCTCAAGAAATTCTTTTCTAAAGAAGCTGACATACTCGACCCCTTACCGCTGGGGAATCCTTTACCTGAAGCAGATGCGGTTGTTTTTCCCCAAATTCTGGGAGATGCCTACCGAAGAGTTGAGGCAATAGCTCAAATCAAGATACCCATGATGGTGATCACTTCAGACTTTGGCACTGTGAACATGTGGGATTGGGAAATCGTTAGCTATCTACGTTCTAAAGGAATCAAAATATTCGCTCCCTATGATGTGGAAATGAGCAAAGCACTGCTTCGAGGTCTTGCTTTAAAGCGAGAAATGCCTGAAACCGACTTTCTGGTATTTCAGGACAACCCGGGAG